>NZ_CP066339.1:4890450-5196104 GCF_016406125.1 Alicyclobacillus sp. SO9 | reverse complement strand
GGTTAAAATGAACCCCCTGAAGAAAGAATGGATAAGGAAAGAATTGAGTTATACACGGATCAACACAAAGTTGTTAACAACGTGTGGATAAATAATTAACATATACATAGGGTGTGGAATGAGTTATCCACAGCTTGTGGGTAACGTTGTGGAAAAATCAACTTATTCACAGATTCCGTCTATAAGAGCAAGTCTAATCATATCAGATTCTGTCGATAATAGGCAATGAATCAGACGAATTGTCCACAATTTCACAGACTTCTCATTTGTGAGATGAACAGGCTGGGGGTTTGTTTATTCACATGTGCATAACTTTCTTTCTATAAGTACATTTTTCGGACGCGTTATGTTGTTTTTGTGGATAAGTAAAGAATAGTTGCAGATTTGTTCCTGGGGCTAAGACGCCGATTTTTTGTGAAAAATCTCGAACTTTTGCGAATACCTGACGGTATGGGAAATTTACCAGGCCAAAAAAGTTGACTTTGTACAGGCAGACTTCTTATAATGGAGCCTAGTGTGTTTTATGAAAAAAAGGGGGTGGCGTAATGAAGCCGACCTATAATCCAAATGTGCGTAAGCGGAAAAAGGTTCATGGTTTCCGGAAGCGCATGAGCACGAAGAATGGTCGCAAGGTATTGGCCGCTCGTCGTCGCAGAGGTAGAAGGGTATTGTCAGCATAAGAGGCCACTCCGGTGGTCTTTTTTTGATTAAAAGTCTGTTTCCGTTTTAATTGCGTATAGAAAGGAAGAATTGCGGCTTGCTGGCAATCCATCGACTTAAGGAAAACCGTGACTTCCGACGAGTATTTAGAAGGGGAAAGTCTACAGCAAGTTCGCATTTCGTTCTATACTGGTACTGGAACCGTGAGTCTGAATTCCGTGTAGGTTTTTCAGTGAGTAAGAAGGTAGGCAATGCTGTAGAGAGAAATCGCTTGAAGAGAATTTTAAGAGAGTGTTTTCACGATTTATCAAAGCGGTATAAATTCCCGTGTGTAGACATTGTAATCGTGTGTCGAACAAGGGCAAAAGGTCAATCATATCAGGTGCTTGACGCGGATTTGATGAAGCTATTACGCAGGGCAAAGTTCATGGTATGATTGTGCTTGGGAGTGACAGTAAATGTTTCGAGCGATTGTATTGGGTTTGATCCGTGGTTACCAACTGATAATTTCCCCAATTCTACCTGGGCGCTGTCGTTTCTATCCAACGTGCTCTGAGTACACTCTGGAAGCTGTAAAAACTTATGGGGTTTTGCGCGGCGGCTGGCTTGGTACCCGTCGTATTGTGAAGTGCGGTCCATGGCATCCTGGGGGATACGATCCCGTAGCTCCCAAAGAGAAGTAGGAGGACACTTTTTTGCAGAGTCAGACTAAAAAACGTTCAAAGTGGTTGTGGTTATCTAGTATTGTGCTTGTTTTTTCACTGACAGGGTGCGGCATTCATTCAATGTATCCCGCCAAGCCCGGAGTGTGGCCGCATAACTTCTGGGGCAGCGTGTTGCAAGTTGTATCCCATTCAATAGACTTTTTTGCACACCACTTGTGGGGTAGTTACGGACTGGCCCTGCTGGCTGTCACAGTGATTGTTCGAATCATTGTTTTGCCTTTCTTTGTCAAGCAGATGAGGCATACAAGGTCAATGCAGGCCATTCAACCTGAGATACAAAAGATTAGGGCCAAATACAAGGGTGACAACCAGAAGATTCAGCAGGAGACATCAAAACTGTGGCAGCAACACGGTGTCAATCCAATGGCTGGGTGTTTCCCGATGCTGATTCAGATGCCGGTTTTGTATGCTCTGTTTGGTGCAATTGAAGGAAATGTCCCTTTGAATAACAGTACCTTTCTTGGAATATTTCAACTAGGCACCCATGACCATACCTATATTCTGCCGATTGTGGCAGCCATCACAACGTATTTGTCTTCACGGGTGATGATGACAGGGAACGATTCGCAGCAGAAGATGATGCTGTTTATTATGCCAGTTTTCATCTTTTTCATTGGAAGCAGGATGCCAGCAGGTTTGGCACTGTATTGGATTTACACGAACGTCTTTACGGCAGCCCAAGGCTACTTCGTTAAGGTTAGGCCTGTACAGACAGCCGCTGCTGCGGGGACGGTTGCTGCTGGCAGTAGCGGTGGTTCTGTCGGTACGAAGAAAAAGGCGGGTCAGATCCCGGCAAAAGCAGCAGGTAACAATAATGCGAGCGGCAAGTCTACGAGAAGCAAAAGCACGAGCAACAAGAGTGCAGGCAACAAGAATACAGGAAGCAAGGGCACGGGCAACAAGAGCACAGGCAATAAGAGTGCAGGAAGCAAGGGCGCTGGAACTAAGAACAGCAAAGGTACGGCGAACGGGTCAAATAGGACAAAAGGTACATCATCGGGTGACAGCGGTTCTGGTTCCAAGAGTGATACTGGAGCGTCTGAAAGTACGAGAGAGACTTCGACAACACAAGCGAGCACTTCACAGACCGGTGATTCGTCAGCAGGGACTACTTCAAATTCTGGGTCACCAAGTGCCTCTGGCACCTCAAACAAGGGGTCTGCAAAATCATCCGGCTCGAAAAAGCAGGGAAGCAGCGCTAGAAAAGAGAAGTAAAAAGGAGTAATCTGGAGTACGGTATCATTGATGCGGAGCAGTATGAAAAAGTTGAGGAATAAAACCGTGCTGCTAATTAATATTGTGTCACAAGGGTTTGTTTAATAACAGCAACTTTCTGGATAAGACAAAGATAATCCGGATTTCCTTTCAAATTCAAGAGGGGGATTCAGTATGAAACGTGTCGTCTCAACAGGCCGGACCGTCGAGGAGGCTGTTACTTCAGCCTTAGTGAAGTTGGGTGTATCTCGCACGCAGGCAAGCATTAAAGTCCTGCAAGAACCTTCGAGAGGGCTGTTTGGTATCATCGGCGGTAGAGGCGCTGAGGTTGAGGTGTCCGTATCATTGTCTCCAGAGGATACAGCTCGTGAATTTTTGATGGAAACCCTGCGCAAGATGGGGATTGAAGGCAGAGTTCGATTGCTCAAAGCAGAGACTGGCAGCGAGAAAGAGCAGGTGTTGAATGTTCAATGCTCCGAATCAGATATGCCTGTTGTTATTGGGAGGCACGGAGCTACATTGGATTCTCTGCAGTATTTGGTGAATATCGTTGCGAATCAAGAGAATTTGGATGGTCACATTCGCTTTACGGTTGACGCAGGTGGTTATCGGGAGCGGCATAAGGAAAGCATTGTACGACTTGCAGAACGAGCTGCTCAAAGAGCTGTGCGCAGTCGACGGTCGGTTGGACTGGAACCAATGACGGCGGTTGATAGGAAATTGGTTCACACTTATTTGCAAGGGCGAGATGACGTTACGACAACCAGTGAAGGTGTGGATCCCCAGCGTAAGGTAGTTGTCATTCCGGTGGTAAACTCGAGCGTAGGAAGTGTAAGCGGCCGGAGGCGAAGCAGACCATCTTTGGGTATCAGACCATCCTAGAAATAGAACTAGATTTAAGTCGCGGGAAAAGGCAGAATTGAATTAATAAAGTGAGATAGATGATTCGTACGGCCCTTCTCTGAGAGAAGGGTTGTAGTTTATATAGAGAGGTGTAGAGGTGTGGCTATTGCAGAGGCAGATACAATTGCTGCAGTCGCGACTGCTCTTGGCGAGGCTTCTGTGGGAATTGTTCGCGTGAGCGGAAGTGATGCGAGTCGAGTGGTGAAGAGTATTTTTAGGACACCTTCGAACGTAGGAGTAGAGGTATCAAAGCGACAATTTAAATATGGTTTGATAGTCGATCCCTGGACACAAGAGGTCATAGATGAGTGTATTCTTCTATGGATGCCGGGACCTCACAGCTATACAGCTGAAGATGTGGCGGAGTTTCAAGTACACGGCGGCATCCAGGTACTTCAGAAGGTTCTGGAGTGCACACTAAAAGCGGGAGCAAGAACTGCAGAACCAGGAGAATTCACAAAGAGGGCTTTCCTGAATGGGCGCATCGATTTATCGCAGGCAGAAGCGGTAATGGATTTAATTCGCTCCAAAACCGATAAGGCAACCCAGAGTGCACTCAGTCAAGTCAGGGGATATTTGAGTGACAGTGTGGGTGCGATGAGGAGAGAGTTACTGACGCTGCAGGCACAGGTAGAGGTAACAATTGATTATCCTGAGCACGATGTAGAAAGCGTTGCCTGCGCGCAGGTTGTAGAAGTAGGAACCAGATTGGGAAGTAACATAAGGGAGCTTATCAAGTCTGCCAGGATAGGTCAGGTTTTGCGGGAAGGTGTAGCGACTGCAATCCTGGGCCGCCCGAATGTAGGGAAGTCTTCGTTGTTAAATGCGCTGCTTCGCCGTGATCGTGCGATTGTAACAGAACTCCCCGGTACCACAAGAGATGTGTTGGAGGAGTACGTAAATGTAAGAGGCATTCCCTTCCGCTTGATAGATACTGCCGGGATTCGTGAAACCGAGGACGTGGTTGAGCAGATTGGCGTAACAAAATCGAGAGAATTCTTGGAGACGGCTGAACTGGTATTTGTACTGATAAATGGTAATGAACCGTTGCAACAGGATGATTTATTATTGTTAAGTGAGACAAGGAAACTTCATCGCATTATTGTTGTGAACAAGTCTGACTTGCCGCAAGCCGTGGATGAGGGGAGTTTGCGCGGGTTGGCGGGAGACAGCGCTGTTGTGAAGATTTCTGCAAAAGAACACGATGGTTTAGGAGCTTTGGAGGATGAAATGGAGCGTTTGGTACTCGGCGGGAGCGTTGAGGCGGCTGACTTGACCTATATGGCGAACGCTAGGCAAAAAAGGTTGCTTGAGGATGCTGAGTCGGAACTGCAAGAGGCGGTAGCGGCCGCACAAATGGGTGTAACGCTGGACATGATTGCAGTTCAGTTGCAATCGGCCTATGCTAGTTTGGGATTGGTTGTAGGTGAAGAAGTCGGAGAAGAACTATTGGACGAAATCTTTTCGCGATTTTGTCTCGGAAAATAGAGAACGAACACATCAAGAGTTAAGGAGTGATAGCGTTGCGGTTTGTTGGCGGTGAGTACGAAGTGATTGTGATAGGTGCGGGTCACGCAGGAGTTGAGGCCGCTTTGGCGTCAGCGAGGATTGGGTGCAAAACACTTCTTATTACAATCAATTTGGATACGATTGCGTATATGCCTTGCAATCCGTCAATAGGGGGTCCAGCCAAAGGGGTTGTGGTGCGAGAAATAGATGCCTTGGGCGGTGAAATGGCGCGTAATACGGACAAGACATATTTGCAGATGAGGATGCTAAATACGGGTAAGGGGCCTGCGGTTCAAGCGCTGCGTGCACAGTCGGACAAGACAATGTACGGGTTGAGTATGAAGTACACTCTGGAAACACAGCCAAGTCTGGATTTGAAACAGGGAATGGTTGACGAGATTTTGACTCACGGGGGAAGCGTTAAGGGCATTGTTACGAAATCTGGTGTAGAATACCACGGCAAGTCTGTGGTGCTGACGACGGGTACGTATCTCCGAGGAAAGGTCTTTATTGGAGACGTATCCTATGAGAGCGGACCGAACGGGCAAATGCCGGCAGTTAAACTCACAGATTCGCTGCTAGACTTGGGTTTTCAGATGGTACGCTTCAAGACTGGAACTCCGCCGCGGATCAATCGAAATTCGATTCGGTTCGATGATTTGGCAGCACAGCCTGGCGACCCAGAACCGCAACATTTTTCTTTCGATACAGATATTCCACCGAGAGATCAAGTTCCCTGTTGGCTGACATATACAAATGAGAATTCACATTCCTTAATAATGGAGAATCTCCATCGGGCACCTATGTTTTCGGGTGAGATACAGGGTAAGGGTCCGCGCTATTGTCCGTCCATCGAAGACAAAATTGTCCGTTTTAGAGATCGGCCGTCTCATCAAATTTTTCTTGAACCGGAAGGAAACGGAACCGCCGAGTGGTATGTTCAGGGAATGTCCACGAGTCTTCCGGAAGATGTTCAGTTGGGCGTGTTGAGGACGATACCAGGGTTAGAACAGGCAGAGATGCTTCGTCCCGGGTATGCTATTGAATACGATTCAATTGTTCCCACGCAATTGTGGCCGACCCTCGAATCAAAACTAGTGCAAGGTCTCTTCACTGCTGGTCAGATTAATGGTACGTCAGGATACGAAGAGGCGGCTGGTCAGGGAATTATGGCAGGGATAAATGCCGCTCGCAAAGTAAAGTCTCAGCCGCCTTTAGTACTTCCGAGATCGGCCGCGTATATTGGCGTGATGATTGACGATCTCGTTACTAAAGGAACCAGCGAGCCATACCGGCTTTTGACGTCGAGGGCTGAGTATCGTTTGCTGCTTCGTCATGATAACGCAGACCTGCGTTTAATGGAATACGGGCATACTATGGGACCATTAAGTGATAAGAAGTACGATCGAATGATGAGTAAAAGGGAAGCAATTGAGAAGGAAAGGAAGCGTTTGGCTGGAGTAAGGGTACAGCCTGAACGGGCTAATCCCGTTCTTTCTAAGGCAAAATCGCAGCAGTTGGCTGAAGCGGCGACATTGGACCAACTCTTAAGACGTCCTGAAGTGGAGTACGAGCATATTCGGGAAATGGACCCGACAATTCCAAGCGATAGTGCTGACTTAGCGAAGGATGTTGTAGAGCAGGTAGTAATTCAGACGAAGTACCACGGGTATATTCAAAAGCAACAACAGGAAATTGACCGGCAAAAGCGACTGGAAGAAAAACTAATTCCAACGGGTTTAGATTTCAATGACCTGCCAAGCTTGTCCATTGAATCCAGGGAGAAGTTAAACGATGTGAAACCACGGACGGTGGGTCAAGCATCTCGGATACCCGGTGTGACACCGGCAGATATCTCCATTCTATTAGTGTACCTAGAGAATACGAGGAGAAGGGCAGCAAATGATTGAGTCCGTGGAAGAGTTACTGGCGAGATTTGCGACGGTGTCCCAAAGAGGGGCGCTCATCCGCTACTACGAGATGCTGATGGAATGGAACGAGCGTATGAACTTGACGGCCATCGTTGGACGAGACGATGTATTTATAAAGCACTTTTGGGATAGTTTGAGTGTGCTTGATATTGATATCTTTACAGACCCAGAAGAGCCAATCAGGCGCATCATTGATGTGGGGACAGGAGCTGGCCTGCCGGGGCTCCCTCTGGCTATCTGCAGACCGGACATAAGTGTGACACTGTGCGACTCTTTAAACAAGCGAACGAAGTTTCTTGAAGCCGTGCGAGATGAATTGCACTTGAATAATATAGAGATTTTTCATGCGAGGTCTGAAGAATTTGCTCGTCAGAAACCGCATCGCAACCAGTACGATATTGTGTTGGCGAGAGCTGTGGCCAAATTAAATGTTTTATCGGAACTACTGGTCCCCTTTGCACGGCCCGGCGGGCATGTGGTTGCCTACAAAGGTCCTGATGTCGGAAATGAGATAACTGATGCCAGACATGCGTTGAATGAACTAAATGCGAGAGTAGTTTCTTCTGAAGCAGTTGCATTACCAAGAGAGATGGGGAGCCGTACCCTGATTGTGATACAAGTGGACAAGTTGACTGCGGCGAAATATCCAAGAAGGGCCGGGGTACCTCAGAAGCAACCGCTTTAATGAAACGGCAGAGACGGTACATTCTGTCATGTTGTGGCGAAATGTTAGAAGCTTTGTCGTCGAAGAAGGATTCTGCAATATAAAAGTTGAAGTCGAATATAGCGAAGAACAGCGGAATTTGGAAAAGTAGTGTAAAGAAATCTGCCAAGGTTGGTAGAACGATGCTGATGGGTTGCGTCAAGTATCAGAGTAATTTATCAGAAACGAATCGAGGGGTAACAAATGCGAGAGGCTTGGGGTAAGATTGTCGGCATTCGCGATGGGCAAAGTGATGGTGATACAAATGTCGTGAGCATTAACGTAGAGGAAATCTATTCAAACCCTTTTCAGCCGCGCACGATTTTTAACGAAGATGCCATCCAAGAGCTTGCCCGAACGATTCAGACGCATGGGATGATTCAGCCAATCGTAGTGCGGCGTCGGAATGGGCATTATGAGCTGATTGCAGGTGAAAGACGGTGGCGAGCGGCGAAATTTCTTGGGTGGACAGTGGTTCCTGCGATTGTGAAGGAGATGAACGATGCTCAGACAGCGTCGGCAGCTTTAATTGAGAACTTGCAGAGGGAGGGGCTGACACCGGTTGAGGAAGCCGCGGCCTACCAACAGTTGTTGGAACTTCACGGTTTGACCCAAGAGAGTCTGGCGCAGAGATTGGGAAAGGGTCAATCGACGATCGCCAATAAATTAAGACTGCTTCATTTGCCGGAAGAAGTGCAGCACGCATTGATGAAGCGGGAGATAACTGAACGACATGCGAGGGCGCTTTTAGCATTGCCAAATGAAGAAATGCAAATTGGACTGCTGAAAAATTGTATTGAGTACAATTGGAATGTTAAAACGATGGAAGAACGAGTTAAGTACGCATTGGTGAATCTGGAGGGGAAAAAGGACAAAAAGAGACCCCGACGAAAAGGGCTTTCGAAGGATGTCAGACTTGCGGTTAATACAATCCGAGAATCGTTGTCTATGATTGAGAAAAGCGGGATGACTGTCAACTGTGAAGAGAAGGATGACTCGGAGTACTATGAGTTTGTAATTCGGGTACCAAAGTCGACGCAGTAAAGAAGAGTTTATATTTGGAGACGGCCTGGTTGGTTCATGACAGGACTAGGGTTTCGCTTTCCAAACTGCAGTTATCTGTGAGCGTGGGGTGGTTTGCCACCCTTTTTTTATGTGTAGAAGCGAATTGCGGGGTAAAGATTTAAATTGACGGATACTCTCTAGTACTTCGATTTACTAGCTCGTAGTTTATGATTTACATGGCAGGAATTCAGTGCTGGTTTTGTGGAAATAAAAAGGTCTATGAAAACTACTATGAAACAATCAAATCTGTTTCGTTTTGCAGTACAATGGATGTTAGTGTATGCAGCTTTACCTGTAAGGAGGGCACTTGAGTGACCGCTGGTCGAATAATTGCTGTCGCGAATCAGAAAGGTGGGGTCGGTAAGACGACAACCGCCGTGAATTTAACTGCTTCGATAGCGGAGCTAGATAAAAAGGTTCTCTTAATTGATGTGGATCCTCAAGGGAATTCAACATCCGGGATTGGGGTAAACAAGGCGGATGTAAAATACTGTGTGTATGATGTCATCATTAACGATGTTCCAGTAAAGGACGCGATTATCGACACTGGAATTCGGAACTTGTCGTTATTACCTGCTACAATCCAACTCGCAGGAGCCGAGATTGAGTTAGTCCCGACGATATCGAGAGAGGTTCGGCTGAGACGAGCAATTCAGTCGCTGCGAAATGAATACGACTATATTATCATTGACTGTCCTCCATCGTTGGGACTCTTGACAGTGAATGCCCTCACAGCTTCGGATTCTATTCTCATTCCAATCCAGTGTGAGTACTACGCTTTAGAAGGATTAAGTCAGTTATTGAATACCATCCGGTTGGTACAGAAGCATCTGAATACATCCCTTGAGGTTGAGGGGGTTGTTTTAACAATGTTGGATGCTAGGACGAATTTGGGCCTTCAGGTAATTGAGGATGTAAAGAAGTATTTTCGAGACAAGGTGTATCAAACTGTAATTCCTAGAAATGTTCGCTTGAGTGAGGCGCCTAGCTACGGTCAGCCTGTTCAACACTACGATCCTAAGTCCAAGGGTGCGGAAACGTACATGGATTTGGCAAGGGAAGTGATTCGCGTTGAAAAGTAAGCGTGGCTTAGGAAAAGGGTTGAGTGCGCTCATCCCTGAGTTAGATGTGAATGAAGAAGATCACATTGCTCTCATTGAGGTTACGGATCTTCGTCCAAATCCATATCAACCACGACGTACTTTCAACGAAGAGAAATTGCAGGAGTTGGCGGATTCTATCCGTGAACAGGGCATTATTCAGCCGCTGATTGTCAGAAGAAGTGCCGTAAAAGGGTATGATATTGTTGCTGGTGAGAGAAGATATCGAGCAGCACAAATGACAGGGTTAACAAGTGTTCCTGCTGTGGTTCGCGATTTGAGTGACGTTCAGTTAATGGAAGTTGCCGTTATTGAGAATCTTCAGAGGGAAGACTTGAATGCAATTGAAATTGCGGATGCATACGCCAATCTTCTCCACAAGTGTAACTTGACGCAGGAACAGCTGGCTCAAAGGGTGGGGCAGAGCCGGAGTCACGTAGCAAACATGTTGAGGTTACTGCAACTGCCTCAAGGGATTCGTGACCATGTTTCACGTGGAACACTGTCAATGGGACACGCCAGGGCTCTACTGGCGATAGCGGAAGAAGAGCAGCAGCAATACTTGGCCGATCGGACGGTGAAAGGCGAGTATAGTGTTCGCGAATTGGAACGCTTAATCTATAAACAAAAAGATAAACCTGTTTCACGTGAAACAGCTAAACCGCCGAAACAAAACCCTTATTTGCATTATGAAGAAAAATTTCAGCAGTTTCTTGGGACTTCAGTTAAAATCCATAGGGGGAAGAAAAGAGGAAAAATCGAGATTGAGTATTTCTCAGACGATGACTTAGACCGCATCATGGATTTATTGGTTCAACGGACAGAACAGGGGTGAACAAGGTTTGTTTCTTCTTGGCGTACTGGTGGACGCCGGCGCCATCGTTGCTGGTGCCGTCATCGGCCTCATGTTACCAGCAATACCTACCCATACGAAAAACACAATTATGCATGGACTTGCACTGGCTGTCATCCTGATTGGTCTGGGCTTTGCGTTGGCGGACCAGAAGGATATCCTAATCATTATTATCAGTCTGGTGGTTGGTGGCGTAATCGGTGAGTGGCTTGACATTGAGGGATGGTTACTCAGAGCCGGTCACTATTTGGAGGTTCGTGCCAAGTCTTGGGCAAGTGGACAGATGGCGGACGCTTTTGTGACAGCAAGCCTCATTTTCTGCGTTGGTTCCTTAGCTGTGGTCGGCGCCATTCAAAGCGGAATGAGTGGTGACAACAAGACCTTATACGCAAAGTCCTTGCTCGATTTCTTTACCTCAATCGTGTTTGCAACGACCATGGGAATAGGCGTATCATTTGCCGCTATTCCTGTTGTGCTGTATGAAGGTCTGATTGCACTTGCCGCATATTTTGCAGGTGCCGCCATCAATTCACCTCCGATTATTGCATGTCTCACAGCCGTAGGCGGATTACTTATCGTGGGCATTGGCTTCAATTTGTTCGAAATTCGCAAGATTGCCGTTGGAAACCTACTTCCTGCGCTCGTCGTTGCAGTCGTTATTAAATGGGCGCAATTGTACTTTCCGGCTCACTTTTGATTTTATTCCTTGAGAGAGAATAGAGGTCTGGAGGGACAGTACTTAATGACAATTCAATGGACACCACAAAACATATTTGCAGCAGTTGTAGCACTTGGGGCACTGCTTTCTCTTATACTGGCGCTTCTGTCCCTGGCTTCTTCGTCGGGCCTTCGGCGAAAATTCAAGCGATGGAAGAAAATTCACTCCACTGCAGATTTAGAAGAAGTGTACAGTCAAACTTTAAATCAGGTGGAGGAGCTGCGGCAGAGCTTGGCACAGATGGAATCACAATTGGATTCGCTAGAAGGCAAACTTCACAAGAAGGTCTCAACAGCGAAAATGTTGAGGTACAATGCCTTCTCTGACACAGGCAGTGATTTGAGCTACTCAGTAGCACTCTTGGATGATGAGAAAAACGGAGTTGTGCTTTCTTCGATATATGGGCGAGAAGAGTCCAGAACCTACGGCAAGCCTATCGTATCAGGAGAGTCGACATATGCCCTTACAGCAGAAGAGGAACAATTGGTACAAGGGAGAGAGGCACAAACCGTCGAGAGGTAAAATCCCTCAGACGCTCTCAATCCCAGAAGCATTTGTTTTTCATATAACGGATATGTCAGGTTATTGTGCGGGCACTCGTAGTGCCCGCATTTTCTATAATTTTCGCTCACGTGCCGGCTGTTGGTCAGTCGCTCTTGGCACCCACAATCGTATACTGTCTAACAAAGCTTCCACCACGACTTCCGTCATTTTCATTACAATTCCCAGCCGTGTATTTTGAAGTACAAAGTATTCCATAAAACCTGCCACATTCACTACACCCGTAATTGTGTAACTCCCGAATTCAGGCAGTGTCTTTTTGACTCCAGCACCAGGTCTAAGGGGCCCCTTTTCCAACACAATTTGTCCCACGTGCTCAAAGTTTCCCAAACAGGCATCAATAGCTATTAGAACCGGATTAGAGGATTTATGGATGTGATGAATGTCCTCTAGTTTTGTGCTTAAGTTGACCGCATGAACAGGGTTGTCCAGTGTCCCGTAAATCGAAATGCGTGGATGGTTCAAATTCTCTTGTAATCTGGCCCCGATGATTGGACCAAACACGTCCCCAGTTGACCTGTCTGTACCTACGCAAACAATGACGATTGGCCTTCCAGAGCAGCTTCGAAATACCTGAGTCAAACCGGACGACAACTGTCTTACAGCGTCGTCTGCATCGTACGGTACACGCAAAGGCCCATTAAACTCACGTGTGAAACTCGTTAAGCTTCCGAACAAAGGGAATCCTCCTATCGCGGAATATTCCCAGTATACGTAGAGCTAGTCTGAAATATACCTGTATAGACAAGCAAGAAGTGAAAAGCTAGAAGCGGGGGCGGGGACATGATTGACATGCTGTGTGTGGCGGAACTTGCCTGGGTGTTGATTTGGATTGGAACGAGGCCGCGGTGGAGGGCACTACTGTACACCATCGGGATATTTATCTCCGCAGTCACTGCGTATAACATTTCAGGATGGTTGGAAAACACCCTTACGCCAGTGTCTAGTCAAGTATTCCATTGGCTGCGAGAACACGTGAACACCAGGGCGCAGTCCGTTGTCATCGGACACTTTTTACCGCCGCAATCTGCATGGACTGGCGGACACATCCCGGTCCAATGGATTGCCCATTCAGTTCTAAAAAGCATGCTGTTCTTTGCGATAACGGGTTCCGTCTTTCTGGTATTTGTTATTCTTGGACAACTTGTATCAGCCTTATGGGACCTCGCCCCGCCGGTCGTTCCGACGAAATGGATTCCATCGAGCATGCTGTTAGGTCTCATAAGCGCTGTCTACCTCACACTTTTGACCGTAGAGACTGTTGGCAACCTCGCCTGGATCAAAGACTTCTCAATTCTACAAGGGCTTTTGTCCCAATCTCTGCTAGCACACCTGACTGGCAGGCTGCTCACATTGCTTCAGTTGTATACCTAACAGTTCCATTGTCCGCCGCACGTGCGTAGACGACAAGAACTAATTGGCAACTTAGGTTATCTCGCATCACTTGATGCAGGGACTCTGTGGAGATACTTCTGTCTGGTCTTTCCGGCTTACAGAGCGTATGCTATAGTGCATACAAAAACCGCTGGCAGGGAGATGGGATGTGCGAATGGCAGGGGACAGTTACGAGTTGAACGATGTCGTCCAACTGAAAAAACCTCATGCCTGCGGTGGAAACCGCTGGCTTATCATCAGATTGGGAATGGACATTCGGGTAAAGTGTGAGGCGTGCGGTCATAGTGTCCTCATTCCGCGTTCACGTTTCAATCGCATCGTTAAGAAGAAATTGTCGGATGACACAAAGCCGACAGCCTAAACAGATACATTTCACTGCAATCTGCACCCTAAACGATATCACAGCCAACATGCTGCGCCATACTGAAATGAGAGAGAAGATGAAAGAGGCCAAACAAAACAGGTTGGGCACCGGCAACTGTGGCATTCTTTGTTTCACGGGAAACACTTTTCTCTTCCATTAAAGCCGCTTTTCTAAAGCCGCTTTTCGACTTCACTGTCACAAAACGAGCCCTCCACAGTGGAAGGCTCATCCGCACCAATAACGGTGCTAAGCGCATGATGACATATGACGTGATGGCGACTCGCGTCGCTTGTTCGGGTACAACTCGACGGCCAGTCCGCGTGTGACAAGTTTGCGGCGTCTAAGTCGTCTCAGGAGACGTTTCAACATGGCCGATCCCCCCTTTTATAATAATTCTTACCCAAATCCAAGCTTTTTACCAGTCTAACACACTCTGCTGCAGGAGTGCCTGACCAGTTCACATGCGATTACTCCATCATATGTACAACACTCATGCAATAGCTAATGAATTTGCACTCTCCGTTATTGTTTCACTCAACCGGATTGCTATAATGAAGGCTGCAGGAGAGATCAGAGAGGTGACTTTATGCCATTACAAGCAGGAATCGTTGGACTCCCGAATGTAGGGAAATCTACGCTGTTCAATGCCATTACAAACGCAGGCGCCGAGGCAGCCAATTATCCATTTTGCACAATTGACCCCAACGTGGGTGTTGTAGAAGTCCCAGATGCCCGCCTTACAGGTCTCGCCGACATCGTCCACCCCAAAAAAATAGTTCCCACTACCTTTGAATTTGTGGATATTGCAGGCCTAGTTGCAGGTGCTAGCAAAGGGGAGGGCCTTGGCAACAAATTTCTAGGACACATCCGCGAAGTCGACGCGGTGATCCACGTTGTCCGATGTTTTGAAGACGGAGAGGTAACCCATGTTTCCGGGTCTGTCGACCCAATTCGAGACATTGAGACAATTGAATTGGAATTGGTGCTTTCAGATTTGGAATCAGTTCAGCGGCGACTGGACAGAACGCGGAAAAACATGAAGTCTGGAGACAAAAAGTATCGAATCGAGGCTGAATTTCTAGAACGCTTGGAAGCAACGCTATCTGACGGAAGCGCAGCCCGTTCACTTGAAATTAGCGAGGATGAGCTTGAGTTTTTGCGGGACTTGCCCTTGTTGACATTGAAGCCAATTTTGTACGTTGCGAACGTAGGTGAAGGAAGCCTTCAAGCTTCAGACGATAATCCTCACGTGGCTAAAGTCAAAGAGAGAGCCAGAGAACAACAAGCTGAAATTGTGGTTGTCAGTGCACAGGTAGAAGCAGAGATAGCGGAGCTCGATGTAGAGGACAAGTTGTCCTTTTTGAGGGACCTAGGTCTGAAGGAATCAGGATTGGACAGGCTCATTAAGTCTGCTTATCAGTTGCTCGGTCTCTCCACGTATTTTACGGCAGGAGAGCCGGAGGTTCGTGCTTGGACCATTGAGACAGGAACCAAAGCTCCCCAAGCGGCCGGGAAAATACACAGTGACTTCGAAAAAGGCTTCATTCGCGCAGAAGTAGTGGCCTATGAAGACCTCATTACTACCGGATCTTATGCAGCTGCACGGGACTCAGGTAAACTTCGACTAGAAGGCAAAGACTATGTCGTCCAGGACGGCGACGTGATGCATTTTCGTTTCAATGTCTAGAATCGCTGTCTAGAATCGGTCAGTACTTCACTTATACACTCAAATCCATGAACTTGCAGTTCTAGGTCTTCACCATCCGGCCACGTTCACATTGACCTGTCACTGGGCTGCGGCAGCCCTATGAAAATAGCTTGCAGTGAAAGGGCCGATTGCCTAGTTTACACTGTCCTTATACGGGCAAAATCATTTTTAAGTTGTACAATGTATGCGCCTGTGGTATCATTTTGCATTGGCACGTTTTAAACACTTATAATCGCGCCGATCCTTGCTCTGCTAAAGTGGCAGGGCCATAGACCAGAAGGAGGTGACAGGGATGCGCCAGTATGAGACCATGTATGTCCTCAAACCGGATCTCGAGGCCGAGCAAACGGCTGAGCTGGTGGAAAAATATCAATCCCTCGTAACGGAGCACGAAGGCCAAATCGACGAGCTCCAGGAAATGGGCAAACGCCGATTAGCATACGAGATTGATAAATACCGTGAGGGTTACTATGTGCTGATGCAATACACAGCGGATACCGACTTTACGAAGGAGCTGGAACGTATCATGAGAATTGAAGACAGCATTCTTCGGTATCTCACGGTACGTTTGGGCGAATAGATTCGTCTGGAGGGGTAGTATGCTGAATCGGATTGTTTTAATTGGTAGACTTACGCAGGATCCTGACCTTCGCTACACCAACAGCGGGACAGCTGTGGCAAACTTCACACTGGCTGTGGACCGTATGCGGGCTAACCAGAACGGGGAGAGGGAAACAGATTTCGTCCCTATCGTTGTGTGGCAGAAACAAGCTGAGATTTGCGCTCAATATCTCCACAAAGGTCGACAAGCGGCCGTAGATGGCAGACTGCAAATTAGAAGCTTTGAAAATCGAGAGGGTCAAAAAGTCAAAATCGCAGAAGTGGTGGCGGAGTCAGTCCGCTTTCTTGACCGGGGTGATCCACAGAACTCTGGCACCATGTATGGCTCCCAACAGAAGCCGTCGGGCTCAGGGACCAGTTCAGATAACAGACAGGCAGAGCCTGCCAAGTCTCAGCGATTTGAAGACGATCCATTTGCTGATGATAGTCAAACAATTGATATTTCTGATGATGATTTGCCCTTCTAACGGGTGACACTCGGTATCAAATAGAAGCACAATCATTGCGACGAGGAGTGATTAGCATGCCGCGAAGAGGTCGAGGCGGTAAGCGTCGTAAGGTGTGCCAGTTCTGTGTGGATCAGATTAAAGTAGCCGATTACAAAGACACAGGTCGGTTGCAAAAGTTCCTCACGGATCGGGGCAAGATTCTTCCCCGGCGCATCACCGGCAACTGCGCACGCCATCAACGCCAAGTAACGACGGCGATTAAGCGCGCGCGTCAAGTGGCGCTCTTACCTTATACAACGGAGTAAATCGGACAGGACGAGAGGCTTGACGCTTCTCGTCCTTTCGTGCATTAACCAGACCCCTTGGGTTGTTCCTTGAAATGGGCAGGATTCAAAGGTTACATTGTGGAATATAGACCTAATTGACTGGTGATGGGACACCCGTGCTTGCTGACACGCAGGCAAGGCAAATATACGCATCAGCTTACCTTATAAAGGAGGGCAATACTGTGAATAACATGGAACCGCACATGCAGATTGCCCGCAAGATCCGCTCTATAGAAACGGTCAAGATTGAACTGTTGCAGCAAGTCACGGAGGTCTATCGAGGTGTACATTCAGGAAACCAACGCGAAGTCCAACAGGCGCTCGGAGCTCTCATTGGGGTTGCCTACGTGCTAGGAGTACAACTCGGTTTTTCTCCTGCTGAAATTGAGCGCAACATCGACGTGAATGTGTTAGGAACGATTATCCCAGATGAAGCGGATACAGCAGGGGCTGAAAAACTCAAACGACATTTTCATAACAAGAGGTAACGGATAATTGGACTATAAACCGATGGATCGGGAAACAGGCATTGCTCTGGTAATGTATATACTGTTGCTATCGCTTGGATTACTTCCCGGATTTTCAGTTTTGACACTCTGGCTTCTGCCGGCCCCCATAGTTGCACTAACAATTTTGAGAAGCAGACGAACCGGTTTCATCTTATCGCTGATTGCTTCTGCTGCACTTGCACTTACTGGTTTGGGATGGCTTGCGGTCTTACTTGCAATGGCGTTTTATTTTTTGGCGTGGTCTGTGAGCGAACAACTCACGAGACAGGTTTCATTTTTCGGCCCCCTTATTACCTTTATACTTGTTCTGATAATGCTGGAATTAGTACTGCTGGCCTTGCTCCGATACACGGGTATCGATATTCTTGGAGCGTTGAGCTCAGAGGTTTCCAGAACCTTTACACAGGAAAGTCAGGCACTAGGGTTGTCTTCCTCCAATGCCGATACGATTATCAAGCAGATGCAGAGTTTTATCACACTAATGTTCCCTGCCCTGCTTGCCATTATCGCGATTGTCCTATCGATGGCTAATATGGTCATACTGAAATGGTTATTGCGGGACACCGTGCAAATTTCTATTTTGAGCAAGTGGAACTTACCATACTCTGTTTTAATGACATATCTTCTCAGCCTGCTGTTGCTCCTGTTTAATGCCTTTAAAGGAAACCATGTCTTGTGGCAAACTTTGAATAGCATTGAACTTATCGGCGCTTTCCTAGTAGGCATTCAGGGTCTGGCGTTAATCTGGAGAAAACTGTATCAAAACCGGATTCGCTTTTTGGTTTTGATTCTTCTCATCATAGGGACTACGGTTCAATTTATCTCTATGGCTTTAATCATTATTGGTGTCTTTGACATTGCCAATCGAGCGCGCCATAACATTGAGAAAAAATAGAGTAGACCTTCCAATAAACATGTGCTGGCAATGCCATAATGAGAACTACTGTCTCAGAGGCAGATGGACATCTTCCAGAAAGGGGTTTGTTTCATGAAGGTAATCCTGTTAACGAACGTGAAGGGTCAGGGTCAAGAGGGAGACGTGGTTGATGTCTCACCGGGATACGGCAGAAATTACTTATTACCCAGGAAACTTGCAGTAGAAGCTACGGAAGCGGCAATGAAGGAGCTTCAAGACAAAAAGAAAGAAGAGCAGCGCTTGGCTGCAGCGGAGAAACGTGCTGCAGAGGAACTGGCCTCCAAGCTGGAGACTCATCGCGTGGCGATTACCACGCAGGCGGGTGAGGGCGGTCGATTGTTCGGAGCTGTAACGACCAAGCATATTGCAGATGCTCTTGAACAACAGGGGTTCAATGTTGACAAGCGGAAGATTCAATTATCGGAGCACATCAAGTCTTTAGGCACCCACAAGGTCCAAATCAAATTGCACCCTGAAGTTACTGCCACGGTCAACGTAGATGTACAGGAAGGTTGAGCAATGACTAAGGGAGTAGAGCAAAATGAGTGAAAGTGCAGCGCGGTCACCAGAACCCAACTTGAATCTGGATACAATTCGCATGCCGCCCCACAACATTGAAGCTGAACAAGCGGTTTTGGGCGCTATGTTAATTTCCAGTGAAGCAGTCTCTGAAGCTGCAGAGTGGCTGGAACCGGATGATTTCTATACCAATGGACACCAACACATTTTTCGCGCCATGCGTGGAATTTACGAAAACGGAAATCCGGTTGACGTTGTTACGGTCATTGAAGCTCTTCAGAAACATGAGGGAGTCTTGGAGAGTCTTGGCGGCTCTGAGTATGTCATCAATCTAGCCGCAGCGATGCCGACAGTGCTTCACGTGGAACATTATGCAGCAATCGTTCGCGAAAAGGCGTTGCTGAGAAGAATTATTCAAGTCTCCCAGGAGATTGGGACAGCCTCTTTCCGAGCGGATTCTGATGCTGAAGATGTTTTGGCAGAGGCAGAAAGAAAGATCCTCGATTTGTCGCAGAACCAGCGTGTCCGCGATTTTACTCACATCGGAGACGTGCTCGAAACAACCTATGAGCAAATTGAGCAGTTGTTTGAAAACGAGGGCAAACTTACGGGTGTGCCAACGGGCTACAGTGAATTGGACAGGATGACAAGCGGGTTCCAAAAGTCGGATTTGATTATTGTAGCTGCGCGGCCGTCCGTGGGTAAGACAGCGTTTGCTCTGAACATTGCTCAGAATGTGGCCGTTCGCGCTGGCCAAGCCGCTGCAATCTTTAGTCTAGAAATGGCCAAGGAGCAACTTGTCCAACGTATGCTGTGTGCTGAAGCCTACATTGACAGTCACAAGCTTCGCACAGGCACGTTGGAGGATGAAGATTGGCCGAGGCTGTCAATGGGGGTCAGTACCTTGGGCAGCGCCCCGATTTACATTGACGACACGCCGGGCATCACAGTTCCAGAAATGCGAAGCAAGTTGCGCAGACTGAAATCGCAGTATGGGTTAGGGTTTGTCGTGATTGATTATCTACAGTTGATTCATGGACGAAGAGGTTCCGGCGAAAATAGACAACAGGAAATCTCCGAGATCTCTCGAATGTTAAAACAGATGGCGAGAGAGTTGGAAGTGCCAGTGGTCGCGTTGGCCCAGTTGAGTCGGTCAGTCGAGCAGAGGCAGGACAAGCACCCGATGCTCTCCGACATTCGTGAGTCAGGGAGTATTGAGCAGGATGCTGATATTGTTGCATTTTTGTATCGTGACGATTACTATGATCCCGAATCAGAGAAGAAAAACATTGTCGAAATACTGATTGCGAAGCAAAGAAATGGTCCTACAGGAACAGTGGAGCTTGTTTTTCTGAAAAACTACAACAAATTCGTAAATCTAGAGAAGGCTCATAGCGAGTAAGGTGACAGGATTGACGCCACAAACAGATAGCAGGTTAACCAGGGGTGAGCACCAAAAGCAGCTTGCGCGGCGCAGAAGAATGATCCGTAAACGCCGACGCAGCAGGGTTCGGCGTGTACGTATGCTGAGGTCTGTACAAACAACTCGCTTTTGGATACGTACTTTTACTGTTCTGGCTATCTTGCTTTGTGTGGCCTTCTGGTCTCGCTACGCCTACGTATACGATGTACCGGCATACGCTCAGCGGGGTGAGCTAGTTGGAGTCAATGCCTATATTACACGAAAGTCATGGTGGTTCGGACCGCCTGTGTTCGATTTAAGCAGTTACCAAACTGCTTCAATGAATCCCCTTGAACGCGACAAATACTCCACGTTACTGCACAATTTAGGTCGGTATCAGACCGTTGTCAAAAGTCCGAGATTCGTCTGGGTGCACCGTCATTAAAGGATAGGTTGGCCCAGTACTGCTGGCAGAGCTCACAGGCATAGGAGGCAATGAGATGTTTACGGTTTTGGTGGTGGAGGACGAAGAACCGATTGCCAATATACTGAAGTTCACACTGGAGCGGGAAGGGTTTGAAGTCATCACCGCCTTTGATGGTGAAGAGGCCGTCAGCATGGCCAAAGCTTATGAACCGGACCTGCTCCTGTTAGACATTATGCTTCCTGAAAAAGACGGATTTGAAGTCTGCCGCGAAATACGCAATTTCAGCATGGCCCCAGTCATTATGCTTACGGCTCGAGATTCAGAAGTGGACAAGGTCCTAGGATTGGAAATCGGTGCCGATGATTATGTGACCAAACCTTTTAGCGGCAGGGAACTGGTTGCGAGGGTCAAGGCGAATCTTCGCAGACAGTGGCAAGACCAAGACAATCATCAAGACCAAAACTCAAACCGCAGGCTTTTCATCGGTGATGTTGTAATTGACCTTAACCTCTATGAAGTGAAAAAGTCAGGCACGGACATCCCCTTGACACACCGCGAGTTTGAACTGCTGGCCACCATGGCAGCTCATCCCGGAATGGTCTATACCCGAGACCAACTGTTAACAGACGTTTGGGGAGACGACTATGAAGGGGACCTCCGTACCGTGGACGTGACAGTGCGGCGTTTGCGGGAAAAACTCGAGACGGACCCTAGTCAACCTCAATACGTTCTGACGAAACGCGGGGTCGGATACTTTGCAGCGCGGAGGTAACACAGATGTGGCGTAGTATTCGCGTCAAACTAGTCTTCGTTTATCTTCTGCTTATCCTGTTTGCTCTGCAACTCGTTGGAGCCTACTTCGTCAGGACATTGAACTCTTCTCTGCTGAACGGGGAAACCGCCAATGTGGAGCGGCAAGCAAAGCTTCTTGCAACCATCGTCGCACCGCAACTCGCAAATTCAAAGAAGAATCCAGGTGACATATCCTCGCTTTTGTCTTCGTTCCCGCAACAGTTAAGCGGCATCGTATATATTCTTGATAAGCGAGGCATTGTTCAGGACACCTCTGCAGGTACCGCTTTGGTTGGACAAAAGCGCATTGACTCCATTGCAACACAAGTTCTCGTGGGTAAGAAGAAGGTGGCTGGTATTCGCTACGACCCCCAGAATGGAGACCACATTTTGGCGGTTGCAGTTCCCATCACGTTTCACAAGAAGTTTGTTGGGGTGGTTGAGGATGTCGTTCCAATTCAAAGCACGTACACGACAGTAAGAAAGGTCACGACAATCTTTTATACTACCAGTGCGGCTGTGCTTCTGATTACCGTTCTACTCACCATCATTCTCTCGAGAACCATCACGAAGCCGGTTCTGGATGTGACGATACAGGCCAGAGGTATGGCTGCAGGGGATTTCAGTCAGCGAGTCGAGGCGGACAATGAGGACGAACTCGGTGACTTGGGGAAAGCCATTAACCACCTTGCCGATCACCTTGAAAAAGCGTTGGAGGACAATCGACGCGAACGGGATCGGCTGCGCGCGGTCATTACGTACATGGGAGACGGCGTGGTAGCATTTGCTGCAAACGGAGATACCATGTTTGCAAACGAAGCGGCTGTTAGAGTATTCCCCGAGGGAAATGAAGACCTAAAACATGCGGCAGATCGGCTGGGCCTTCGAGACGAAATGGCACAAGGTGTTGAAGAGAAAAGTATCGTGCGAAGCCTTGGTAAAGCACTGTTGCATGTTCACATGACTGCACTCAAACAAAACAGAGAGTTGACCGGTTACGTTGCCGTTATTCGGGATATTACCGAGCAAGAGAAGCTGAATGAGTCTAGGCGAGACTTCGTTGCAAACGTATCCCATGAACTACGAACACCTCTTACAAGTATCAAATCATATCTGGAAGCGCTGCGCGAAGGCGAAGACACGATTGATGAGGTGACACGGTCACAATTTCTCGCCGTTTGCGAACAAGAAACGGACAGAATGGTACGTCTAACAAGGGACTTACTGCAGTTGTCCGGACTTGAGACCAAGAAAGTCAAGTCTTCTGCAATCAGAATTCCCGTACGACGTTGGGTAGAAGATGCATTACAGAGATTGGCACTTCAAATTAAAGAGCAGAAAATGAACATTCAGTACAATGTTGCACAACACCTCCAAATCTATGGTGACAAGGACCTGCTAGATAGAGTGATGGACAATGTCTTGGGGAATGCGCTGAAATATACACCGGCAGGGGGCAGCATTAGGATTTCCGCCAAGGCTGCAAACGCGCACTTGAACATACAAATTGAAGACACTGGCATCGGAATTCCAAAAGATGACCTTGAGCACGTATTCGAGAGATTTTATCGTGTTGATAAAGCGCGATCACGCAGGAAAGGCGGAACAGGCCTGGGACTTGCTCTCGCAAGGGAAATTATTGACCTTCACGGAGGCAGAATTACGATTACGAGCGAACTAAACAGAGGAACGACCGTTACGATTATTCTGCCGCTAAACGAGGAGAGGACATAATGCTGCTGCGACGGTTGAAAACGCTGTTGTTATTTCTCCTGGCCGGACTCAGTTTGTTGCTCAGTTACTTCATTTGGCATGGAAGTTGGCTTGGTCCAACAGAAGTGGGGTTCAGTACGTCCTCTGGACGTTCAACCGATTCGACGACACCCACATTGCAACAGGTAACAAGGCCAACTCAAGTTATCGTGAGTACTGGGAAACCTGCGCAAAACAGCGTTGCTTTGCCCGGCAGCGGCGAGTACAACAGATGGATGACGATGTTGAGCACACTCAGTGTCTCTAATTTGAGACTGCGCTCAAATTTCTCTCCGGCATCTGTCGCCAGGTCTGCCGTATTTAAGTTCGGTGTCACACTGAATCGCGACAATGTAAGCCAGTTTGTCCCGTCCATTGCATCTACAGCATTTACACCGCCGACAAGTCAAATCATTCTGTTTCAGCAATCGTCCGGAGCCCACAAGGTTCAAATCGCTCTTTTAGCCGGGCCGCAGACTTATGTGGGAACGACAGATATTGATCCTTCGCATTTTACTCACATTATTGGTGACGAAATCAAAACGAACCCGTGGCTGATGCTCGATAGGAGCACTTATACACTCGTTCCGAAACAATCGTACTCTGTTAAGAAATACACAGTTAGTCTGGAACAACCTACGTTGTTGCTTTTGGTTCACTCATTCTTTGTCAACACGCAAGCCTTGACCCGGATTCAAGAAAATAAGGGACGAGTCATTTGGACAGACGGCAGCAGGGCTGTGCAGTGGAATACACACGCACGCCAACTGACGTTTGAAGACCCAAATGCTGCTTCCGGGGAAGCCGGCCAGCAGGGCTCTGTCTCAGCGATTCTGAATTACCTGACCAACCACGGAGGGATTCCAAAAAACTCAATGGTGAAGCTGGGGGAGAATACGTATCAGACAAGCTTTGTGTTTCAGTCTATCTTCAACGGGCTTCCTATACTAAATACAGCGCAGCAGTACCGCATTTCCCTTGACAACGGTCACATTGTGACGTACCAACGGCCGCTGATTAACATCGCGGGCACGAGTCATTCCAGCACAGTAAAGACAATCTCTTCGAGTCAACTCACGAAAACCTTGGCCAGCCTCAATTTATCCTTGCAGAGTGTCACTCCGCAACTTGGCTACGACTTGAAGATGAAGGGAAGCAACACAGGCATTTTAGAGCCAGTCTATCAAATTTACGCGGACGGCGAACTGAAGGCTACGATTGATGCCGTAACCGGATTGGTCATAAAGGGAGGGGCAAATTCATGAACTGGGAAACTGCAAAGACGTGGTTAATTGTTGTTTTCCTTCTGCTCGACCTCCTGTTAGGCTGGCAATATGTACAGTCGCGGCAGGCCACGAAAGGCTATATCGAATCTCGTACAGACTTGATTGCCAACACAAAAACCTTGTTGGCTCAACATGATTTTAGTCTTAAGGCCAGCATTCCACAAACTCATCCAAATTTGCCGTCGCTCAAGGCAAAGACAGCAAATTTGAATCTGCACCAATTGGCAAAGCAGTTATTCCCCAATGCAAAAAGCTTCTCTTTCAATCAACAGGCGGGCATCGTCAATGTCGACAAGCAAAAGATAAAAATCAATGAGCCAGGCACATGGACAGTGACACTCAATCCACCGAAACAAATCTCGAATTCGGATAATGCCGCTTTACTGGCACTGTCGGGAAACAAGTACAAGCAAGACGCAACGCTCACTGGCACACATAATTGGATATTCGAAGAGAACTTTCAAGGACTTCCGATGTTTGATGCACCGTTGGACGTGCAGCACAAAAACGGGGCGGCCACTGGGTTTCAGCAGACCCTTTATAGTAATGTTCAGGTGGTAGGGACACCCAAACCCACGATCTCTGCATTGGATGCGCTGAACAGTCTCGCCAACAACACGGTGGACAAATCCTCTCAGGGGCAAGATAATGTGATACAGGAAATCGACTTGGGGTACGCCCTCAAAGCTCCGAGCAATGTCTCAAGTTCCACTGTTTCGTCTAACTACTGGTTCCCTGTATGGCGCATTGTCACTGTCAACAACGTCTACTACATTAACGCATTCACTGGAGAAATTGAAACACCATCCTAGGAGGAACTCGCGTGTTAGAGTTTAGTGTCTTGGCAAGCGGAAGCTCTGGAAACTCACTTTATCTGCAAACTGAATCGACGAAAATCCTATTAGACGCAGGCATCAGCGGTAAACAAATTCGAACCCGTCTGGAAACTGTGGGCGCTAGTCCGTTAGATGAAATAGATGCTATATTGCTGACTCATGAACATATCGATCACGTTCGCGGACTCTCACAGGTCATCAAACATTCCACAGCACCCGTATATGCTACGGAGGGGACCTGGTCCGGGTCCGGTACAAAAGTGAATCCAGAAAGCTTTGACATAAATCGCTGGCACCGAGTTCAGGATAAGGACACCCTTACCATAGGAGATATTACCGTAACAACCTTCGCCGTTTCTCACGACGCAGAAGAACCCGTTGCATTTCGCTTTGACAGCAACGGTGAGTCGTTGGCCGTCGTCACCGACCTAGGATATATGAGTGACACCATCAAATCTGTCTTAACAGGATGCCATACATACATATTAGAGACAAATCACGATGTGGACATGCTTCGAGCAGGCCGTTATCCGTGGAGTGTCAAGAGAAGAATACTCAGTGATAAAGGCCACTTGTCAAACCACGACGCAACACTAGCCCTCGCAGACCTATTAGGAACAGACGAAGTCTCCGTATACCTGGCTCACCTGAGTGAAGAAAATAATCAAAGAGATTTGGCCGAGTTGACCGTTGAGTCTTTGCTTCATGAGATTAAACCGCATTACAAAGACCAGACGCGCTTGCATCATACCAGCAGACATGAGCCTACACCCCTGTGTCGAGCCGTCTCACCGTTCGTACCACGTAGTCAGTAGTCAGTCAGTAGAGCCGAAGCAGTCCGCCTGCACAAGGTTCTCAGTGCGTTTTCAGCAGGCCTTCAGTGACCCTTTCTTTGGAATAGTTGGCACATACTCAGGACAAACTGAGTTTGTGCATGGCTAGGATGAAGAAGGGGGAAACGTGCATGGGCTACTACAACACGAATAAACACATTAAGAGGAAACACGCTGCGTCAATCAAAGTTCTGCGTTGGACCAGCGTTGCGGCAGTGTCTGCATTGGCGGGTGCAGGGCTTGCTATAGTTGCCTATCCAAACGTGCAAGGACGGCATTCACTTGAGACTTCCACTATGTATTCTACAGCTGAAAAAGTACAACTCGGGAAAGTACCATTTGGAAAAGTACCACTTGGGAAGGTACCATCCGGGGAGGTTCCCACTTCTGCGGATATGTCGGTGCACAGCGGGATTATCCGAGCCGTTAAGAAAGTGGAGCCAGCGGTCGTCGGAATTGTCAATTATAAACGGGTCAGTGACTTTTTCACTCAACAATCGAAATTGCAAGCGAACGACGTAGGCTCTGGTGTCTTGATAAGCAAAGACAAGAAGCACGGTTTTTTTGTAACAAACAATCACGTGGTTCAAGGTGCGGCCAAAGTTGAAGTGGTGTTGAAAAAGGGAAAGCACGTCACTGCCACTGTGGTCGGAACAGACCCATACACTGATTTAGCCGTTATCAAGGTACCAGAGAAGGACGTCAAGGGCGTTTCCCCCGTAGTATTTGCAAATTCAGACAAGCTTCAAGTCGGTGAACCTGCCATAGCAATTGGATCGCCAATGGGCTTGGACTTTGAGGATTCCGTTACTTCAGGTATCGTCAGTGCACGGGGCCGAGTGATGCCGGTCGAGCAACCCAATGATCCGCAGCACAATGTGCTCGATTATCAGACCGTCATTCAAACGGATGCGGCAATCAATCCAGGTAACAGCGGCGGGCCATTGCTGAACATTAATGGAGAAATCATCGGTATCAACAGTAGTAAAATTGTTGACCCAACTGTGGAAGGAATGGGATTCGCTATTCCATCCAATGAAGTTCAAAATATAGCTGGCCAGATAATGCGCACAGGTCATGCAGCTCATCCCTCAATCGGCATTGAGGGAATCTCACTCACCACAATTCCAGAAGAATGGTGGCCCGATGTTCCCGTTGACTACGGAGTTTGGGTTCGATCCGTCTTGTCCAGCGAAACAAAAGCAGGCGGACTGAAAGCTCAAGATGTGATTGTAGGCTACAACGGCAAGACTGTAAAAACTATGGCTGACCTTCGCACCTACTTGTTTCAATCAAAACCGGGACAAACCATAGAGCTTAAGGTCTATCGCGGAACCAAGCCATTTATCTTAAAAGTAAAACTCGGAAGAATGGAGTCGCCAAACACAACACATCACTCGGCACAATCGACTGCTCCTGATTCCTTTTCTTCAATTCCCAGCCTCTTCGGGGAGTAGGGAAGTTCAACGGAATACGAGTACGGTAAACCTTATTAAGTAACCAATGCCAATGGGATTTACAAGTCACACCGTGGCGGACTGTTTGGGGCCTTTTTAAAGGCCCTCTTTTATAAGGCCAGGCCTCCTTTGAATCGTCTTTTGTCGGCATCTTTTTCTTCACATGGAGCTGTTTGCTACAATAACGGTATTACCAAGGTAAAAACAGCGCGACACTACTAAAGCTTTCCGCTTATTTTTCATCTTTTCGTTAATTTTTCGGACAGGCGCAGAATTCGATGACCGAAAAATGCAGAAAGCGATTTGTTTTTCGCGCGATATACCTGTGGTTTTGAACAGACCGTTGTTAGGGGAGCAGCAAGTGCAAATTCAGATTATCTGCGTAGGCAAATTGAAGGAAAGATACTGGAAGGACGCGGTTTCTGAATACGAGAAGCGTCTCTCAGGGTATGTGAAGTTAAAAATTCAAGAAGTAGCTGATGAGCCAGCCCCGGATAACGCCTCCGTCAAAGTGCAACAAGCCATCCAGGACACTGAAGGGGAAAGAATCACAAAATACATCCGTGACAGAGACGGTATCGTTGCATTGGATGTTTCTGGTTCATCCCTTTCGTCCGTCGAGTGGAGCCAGGAGTACACTCGTCTCATCGGGAAAGGATTTAGCCGACTTGTCTTTCTCATCGGCGGCTCTTACGGCTTAAGCCACGCTCTACTTAGCCGGGCGGACTTTCGCTGGAGTTTTGGGCCTGTCACTTTGCCGCACCAGTTGGCTCGCGTAGTCTTGATGGAACAGATTTACCGGGGAATTCGCATCGCACGAGGGGAACCGTACCATAAATAGGTGACGTTTTTGGGCGTATGACGGCCGCTACGGCGGGGGATAAGGCGGCAAGGGCTTGGGAAACGAGGTTCAAGCGAAACTTTGAAATCATAAGTCTCTTTATTATGCTATAGTTCAGGAATGCAATTAGAGTACAAATTGAACGGTTTACAGTGAGCGTGGTTAACAAGTCGTTAACAAATAGAGCACTGAAAGCTCAATGATGAGGTGTTTAGTTGTCAGGTTTCTCAAAATATAAACTCCCGGCAGAAGTCGTTGCTGCGTTAACTGCGCAGCGGATTACTGATCCGACTCCGATTCAAGAACAGGTGATACCTGTTGTGCTATCGGGACAAGACGTTATTGCACAGGCGCAGACAGGTACTGGTAAGACGCTTGCTTTTGTATTGCCCATTCTTCAAAAAGTAGATCCAGGCAATGCTGTAACTCAGGCATTGGTGATCACACCTACTCGAGAACTGGCTATTCAGGTTGCAACGGAAACGAAGAAACTTGCTAAAGAGCTTGAGACGATACATGTTTTAGCAGTATACGGCGGGCAGGCAGTGGAACAACAAGCAAGAAAATTGAGACGGTCCGTGCACATTGCAATTGGAACGCCAGGCAGGATTTTGGACCATGTGCGCCGAGAGACACTTGATTTATCAAAGGTGTCAATGCTTGTCCTAGATGAAGCGGATCAAATGCTTCAAATGGGCTTTCTTGAAGAAGTAGAAGCCATTATTCAGCAAACGCGACGGTCTCGGCAAACCATGCTCTTCTCTGCCACACTGCCACAGCAAATCCGCTTGCTCGCAAAACGTTATTTAACGAAACCCGCAGACATCAACGTCAAAGGGAATCAAGTTGCAATCGAGACAGTGAGACAACGAGTTGTTAAATCCACTGAAAGCAACAAGCAAAGCACACTTCAGCGTTTGCTTGATGAGGAAAGACCTTATTTAGCGATTATTTTCTGCAGAACAAAGCGCCGGGTCAAGGCACTCTGTGAATTTCTACAGAAACAGGGATATGAAGCTGAGGAAATTCATGGGGATCTCTCTCAAAATGTTCGGGAGCGCGTCATCAGAAAGTTCAGGAGTGCAAAAACTCAACTGCTAGTGGCAACGGATGTGGCAGCGAGGGGGCTTGATGTCGACGGGATCACGCACGTATTCAACTATGACATGCCACCTGATGCAGAGAGTTACATTCATCGAATTGGTCGAACGGGCCGGGCCGGAGACACTGGACTGGCTATCACTTTGGCTGCACCTTCCGACGGCCCTGGGCTGGCGTCTATTGAAAGAGGTCTGCGACAGACAATCGAAAAGCAGGGACCTGAAAGTGAGACTTCAAATAGAGCGTCTTCTAAATCAGGAACTTCGAGACGCGTAAGTAAGAAACCGGACAGCAGAGGTATGCGGGATAGTGCGACAAGGAAGCCAAAGCCGATGTGGAAGGCAAAGCAAAAGCCAACGTCGAAGGTAAGGGAAGAGTCAAAGGCAAAGCAAAAGCCAACGTTAAATGCAAAGGTACAGTCGGGTCCAAAGTCGACGGCAAATTTCGAGGAAAAGTTGGATTCAAGGCAAAAGTCCAAATTGGAGTCAAGGTCGGAACCGAAGCAACGACACGGTTTTAAGGCACAAGCTGGGAGGAGCCAGTCTAGGCGGCAGACAGAGCAAACGGGCCAGGCGAGACGAGGTAGAAATCGTCAAGCTGCGGGCCGTCGACAAGGCAGACCTGGGTCAAAGGTGTAAGAGAGAGCATTGCTACGGTTCGTTTGGGTCCAAGGCTAGGTCTGGGTCTGGGGTTGGGGTTGGGGGGTCAGCCTCAGCCCCACTTAGTGATCCGAAAGCTCCCTATTTGGCTGGGGTGGGGAGCGATAGGGATTGCAGAGATCACTAACAGGTGGAGGCTCGAAATGATAAGGTCCGAAACGATCACTAATGTAGGTCGAGGGGTATCAACAGCCGGATAATAGTGATCAATCGGATCCCTATGAGTAAGGTGGTATCTGTGATAGGGATCAGCGGGATCACTAAGTCACGCATGCTACTGCTTTAGGGATCGAAGGGATCCCTATTGGCGGCCGGTAGCCCGGTAGCCCGGTAGCCCGGCGCCACGCCGTGGCCTTGCACGGCTCCAAGGTTACATCCAGTATGGCAGTGGTGGTTCGGGCCAAGGCTAGGTCTGGGTCTGGGGTTGGGGGGTCAGCCCCAGCCCCACTTAGTGATCCGAAAGCTCCCTATTGGCTGGGGTGGGGAGCGATAGTGATCGCAGAGATCACTAACAGGTGGAGGCTCGAAATGATAAGGTCCGAAACGATCACTAAATGGGTAGAGGGTATCAACAGCCGGATAATAGTGATCAATCGGATCCTTATGAATGAGGTCGTATCTGTGATAGGGATCAGCGGGATCACTAAGTCACGCATGCTAATGCTTTAGGGATCGAAGGGATCCCTATTGGCGGCCGGTAGCCCAGTAGCCCGGTAGCCCACTAGCCAAGCACCCCCAACTGCAGGTAAGCAGCACGAGGCAGCCGACGATTTATATGCAATGATGTGTTTGAGAATAGTGAAGATGAGGTGAAAACCAATGATAGCTGTCAAAGTAATGGGTTACGGTGGTGTAGACAAGTTGCAAATTGTTACAGAAGCTATTCCAGAACCCAAGGAAAATGAAGTGCTGATTAAAGTAAAAGCCTGTGCAATTAACAATACAGAAATTTGGATGAGGGAAGGGGCTTATGGCACCGATTCAAAGTCCGGATGGAGACCAGAAGGAGTGCAATTTCCCCGCACACCCGGATCGGATATAGCAGGACGCGTCGTAAAAATAGGAAATTTTGTTGATGAATCGATGCTGGGGACAGATGTTGTCGTTTTCCCGTTTACATCAAGTGGGGAAAATGGGTTCGAACATATTTCGGAAGACATGTCTTTCATAGGATCAGAATATGATGGAGGGTATGCGGAGTATGTAGTATGGCCGGCTCAGCTTTGTTTTAAAATGCCGCTTTCCAATTACACAAAAAGTGCTGTTTTTAGTGTCAGCGGTTTGACAGCATGGCACATGGTAGAACAAATTCAGGCTAAACCTGGGGAAACAGTCATGGTAACTGGGGCAAATGGGGGTGTTGGATCCCTAAATGTACAGATTGCATCGAGAGTGTTTGGAGCTAAGGTGATTGCCATTGTGGGTGACTTAATGGTAGGCGATTTAAATTTGGAAGCAAGAATGAAAGAACTGGGAGCCGCCCATGTGTTGTCTTATCAATCCAAAAACCTTGCTGAGCAAATATTGGAAGTAAATGGAGGTCCAATTGACTCAGTGTTAGATGTAGTAGGAGATGCTCTGTTCTCAATGTCCCTTCAGGTACTGAAGAAAGGTGGAAAGTTCTGTATTTCCGGATCTGCTGGAGGTCAGAAGACAAAACTTGATTTTAGGACGGTGTACTTAAAGCATATCACTATGTATGGATCTGTGTTGGGTACAAGGGAAGAGTTTGGACGTATGCTTCATGCTGTCTCTGAAGGAAAAATTAAACCGGTAATTGATTGTACTTTCCCTTTACAAAAAGCAAAGGAAGCTCAAACGTACTTTAAGAAATCAGGGAAACTAGGAAAGGTTGTTTTGCTTCCCGACTCCACGCATAAAGGCAAGTAGCGACGTGCCCGAGCGGGGGGACTATAGTAGGAACACTAACTAACAGCAAACCAAATATATGTAACCTTTTAATCGAACTTGACTATACGTGTCGGTTAAATTAATATGTCGATATAAATCATTGTAGTCAACTTCGACTATACGCGCTAGTTAAATCAGTTTTGGGGCTACGTGTTGGACTGCAATCAATGAAGTTCATATTGCTCTCACTGAAAGGAGTTTAATATGCATCAGTCATCATTCTTTGAGAAATGGGGAAGAGTTGTTGCCGGTCGTCGGTCTAAGTGGATCACGTTGGCTGTTTGGGTCATTTTGGTCGCTCTAATGACAGTTGTCTTTCCTTCCGTCAACAAGCAAGAAAACAATAATGCGGCGGTGCTGCCAAACGAGGCACAGAGTGTTCAAGCAATGAAAGAGATGAAGAAGGCATTTCCGGACAATTCAGGTCAGCCTGCACTTGTGGTCTGGTATAACAAGAACGGATTGACCAACACGGAACTGAAGTCTATTCAAAGTGTCACGGCAAGTCTGGAACAAACACCTCTTGATGCACAGAAGTCGGTGGTGCCCCTCAACAAAATGCCAATACAGGCTTTGAAGGGTTTTGAATCGAAAGACGGAACGACCTTGGTGATGCCGGTCTCCTTCAAGTCAGGAGCAGGGACTACCGTTTTAGAAAAGTCTGTGAAGAAGCTGAAGGAGCAGATTAAGACTTCAGCGGGATCGGCTGTATTGTCTTCTAAACTCACTGCCAGCGGCTTGCACGTTCGCATCACTGGACCGGTAGGCATTGCGGTAGATGCACAGGGGCTTTTTAAGAATGCAGACTTTACACTCCTGGCTTCAACAGGGTTGCTGGTTCTTGTGCTGCTGATTTTGTTGTATCGAAGTCCAATTCTTGCATTGGTTCCTCTGGTCAGTGTTGGGTTTGCGTATGGAGTTATCAGCCCATTGCTAGGTGCCTTGGCGAAATCGGGAATGATTACAGTAGACGCACAGAGTGTTTCCATTATGACAGTTCTACTGTTTGGTGCAGGTACGGACTATTGTCTGTTTCTTGTGTCGCGGTACCGAGAACAACTTATGCTTGAACGAGACAAGTACAAGGCTATGCGTCATGCAGTGGGAGGTGCGGCTGGAGCTATTGCTATGAGCGGCCTTACTGTCGCAGTCTCGTTGCTGACGCTGCTGTTTGCGAAATACGGTTCAGATCATCGATTCGCAATTCCGTTTACTGCTGCCATTTTGATTATGGGTCTGGTTGGCGTCACGTTGGTACCGGCCCTGCTTGCGATATTTGGCAGAGCTTCATTCTTTCCGTTTATTCCAAGAACAACTGAAATGGAAGAACAGCGCAAAAAACCGCGTCGTGCCAACAGAAACGGCGGCAGGCAGGCTAGATGGAACGGTCGCATTGTCACGAAACGGCCTTGGTCCGTTGTTATTGTTACAGTGATAGCGCTTGGGGTTTTGGCTGGATTTGCGGGACAAATTAAACCCACTTATAATCTGCTGTCGTCTTTTCCAAAAGATATGCCCTCACGGCAAGGGTTTCAGCTTCTGTCAAGCCACTTTTCGAAAGGAACTCTTGCTCCGGTACAAGTGATTGTCAAAACGTCGAAATCAGGTACAACCGTACAATCTCGACTGGCAAAACTGCCTTTTGTTGAGTCTGCGTCGAAGCCCAAAGCAAGTACAGTTGTTCCAGAAGTTAAATTGATTAATGTTACGTTGAAGCAAGACCCGTATTCTAGACAATCGGCCAACGACATTCCGGCAATCAAGTCAGCCGCGGAAGCTGGGCTTAAGGCAAGCGGTGAAAGTCTTAGTGCTTCCAAGGTGCAGATTGCGGGGGAAACGGCAACAGAGTACGATTCGCTGCAGTATACCAATCAAGATACAAAGACAGTCATTCCCATCGTGATTATTGTTATCGCCTTGCTGCTGCTTGTGTATCTCCGATCTGTAACGGCCATGGTATACCTGATGGGCACAGTCCTTCTTTCCTACTACTCTGCGCTTGGACTCGGTTGGGTACTGCTTCACTATATAGCCGGTGTCTCTGCGATTGCCGGGGCAATACCTCTGTACTCGTTTGTTTTTCTCGTCGCATTGGGTGAGGACTATAACATCTTTATGGTGTCACGAATCTGGCAATTGTCGAAGACGACTGACTTGCCTACTGCAATCTCGGAAGGGGTCAGTAAAACCAGCGGTGTCATTACGTCAGCAGGTTTAATTTTGGCGGGTACCTTTGCTGTGCTGGCAAGTCTACCACTCCAAATCTTGGTTCAATTTGGTACGGTAGCTGCTCTCGGGGTATTGATAGACACGTTTATCGTGCGCCCCTTTCTGGTACCTTCCATTACATCCATTCTCGGCCGCTGGTCCTTCTGGCCAGGACCCGGACCGTCGCGAAACGCCAGTACAACCGGGACAAAAAACAACTAGGCCCCGGTCAAGGTACGTTGATGATTCGATGAAGGTGTGCCGTCAAGTTATCATCGTCAATTTACACAATTGCACTCTACTCTACCCATGTGGAGTAGAGTGCACCCTTTTCGGAATATGCCTCAAGCTTTGCTGGCTGTGCTGGCTTCGCTAAGCCTTCTCCAAAAGAAACAGAAACTCTCGATTTTCCTCTTGTGCGTCTCGAATCCAGTCGTTTGTCCACTTCATACCTGCCATCACGTTTTTCTTGTAATTGATTTCAACAACTTGGAGTATGCGGCCGCTGCTTTGCAGAACTTCATTGAGCTCCTCCGATGTGGCTCTGCCGCCTGAACTGTACGAGAGGATAATCCATTTTGCTTGGGTTGATTTAATCAGGTTTTCAATGGCTTGTACTGCTATGAATCGACCAGCATCATTACGTCTAAAATCTTCAAACTCAGACGATGAAATTGTATCGGATGTGTCGACTCGACGTTTGGCTTTGCCAAACAGGTCACATTTATCGAATAAACACACACTTGTCCACAAATGGTAGTAGGACGCGTATCGAACTCTGGAGGGTGGCATTTTTTCATTGTTCGAGCCGTATGGCGGATCAAAGTAGGCGAGATCAACGGATAGATTCGGCAAGATATCAAAGATGTTGCGGCGGTAGACATTGTGCACAACCGTGTTTTCAAACAGCATGGGCGGTTTCAAGAGAAGTTCCTTATACGATCGCGGAGACCACTGCTTCAGGTAGGAGGAGAAATGGCCTAAGGTGTTGTCAACCTGATCTAGCGCGAGGACCAGACTTGTCAGCACAACTGCTTTTTCGATTTTAGGCAACTTCAGTTCTTCAATTTCCTGTCTGATTGCGTCAAGCTTTTGGGTATTGTGGACCTGCCAGGGTTTCTTTAAGCCGTCTGCTTGCACCGCACAGCCATTGTTCTCGAGCCCTCCGTAGTGTTCGGTGAACCAGCCCGCGGTTGGACGCACCGAGTTCAGGTGATTGATGAGATCCCGATAATATGCCGCGGGTCGTTGGTTGAGAAGATAGCACGTGGCGAACGTCTCCGACCACACGGAAATATCGTTACTGACAACGTGGTACCCCTGCTTTGCAAGGGCCTGAGAGACCCTGGTTGTACCTGAAAAGCCATCGAGAATTGTATGGGCATCAACGGTTTCAACAAGCCTAAGGATCTGCGGTATAAGTTTCAGTTTCGATCCCGCATATTTAACCCCCTCAGTCACAGGAGCATCCTTTGCTGCAATTCCAATCTGCTTGTACGGTGTGTGCGCCATTCAAATAACCTCGATTCATGTTCCCGGTGTGCGGTGCTGCAATTATTAGAGGCTGCTGTGTCCATAGTAATACACCGAATGCGTAACAGGAAGACTGCCTGGTTTTGTTACAAAACTGGCAGGTACATTCAACGGAAATTACCACTTAATTTACAATGTCTCTATTAACTCAACGGCTCCCTACGCAGGCTTCTTTGGCGAATCAACCGGCACTATTAAAAAGCTGGCACTAAATGTAGCCGTGGATGGAACGAAAGCGCCGTCAGGCAGCAATGTTGGCGGATTGGTTGGAGCAGAGGCTGGCGGCAGCATCATGGACGATTACGTTGACGGGACTGTCAAGGGGGCATCGCGAGGTCACAATGGAGGATTAGTTGGATACCAAATGAAAGGGAGCTCGATTCAGAATTCTCATTCATCTGCAGCTGTGACTGGAGGGGACTATTCGCAGAACGGCGGCCTTGCGGGGTTGCAATCGGGATCAATCACGGATTCCTATGCGATTGGCAGTGTCGCCGGCGGTAAAAAATCATACACTGGCGGACTGATTGGCTACCAGTATATGGGCGGCAGCGTCACAAATTCTTTCGCGGCAGACAGTGTAACAGGTGGAATCAGCGCAGATGTGGGCGGTATTGCGGGGGTCCAGGGCAGCGGCAGCGTGACCAACACCTATGCCAGGGGCAAGCTAACGGGCGCAACAGGTGCTTATCTTGGCGGCATCACAGGCTTTCAAAATACGAGTCTTGACCCGACCAAGGATTCATTCTTTGACCAGCAGACAACGGGTCAGACACAGGGTGCGGGGAACCTGAAAACGACACCAGGTGTTACAGGTGAACTGACCAAGGACATGCAACTGTCGAAGACTTTTACCGGGTGGGCGTCAAGCGGAGTTTGGTCTCTCGTCGACGGCCAATACCCGTTGCTTCAGTGGCAGGTTCCGCTAAATTTTGCAGTCTCTTCTGCAACACCAACGACAGTCGTCGCCGGAAACCCCATTAAAGTCACAGGACAGGTGAAAGATGCCACGGGAGTGCCATTCGACGCAGTGACTATCTCCTTGTCCGGGGCTGGAGGAAGTGCCACTGCGGCTACGAACACCAGCGGTATATTTAGTGGCAGTGTCGCGCCGACTCAAGCGGGATCGGCGAACCTTAAAGCAGTCCTCTCAGGCTACAAGACGACTACTATCATCCCGATTACTGTGAAACCGGGTGTGGTGAGTAAAGTCACCCTGCAATCATCAGCCATGACACTCTTACCGGGGAGCAAGACAAGCTTTACAGGACGGGTGACCGATATGTTCGGTAATCCAATTCCCGGACAAATGGTTCATATCGCGTCGACTGGAGGTACAGTCAGTGGTAAGACATTCACCACTGACGCCAAAGGGGAATTCTCGGGGAGTTTTACTGCGTCTGCCAATTCAGGAACGGCCAATTTGACAGCGACGGTCAGCGAAAACAACACAACCAAAGAGGCAAAAGAAGTTTTGACGGTTCTCGGCACACCGGCTGGATTGGCACATGCCAATGTGACCCAAACCGGATGGAGAGAGCACTGGAACCCTGTCATAGGTGCAACATCCTATGTTGTCTATCTTAACGGGACAAAAATGGTCACAGTCGCGACGCCTGCCTATACCTTTATCGGAGAAAAAGCGGGGACAACGTATGCAGTTAAGGTGACGGCGTTAAGTAAATCGGGAGTTGTGAGCGGGTCTGCCTCCGACTCCGTTACCACCGTTAGTCCGTCTCCAGCGCCTAGTCCAACTCCCAATCCAAACCCTAATCCGCAACCCAGCCCGAACCCCAGTCATAGCCCAAACCCGGAACCGAGCCAGTCGCCCGCGCCATCAACAACGTCGCCGGTACCCGACGCAACCAGCCCGGTTACCGGATTTGCGTCTTTGTATTGGGCCCTTGCGGGTCTGCTTAGTATGCTGACAGGCATTTCTGTCCTGTACTGGCAGCGACGCAGGCAAGACAGTAAGTAAATGAAGCCACATCCAATTGACGAAAGAATAGAGTGGGCAGCGCTCCCCGAGGTTTGCGGAAGCGCTGTTCCTTTTTGCAGGCAAGGGCATTTGGTCGACGCCGGGCAGGGACGCGCGGGAGACCGCGCGTCCATTTTTCAAATGAATTGTGTTAAGAATACCCCTCCTATGATATTATAGTGATATCACTTTCATATCTTCAGTAAATGGCTTTACCCACAAAGGGAGGATGCACAGTGATTAAAGAACAGAGAGCCCCAAAAATCAACGGTTTCATTGGTTTATTTCTCCTCTTAGTATTAGCCGCAGTAAGTTACTACCTGTTTCGCATGGCCCCAACCTGGACGGACGTGGCCGCCGTTATCGTTGACCTTGTGCTTGTGTCATTGTTGACCGGTTTGGTTGTTGTCCAGCCTAATCAAGCGAAGGCAGTAGTATTCTTTGGAGGCTACAGAGGAACGTTGCTTGACAGCGGATTTTGGCTTACAGTTCCGTTCTCGAGTCGACGTTTAGTATCCCTGCGTGTCCGAAACTTCAACAGTGATAAGTTAAAGGTGAATGACAAAGACGGAAATCCAGTCGAAATTGCAGCTGTAGTTGTGTTTAAAGTCATTAACACTGCCGGTGCCCTCTTTGAAGTAGATGACTATCAGAATTTTGTAGAGGTGCAAAGTGAGTCAGCTATACGTCATGTTGCGGGTCAGTATCCCTACGATACTTACGGAAAACCGGGCTATTCGTTGAGGGAAAACACTTCAGATATCGCTGACGAATTGCAGCGGGAACTGCAGGAGCGGTTAAATGTCTCAGGAGTGGAGGTCATTGAGGCGAGATTGACCCATCTGGCCTATGCTTCAGAAATTGCCGGGGCAATGCTCCAACGGCAACAGGCTGCAGCGGTTGTAGCGGCACGTGAAATGATTGTCGAAGGTGCAGTCGGCATGGTAAAAATGGCTATTAAGACGCTGGAGGACGACGGCGTTGTAGAGTTAGACGAAGAGCGAAAGGCCACCATGGTGAACAATTTGATGGTTTCTATAACTTCAGACAAGGCAACGCAGCCTGTCATTAATACAGGTTCGTTATATTAGGAGTGTAAATATGGGCAAGAAACAGTACCCGTTACGTCTCGACGCAGAGGTATACAAAGCCATTGAGCGCTGGGCCAACGATGAGTTCCGCAGTGTCAATGCACATATTGAGTTCTTACTTCGAGATGCACTGAAACGGGGCGGTCGCTTGCCCAAACATGATGGACAACCGCCTCAGTCCAGCACCGAGCGCAATCGTGAGGAGCAGTAGACTCAGTTGTGATTGAATCCATGCTCCTCTTTGGTGTCAAGCGAATAAGCCGGGAAGTGGTTTTGAAAGTATTCGAGAGCGTTTCTTACATCTTCAATAAAGGATGCCGCTAAGTCGTGCGTAAACCCGTAGCGTACAACCACTCTAGCTACAATTTTACAGTCTAGGTTCGCAGGCAGGGAATAAGCTGGAACTTGCCATCCGCTGCTTCGCAACTCATGGGACAAGTCACTAAGCGTGAATGGGAGTTCCATTTCATCGCTTACAGTCCATGTTACGACAGGGAGGCCTGCTTCGCCGCCGTGAATCACCCTGAAAACTCTCATGGAATTCAAGGCTTTTGCGATGAATTGTGCAATATCCCGTAAATCCCTCATAACCGAGGTGTACCCTTGCCTTCCGAGACGCAGGAAATTGTAGTATTGGGCAACGATTTGTCCTCCTGGTCTTGAAAAATTCAATGCAAACGTCGGCATACTTCCTCCTAGGTAATTGACGTTAAATACGAGGTCTTCGGGTAAGTCCTCGGCTTCCCGCCAGACAGCCCAACCGACGCCAAGGGGGGCTAACCCATATTTGTGTCCTGAGGCGTTAATGGATTTCACCCTTTGCAACCGAAAATCCCACTTTAGCTGCGGATGTAAAAAAGGGGCTATAAAACCTCCACTGGCAGCGTCAACGTGAATTGGGATGTCCCATCCCGTTTCGGCCTGCAATTTGTCCAATGCACTACTGACAGATTCGACGTCATCGTAGTGTCCCGTAAATGTTAATCCCAATGTGGTCACTACGCCAATGGTATTTTCATCGCAAGCTGCAGCCACTTTGTCCGGATCAAGCGTATAGCGGCCTTCTTCCATTGGCAGTTCACGCAGTTCTACATCGAAATACTTTGCGAATTTTTGCCAGCATACCTGTACCGATCCCGTCACTAAATTCGGTTGTCCGCTTGCATCCCCGTTGTCGTCTTGTCTTTGCCGCCATTTCCATTTAAACGCTAATCCACTTAACATGGCCGCTTCACTTGAGCCGGTTGTGGATGTTCCGATAGTACTTAATGCCTGCGGAGAGTTCCATAGGTCTGCCAGAATATGTACACAACGCCTTTCAATCTCAGCTGTTTGAGGATACTCATCTCTGTCCACCATATTCTTCGTAATACTTAAGTCCATCAATTTTCGGACCTCGTTGCTTTCCCACGTCGTACAAAATGTAGCAAGATTCTGACGCGCTCTGCCGTCCAGCATGAGTTCGTCCAGTATGAGCTTATAGACTGTTTGTTCATCGTGTGTATCCTCAGGCATACTGTACTTTGGGACTTTCAGGTGAAAATCCAAGGGAATGAAGGAATCGTATTCTCCTCTGTTTTCATCGGCTGAAGAATCGTACAAGGCTGTCATGTGAGTCAACTCCCTTCTGAGCCATTTATATTCGGCTGAGGTACAAAGTACAACGTATTGCAGAAGTGTCAAATCAGCGAATGAGTCATCTAAAGTCTGGGTTGTCGTATCTTGTCGTTTTTGATAGAATGTAAGGAACAACTTGGAAATTCAACTCCGATGTGAAAGATTGACCAAAAGGCAACCCATTGGAAACGATGGTGACGCAAAACTACAGGGGCTACGGCAGAACAACTGCTAGGCCAGCCAGTTGCTCGTCTCTGGAGGATAATCAACCCGTCCGGGACACAGGACGGGTTTGCTTTGTCTTTATGGGCTTGTCTATGCAGGGAGGGATTCATTGGATTGAGGTAGGGTGATATAGTGTTGCGGAAGCACGGAATATAGAGAAAGTGAAGCCGCAATCATTTACGTACAAACAACAGGGCTAAAGGGGAGATTTGAAAATATAAGCTTTTGTCGCGAGGTGTATGACGATGAAATTAATGAAGTTGCTGCAGTCAAATCAAACTAGTACAGAAAAGGAAAAGACGAACGAGAGCGTGGAAAGACCCGCAAGAATTAAAAAGGAAAGTGTGTCAGAAGGTGTCTCAAACGGCATTATTGAAGTAGCGGGAACCATGGAAACCATTGATTCAGTGGAAACCAAAGTCTCACAGGCAATTCAAGAGCTGTTTGAATCCAGAAGAACCTTTCAATCAAAACTGCAAGAAGACCACCGCGCAATTTTCAACAAAGACGCCTCAATTCAAGAACTCATCAAAGACAAATCCTTTCTGGAGAACAAAATCGAAAGTCTTTCTGAAGAAATTAGCAAAACACAAGACGACATATCTCATAGAAAAGGTCAGCACGACCAACTTCTGAATGAGTTTAATTCATATAAAGCGGAACAGGGTAGAAAACTGCAAAAGTTGCAGGACACCCTTCAAGAACGGGAACTGACAAATCAGCAACTGCTTCTGGACTTCAACCAATACAGACAAAAGAGTGAAGCGAGGGAGCAGCAATTGGAAGTGCAGCTGCGCGACCAACACGTAAAGCACCAGCATTTGGAGAAGAAATATCAAGAGTCCCTGAACGAAAACGGGAGACTAAACAAAGTGATTCATGAGTTTGTGGCAAAGGCGTCAACATCAGCGAATGAGCAACAGGTTAGATAAATGATAGAATTTTAGGATTTCAGGATTTTAGTGATCCGAAAGCGCCTTATTGGCCGAACCCTTTTGAGATAGTGATCGAAAAGATCACTACCATGCGGATGCCGAAATAATAAGGTCACAAACGATCACTAATGCCGGTCGCGCGGCAGCAACGGCCTGATAATAGGGATCAATGCATGCCCTATTATCAGGCTGGTATCTGTGATAGGGATCCCGCTGATCACTAAGGTGACGCGTGCCATTGTCTTAGGGAGCAAAAGGATCACTATTGCACCCGTGGTGGGATGCGCCGCTGGCCACTAATCCGGGGAGGGGCAGGGTGGAGCGTGGGTAATAGGGCGCAACGGGATCACTAACAACGTGGGTGGGAACAAATACCCTTGGGTTGGTAGCCTGCGTGAGTACTTCCCATCTCACTGGTCGCCCGCCTATTATTGGAGTTTATCACCATGAAAAGCAACTAAAATTCACCCGCTTATCTTCTTGTTCGATCCCGTTTACTTAGTCTACAGCGTCCCAGCCAAGCAAGAATTGGCTGCCAGGCATGCCTGGGAGGTCATTGGGGAGGCGGTTAGTGCCTTGTAGTGATCACGAACAATAAAGTTGGTAACCAGACAATAAATTGGTAACTCTTTGACCTCATGGTACAATCCTGTGCCCTGGGGTTTCTTTTGTATGACTTAATTGATTGTCGCGAGTCTCTAGTGAGTACAGGTAGAGATTTTGTGTTCAAATATCGATATTTATTCGTTCGTTCTATAAAATGGAAATGTGGTTAACGAGGCATTTAGTAAAGATTATCCTCCCATCTCATAGCAGACTGAGTTGCTAAAACTACAGAAATGGTATCTAAAATTCATGCATCGAGATGCTATAAAAGGGCTGTTTTTTCGTATTGTGCTGGAGCAATATCCGTTGTGTCTTGGAAGTCCAGGGGGTGATATGGATGACAAGGAGTCGGACTTGCGATTCCCGCTGCAAACAAACAACAGAGGCTGTACGAATGGGCGCTGGGAATTACCCTCCTTGGCGTGCTCGTTGGATTCACGTTCTCGCTGGTCCCTCTCGGAGCTTTGTGAATGAGGACCGTACCTGTTCGGGAAATCCCCGTAGCACTGCATGAATATACAGTATGGACTTAAAATTATTACTGTGCTAAGGGGTAGCATAATTCAGGAATAACTTGCTCTTTCTAGGTGGATTGACAACGACATATATAACACGGGGTGGTGGCTTACCATGGAAGTAGAAATTTTAACGGTTCCATACGATTCAGGGTATAAAAATATCCGAATGGGCAGAGGACCTAGTTACCTCGTCGAAAATGGGTTAGTTGAACAAATCAAAAACCGAGGACATCGAGTCTTCTTTGATTCAATTGAGAATGACTCGGATTTTACTCCAGAAATCAGCAATTCTTTTCGCCTTAACGAATTACTTTCGGAAAGAGTCAGACAATGTGTTTTGCAGAAAAGATTCCCCTTTATTTTATCAGGGAATTGTAATAGCTGTGTTGGAATTATTGCGGGTCTTGGTTCTGAGATAGGGATAATTTGGCTAGACAACCACGCAGACATGAATACTCCAGAAACAACAACAAGCGGTTTTTTAGATGGCATGGGTTTAGCCATGAGTTTAGGCTTATGCTGGAGGAGTATGTGTACTGCCATTGAAGGTTTTGCTCCAATAGAGGGAAATAAAACCATCCATATAGGTAGTCGTAATATTTCTGACAAGGAAACAGAAAACTTCATCAAAACAAACACGACACTAATAGAATCAAAACAAATCCGGGAGCAAACAGCCGACATACTTACGCCTGCATTAGAGTCACTGATTAAGAAAGTACACAAGGTATATTTACACTTAGACATAGATGTTTTTGACCCCTCGGTAGCCAAAGCAAATAGCTATCAAGAAAAAGACGGATTAACTCTTGAAGATGTAATACATATAATCAGAAAAATCAAGAAGCGTTTTATAATATCTGCATGTACCATCGTTTCTTACGACCCGAAGTATGGAGACAGTCAGACATTAGATGTGATTACGAGAGCGATTGAGGAAATCGTTTGAGATATGTCGCTAACGGGCAGAAATGACCAAGAACCGTAAAAAACTCCATTAGAAAGATTTGGCCTGGGAAATATAGGTATACATAGGTTTGTAGCCGGTGTTTGGGGAAATACACTGGCTATTTTTATGAATATTGCTGTTCAACTGTTACCAATCACGCATAAAAACGTCTAATTAAAGAAGTGAATCAAGGGAGTGGCTGAATAGTTGCAGTCAGATGCTGATAAACGCGACGCGATAAAGGACATGTATGATTTGTATCGCCATGATTTATATCGCTTTGCACGCTATACCCTTGGTAACTCCGAGGATGCATATGATGTGGTTCAAGAAGTATTTATTCGTGCAATTCGGTCATGGAATGGATTTCGACAGGACTCTAGTCCCAAAACCTGGCTTCTAAGCATTGCCCGCAATTATATGTATGATGTGTTACGCAAGAAACAAAGGAAAGAAAACTTCCTTCGTCAGAACACGCTAGAAGTGATGGACGACAAGTTGAGTTACCTAGAGACGCGTCTGGTTCTTGAGGAAGCAATGACAAAATTAAAGGCTGCGCATCGGCAGGTTTTTGTTCTAAGACATATAGAAAAGGTATCAATACAAGAAACGGCGCGAGTGCTGAAATGGTCTTCAGGAAAGGTTAAGATGACTGATCATCGTGCAGTGCTGAAGCTTAAGGAAATAATGACGAATATGCGTGGGAGGTGATTCACCATGGCTAAGAACAAGCACTCTGTTGACGATGATTTTCCAGAGTTATACACCCTATCTAATCTGCAGATGTCAGAAGTGCGTATTCCGGAGCAAAAAAGCCACCCAATCCGGTAAATGGCGGCCTGTTGTTCCGGAAAGTCGCGGCCACCTAATCCGGTAAATCGTAGGCCACTCAAACCGGAAAGTCGTAGCCAGGGATTCCGGTTAATCACGGCCACCTGTTTGAAAGTCTCCTCCCCGTAGCGTTGGTTCCAAATTCCGAGGCAGGTCGACATCATTCGCTCTAGAAATCAGTCTGCATCTTTGGACTGAGAGGGGCTGCTGTCACCATTGGCCAGAAAGAGGACACCAATGCGAAAAATCCAAGAAGTCTTACGCTTGCATGTGCAAGCAAAACTCAGTGAGCGTGCCATTTCTTCAAGTGTCTCACTCTCCCGCAGTACGGTCTCAAAGATCATCACTCGAGCTGCAGCTGCCGGAATTTCGTGGCCACTACCCACGGACATGGATGAGAATCAATTGGATTCTCTCCTTTTTCCAATCCCCCAAGGGCGTCCGCGCAATTGTGACGAACCCGAATGGACGCAAGTTCTCAACGAGCTCAGAATCAAGGGTGTCACATTACAACTATTGTGGATGGAGTACAAGCAAGCAAATCCAGACGGCTACCAATACAGCCAGTTTTGTGAGCGCTTCCGACTCTGGAGGAAGAAACTCAATCCAGCCATGCGCCAAATCCACCTTGCTGGGGAAAAGATGTTCGTGGACTACGCCGGTCCCACTGTTCCTTTTATCGACCGAGAAACCGACGAGATTCTGACGGCTCAAATATTCGTGGCGGTGCTCGGCGCAAGTAACTACACCTACGTTGAGGCACACCCTGCACAAGACGTGGAATCATTCATCAAAGGCCACGTGCATGCGTTTGAGTTTTTCGGGGGTGTCCCGCGGCTTGTCGTGCCAGATAATCTCAAAGCCGGTGTCAGGAAAGCCGACCGCTATGAACCTATACTTAATCGCTCATATCAAGAGATGGTATCGCACTACGGTTGTGCGGCTCTTCCAGCACGGCCCTATACGCCGAAGGACAAGGCCAAAGGGGAATTTGGTGTGCAACTGGCTGAGCGTTGGATATTAGCGGTGTTCCGCAAACGGAGATTTTTCAGTATTGCAGAGATCAACGAGACGATTCGAGAGTTGTTGGCACAGCTTAATGAGAAACCATTTCAAAAGCTGGAGGGCTCGCGCCAGTCCCTGTTTGAGGCCACGGACCGGCCGGCCCTTCAGCCATTGCCTAGCCTCCCTTACGAATACGCCAAGTGGCAGCACTGCAAGGTGCATATAGACTACCATATCGAGGCTGGACGCTGCTATTACAGCGTTCCCTATTCTCTCATTGGGCAAGAGGTCGAAGCTCGACTCACCCAAAACACAGTGGAGGTCTTTCTTAAAGGCAAGCGAGTGGCCTCTCACCCGCGTTTGCACTACAGAGGCCAGGCACAAACCGACCCGTTACACAGGCCAAAATCCCACCAACAACACGGCGAATGGAGCCCAGACCGACTCATTTCATGGGGAAATAGTATCGGTCCTAACACAGGTATCCTGGTCGAGCGAATCATGCAGAAATACAAGCATCCGGAACAGGGATATCGATCGTGTCTAGGTCTCCTGAGTTTGAGCCGGGAGTACCCTGTCGAGCGTGTAGAGGGCGCGGCGGAACGTGCACTGATCATCAACTCTCCATCCTATGCCAGTGTGAAATCCATTCTCAAAACGGGCATGGACCACACTGTCCTGAGTCTAATGGAGGACGAACAAGTTACGCCGGGCCATGACAACATCCGAGGTGCGTCCTACTTCCAAACCAAATTTTTAAACTAAGAAATTGTCCAACACACCACAGCGGTCACTCTGTTCATCCAAACTACAGAGGGGGCGAATCGCCCCCTCAAGGGAGAGAGATAAATTGCTCAGTAACCACACGATACAAACACTTCGGCAACTGAAACTCGGTGCCATGGCAGATGCGTATACGCGTCAAATTGAGGACCCGAACTCACAGAACTACTCCTTCGAGGAACGGTTTGGCCTGTTAGTCGACCATGAATGGACCCATCGCGAAAACCAACGCCAAAACCGGCTTGTTCGAACGCACACCTAAAAGTACAAGCAACTCCAGAGGAGATGGATCAGAACGTGGCTAGAAACCTTGACCATGCCTTGCTGCGTAGCTTGTTTACGGGGAAGTGGGTTACATTGCACCACAATGCTTTAATCACCGGGCCAACGGGCGTCGGTAAGACATTTATCTCTTGTGCTCTTGGCACCGCCGTTTGTCGCCTGGGATTGCACGTAAGGTATTATCGAGTGTCGAGGCTACTTCAGGACATCATTGTGGCAAAGGGTGACGGCTCATATCGGAGACTTCAACGCCAGCTCTCAAAGACCGACCTCTTAATATTGGACGACTGGGGGCTTGCACCAATGTCTGCACCGGAAAGCAGGGATCTACTAGATATTCTAGACGAACGCACGACAACGCACTCCACCTGCATTGCCAGTCAACTCCCCCTAGAGTTATGGCACCAGAATTTCACGGACGGTACCCTCGCTGACGCGATACTCGACCGCATTGTACACAATGCACACCGGATAGAAATTCAGGGAGAATCGATGCGAAAAGTCAAAAGTAACTTGTCACAAGTAGAAAACTCTGATACGTAGAGGATAACCACGTTACGGGGATAGACAAGCGGCTACGATTTACCGGAACCAGCGGCCGCGAACTTATTGGAATGTGTGGCCGACATTTATCGGTTTAAGTGGCCTACATATTATCGGAACAGGTGGCCGAATTCACCGGAATACGCAAGAAGCTAAGACTGTGGAAATTTGGGTTAGGCTAGATGAAGAATTACGAGATAACAACAGACAAGTCACACCACCACGTAGGAACCGTATTAACCGTGTCGGGACATTCTCCGCGGCTGCGATAGCGTTGTTTCTAGTTGTAGGAGGACTTTATGCTGAACGGAATCTCATTAACCCAAGTCAGCCAACAAAGATAGACACTCATCAACAATTGAGTCCTCAAAAATTAGTCACGATTAAAACTGTAATAACTAAGGAAGACCCTCACTCCTCAGATGCTCCAATGACAGTCGTTGCTAAAGGTCTTCAATACAAGCTTTCAAATGCAAAGATGGTTAGCTCAACGAGTAAGGATATGAAGTGGGCATTTTCACTTGCGCATCACAGCATCGTCGCTGCTTCGGTACCTGACACATCTCCGAAAGAGTACAGTCTTGTTACTTTGCTACATAATAGCGGAAAATGGGCGATAGCTGGCATAACGAATCCATCTTCCGTTCCGCCTTCCAACTTTACTCGTGACAGTCTTCGGGGAATTGATTTGCCCCACGGAGAGTATGCGACAATGAGTCCATTACCTTTCGGTGGTACAGCGAAAGGTCAGGTTTGGTACTTCTCGAACAAGAACAAAGTCATTGTGATCGCCAAATACCTAAGAACGCCATTTTCAATGCCAAAAGGCGCCAAGCAGGTTTCGGTACATGGCAGTAATGCTTGGGTCATAACGAAGAAACAGAATGCTGTAACGTTTGCCTTTACTCTTGACGAAGGAAACGTTGTTTTAGTTGGCGGAGATGTTAATGAGAAACAAGCAATCGCTATCCTTAAATCTCTGCCACTCGCATCATCAGGGACATTTCCATTTTCCGCCGGTTCTCACCCAACACTTACAGCGCCTAACTCTGTTCAAAACCCCGATTTACCGTCATGGTTGTCAATTTCGACTACTGATATAAATTCGATCTCTATTCAGGGATGGGGTCCTGGAGCAGCTGGGAATTTTACCATTCATCCCGCTAAAGGAACGTCAGCAAGGCTTATAAACACTTTGCTTAAAGGACTTTCCAATGATACAGCAATCAAACCATATCAGACGGCGATTTCACAGGGTGGCGGTGAGTGGCTCGAGCTTAAGATGAAAAACGGAACATCCATCTCGTTTACAAGTGCTCCGAATAACCCCACTCAGTACACAGTCAAGCTCGATAGTGCTTCAGGGAAGCCTGAGAAAGATACAATGATTAGTGATGCGTCTGGTAAGATAACATCCGTACTCAATGAGATTAGCAAAGGGAAATTGGTTAGACAGAAGACCCAATAAGAATTACGAACACGACGTGGCCGTAGAATTCTTCGTCCAATTACCATGAGAATTCTTAACTTCATAGCAACAGGCTCAAAGTTGTGTGGGCTTATTAAATAAAGCGTGCGTAGGATTGTGTGATTTTCGCTGACATCAGACAATGTTCATGTCGCATCAGTGGCTGATCCTGAGGAAACGTTGTTCTCCGTGAGTTTCATAAACATTCAGAGTTGACAGGTGATGCCTGTTGCACACACGGGCAGAAGAACTGAGTAGTGATGTTTTCAGTTTTTTGAACAGGGTTGTAATGATTGTTATTGGAAAAACGTTTCAAAAGGGGCGAATATGAGATGAGTGGAGCGTTACAAGAGGCAGTAATGATAATGCTCAAAGAGGGTTTCGAAGGTCCCACCAATCCTCAAGAGACTTGGTTTACGAATAATAAACCAGACTCCGGGATATTCGGCGCTCTAAAAGGAGCATCTCACCGAGAAGCATCAACTTCGGTTAATGGAACAACACTAGCTGGGCATGCAAACCACATTCGTTACCACATGTGGGGCACCAATGAATTCATACGCAGTGGTACTTATCCAAAAATGGACTGGGACAAGAGTTGGGAACCAAGCTCAGTTGGTGAGAGCAGCTGGGTGGAAGTTCAAGAGCAATTGCGTTCGGAATATATGGCATTAATTTCGGCACTTGATGCTACTGAGTGGAACCAGGCAATTGCGAATGAAGTAATGGCTTCACTGTCTCACTCAGCATATCACCTTGGAGCTATCCGCCAGATATTGAAAGTTGCAAAGACCGGTTAAAAAGACGAAGGGCTGCTGTCTTTATTGCATACATATACGTTTTAACCGTTATACCAATGTTGAACACTTGGGCAGTTTAACCCCATAGCGACTCTACTAAAAACGTAAAGATAGAACGAAAATAATTTCGATGTTGGGAGAGGGAACCCCGCTAACGAGTCATCTATTTCCTCCAAGATGATACAATGAAGAGAACAAGAACAGTGGACGGTGATAGAGATGTTGTGGTCGAAAGTCCGTGAATTATATCCCAATACCTGGGTGATGGTATCCAATGAACGATCCCATATCAAGGGTGGAAAACAACATGTTGAGGAAGTATCGGTCATTCGGACGTTGAGCAGTAGCAGGGAAGCCAAGAGAATGCTTATGCAATGCTCGGGTAACACATTTGTCTACCATACCGTCAATCCTGAAATCGTCATAGAGATTCTACCCAATCCTCTTCTGAGAATTAACCATGCGAATTAAGGAACTACGAAGTGGGTTACTTGTGGCACCCATCGAAATTATATACAACGAGCGCAGGCAGACCATCGAAGATGTAGTCATCGATACGGGGGCGGTACGGTCAATTATTCACGTCGATGCAGTTGAACTCCTTGATATCAATCCGAATCCGACCGATCCGATATCACGCATGTACGGCGTGGGCGGTGAGGAGTTTAGTTTTCGAAAACGTGTTGATGGCATTCGCTTTGCCGGAGTTCACGTTAGCGAGGTCATGCTTGATTTCGGACGTATTGATGGAATCAACGGTCTTATTGGATTGGATATTCTTCGTCCTGGAGGTTTCGTCGTAGATTTACGACTTTTGGAAATTAAACAAAACAAACAAGGATAATCGATAGAACTAGCGCACGCGTCTAGTTACACCGCGACTTTTGTGAATGAATATGCAGTTCATGCTGAGTAGTCTTATGGGACTTATTGGCAGAAGAGCTGAGTTAATCGGGGAAGGCGGTTGTGGGCATGTCCATAGGGATTACAGGGTCGTTTGTCATGGGACTATTTTTCGTTGTCTTTATGAGTGGAGTGGGATTGTTAGCAACCAGTCTATGGGGGGGAAAGACTTCTGACAAAAAGTCCGGGTTTACATCGAAATTTTACAGCGGGTCTATCTTGATCTTCTTGGCATTTGTAGCGATTCTTTTGACTACCGAATGGATGTTTCATTGAGCCTTAAATAGGACGGATTTTCTGCTGTTCCATGAATAAACATTCCACAAGTAATTTTCTGAATTCTGTAAGTGATGGGCAGGTTAACTCAATGTCGATCAGCAATTTCAACCGCTAGACTCCCTGTGGGTGTCATGCCATTATTGGATGAAATAGGGGGATGTTGTGGTAAAAAACAATGTAATTTCATTTTTGATGACTGTTGTCATTAGCGTCGTCACCTACATGCTTTACCTAATACCAAACTACATTTATAGGTTTGACCAGCACTCAAAGTCACAACTCGCATTTTTCGTACCATTGCTAGCCATTACTTTGATACTGTTTGTCGTTACCGGCAGGTATGTTTTGAAGGACACGGGTTCACCGGTTAAGAATGTCGTGTCTTTAATACTTCCATTCATCATTGGCATACTCATTACGTTCACTCCGACAAATGGCGTCAATCCACTTGGGCTGTATTTTGCATACAGCGCACCTTTTGCTGGCATAGCTGGGGTATTGAACCTAGTCCAAGGTTTCTTTACAACTGACATCGGTCCAGGAGTTACCTTTTCCGCTGTCCCATCACTGCTGTTCTTATTAGGGTTACAATGGCAATCCAGACTTCGAAAACCTCTGTAATGTTTGGACTTAGGCAAGTATCACAACGGGAAAGTCATCTCTCAATGAATATTCAGTGTCGTCTGCCCCCGGTTATTGACCTCTTGGGCAGGAATGTCCCACTAGGAAGCCATTTAATTCCACTAAGATGGTACAATGGAGTTAACAAGAACAGTGGACGGTGATGATGACATGTTGTGGTCGGAGGTTCGTCAATTATACCCAAACCAATTCGTGTATCTTGAAGATTTGCAGTCTTACATGGAGGACGGAAAGATTCATATTGACGAGGTAGCCGTTATCCGACCCCTCATGGATTCTAGCGAAGCTCTGCAGGCACTCAAGGAAGCAAAACAGAACAAATTCATTTACCATACGTCCAATGAGAAGATTGTAATGGATGTTGTCACCAAGCCGATGGTTCGAGGAATCCGATGATGAAATTAAGCGTCGTCAACGGCGTTCTTTTAACCCCCTTAACCATTTCTCACAGAGGCAACAGCTTAACACTCCAATCCGTAATTATTGATACTGGCTCCGCACACATACATGGGTTAATCTAGATGCCGTGGAGGATGTTTTGGATGTAGTTCCCGAGGTAGGTGACCAGATTATCACCGCATTTGGAATTGGTGGGCGGGATGTAGCCAACAGAAAACGGATTGATCAGGTTCAATTCGGTGACTTCATTGGTGAGGGATTTCAAGTTGATTTTGGACGACTAGATGTCGATCTTGATGGTCTAATCGGATTGGATCTCTTGATCGCAGGGAACTTCATTATCAATCTTGCAAAGATGGAGATTTATCAGGATGTTTAATTCGCTGGCGAATTATTATTCACTGTCCTAAAGACCAGTTTGCTGCGCTAAAGGGCAGGAAAATCTAGTGCGCCATGAGGCGCTATGTATTGAAGCCACCGACTCCGGTGGTTGGCGAGTACCTCATCTCGCCAAGGCTAGGATGGCATGCGTTGGGTTTGAGCAGACCCAGGGTTTGAAGCCCATCTAACAATGTACCCGTGAGGGGGAACCAACCTCCCAAGATGCGGGGCTAGCCTCGCAGAACTGCTATGGTCAGCGAAAGCAAAGTCATGTCAGAAGCGTGGTCAACTGCAACACCCGAAATCGTTGGATGATACGGGTGGGTGGAATGAGCATGGTGCCCTTGGATTTGGCATCATGACCCGGCATGCCGGTGGTTAGGGTAGTATAGAGGTGCAACGCCCTGAATCTTCCCCGCGTATAGTGGCGACCTAAGGTAGCGAGACAGTACATAGTGAACATGGGAACCGTCCCATTCGTCCGATAAGGATGGACAGCTACGTTGATGTGAATGTGACGGGGCGGAGGAATCGTAGTAGTCTGAGATGGGTAACGCCCATTACATGGCGAAGGGTTCCAGTTTGAGGTGCATACGCATTGACAAAGTAGGACTCCTGTACTGGAGTGATTGCGCTTTTCTCCCATCGCTCAAGTCTTTAAGACTTGAGAATCGAAACGTGGTGCGCGTGGCACACAAGTAACACTGTGTGAAATATCTCAAATGGAGAGCCGGATGCGGTTAAAGTCGCAAGTCCGGTTCGGGGAAAAGTCCGAGCGCCAAACTGCCCCATCAAGGGTGGGTCGGCTCGGGCTTATTCTACATAACATCTCACCATAATAATCGACTAGACTAAAGTGTATTGAGGATGCCAACATCATTTTCCAAGGAGGTGTCCGTGCATGTTTGTGAGAAAAATGACTGTCATTCTCTCAGTGTTGATGCTAGTAGTACCAATGGTTTCGGCATGCGGAAACTCCAATTTGCCATTTCAGCTTGATCTGAATAAATTTGCTGCTAAAGTTGCCTCATACCAAATAAAACATCCACCATCCTCTGAGTGGGTCGTCTACTTTGCACCTGGTACAGTTATTACGAAGCATTTATGGAGACAGCAACAGAACCTCGTTATGGATGCTCAAATCCAATATAACGGAAATTCGCCAGCAACCGACGTGGTTATCCAGTGTGGTAGTAAGACTGTAACTTCACCACAAATGGCACACCAAAGCTCTCTTGGATTTTACATTAAGTCAGCATCTCCCAATAAGGCAAGTTTCCCTCAAACGGTTGATATCTCATGGAAGATCAACGGGGTTTCGAAACACAGAGATATAAACATGAAGTCAATGGTTGAGCTTTCCGAGGTCAATAGCACAGGGTAGCCCTTTTGGTTCACGGGGCTGATATCGAAGAAGGATTTGCGCCCGCCGGTACATAAATATACGACGAGGAATTTTCTAGGTTGTTTCAATAACGAGAGAAGAATGCAGGAACGAGGAGTGGACTGAATGGATGGTGTTTGGGGAGTCGACGAAGTGCTCTTTTTTGTTCCTGACGTTCAAGTAGCCAAGCGTTGGTACGGTGAGTTGCTTGGACTAGAACCATATTTTGACCACGAAGGTTATTGTGCTTTTCGATTGGCGAATGTCACTGTTGGATTGCATCCAAGCGATGAAAAGAACTCTTCGGGCATAGCGGGACAAGTTACATACTGGCGTGTGTCAGACATTAAGAAGACCATTGCTCATTTTGAATCTCATGGATGCAGCAAGTTCCGGGGACCAACTTTTGGAGTAGACCAGGTCTGGGTATGTCAGCTTAAAGACCCGTTTGAAAACGTATGGGGACTAGTACAACGTCCAGAGTGACCGCTCTCCGACATTGAGAAACGAAAGAGCAAAATGGCTGATACGGTCCTGCATTGAATATTCAAGCACCACATGACTCCATTCTTGGACATTCGGGGAGAGTGCAATAACAACTAGTTTCCAGAAAACTGTATAATTGATTTAAGCTGTTTAAAGGAGCCTTGTAGGTGCCTGATTACATTCAACATATTCGTGCTTTGGTGGGTAACACAAAGATTATTATGTAGCATGTGGCGCTGCGATGTTCGATGCGCAGGACCGGCTCTTGGGCTCTTGCTTTACAGGCGTTCCGACAACGGCTACTGGGGGATTCCAGGCGGGTACATGGAAATTTGGGGCTTAGGATGGATGGGGGACGAACCCTTGGAATGGGTTTTCTTTCTCCGAATGAAGTAACCCCGTATTTCCTTGGTCAATCCGAGAGCGCTTTACAAGACTGGCTTGCAAAAAAACAAGTGGTCTATCTCAACCGCTATGTCCAGCAGGTTCTGTTATCAACGGGTAAGTAAAATCTAAGAACGTCTTACTTTCGGTAAAAGTAAATGATTGGAGACGGGTTATGTAGTTACTGGAGATCATCAGTTATTCCATGGCTACACGTTATTTTTGTGCAAGCGACACGAGACAGAGTTGCACTATTTGGATGCAGACTTTAAATTGAAATTTTTATCTGAAATGAGTCTCGTGGCGGAAGCCGTTTTTAACGCCTTTGTTCCAGACAAGCTGAATTACGAGTTGCTTGGTAACGGTGATTCCCATATGCATTGGCATCTGTTCCCTCGCAGAGCCAGCGACCAGGTCCATGGCCCCGTTTGGTGGACGGATAAAACCTTGATGTCATCGGACGATGTAAAGCCTTCCGGTGAGCAGTTGGAAACAATGCAGACTTTATTATTAGGTGCGTTGGAAAAGCTAACCGATAATCTTAGCAGATGATATTCCGTCAAACAGATTAGGCTAGTATGACTTCTTCCTTTACTGGTTTCACTACCGAGAAATAGGTGGCATAACCTGAAGACCTGTCCTCTTGACATCTGAATTATTATGCACTTACTGCAGTTACCACGTTCTGTAGGACAAGGGCAGCTATGTTCGAGAGAGACATCCCGTTTGCAGGAAGGATATTCCCACTTTGTTTGCCTCCTGTAACGTTTTTGTTTGGCTCACTGTCTATGACAATAGAAGGGGGGAATACAGTGAATAAATCGATTGGATCAACGATTGTTGGACTCATAGGTACCTTATTCTTCTCAGGATGTGCGGCGAATTCTACTCAACCAACGCAAGCTCCATCTCAGACCCCCGTTAAAAACGTAACCGTAGAGCCGACACCTTCAACGTCCACGAACTGGCGTTACGTTGGAACGGATGATTTTCTTCTTCAAGGGAAAATCACGGGAGTCGACACGGCTATCCAAGCGATTAAACTCAAAACAAGTAACATCACGCCTAATGGACCGCTGAGGTCGCCAACTCCAAAGCTTCCATATCCCAGTGGTTCAATTGTTACCATATACTTTAAGCATCCTCTCCCTGCCAAGGGAATGATGAAGCCTGTTGTTGGTGAGGCGGTAAAAGTTTGGGTTGACCAATACACGGTAGGTACAAATCATGCATCATTTCTGGGCAGCGAAATGGCACACGGCTTCTACTTCAAGAAGAACGGAAAGTACATTAATTCTAACGGGGAACAACCTGTTGTAACTAACTTAACTGGCGGATTCTACTATGCACCTCAATGCTCGACAATAGGAAAGCTGACTGATCAAATGTAGGATTGGTTGGCACAGGATTCGGTCGTATCTGTACATAAATATACATTGAAGGGTTTCCTGGGACCTGTCAGTATTGGGCAGTTTAGCGACGTAAACCTCCTGTCAAATTATTAGAAATGGTACAATATGAACAACTTGAAAGTGGACGGTGAGCGGGATGTTGTGGACAGAGGTACGTGAAATTTTCCCCAATCAGTTCGTACTGATGGAAGACCTTAAGTCTTACGTTGAAGATGGACAAGTCCATGTTGAAGAAGTCGCTGTAATTCGTCCTTTAGTGGATGGGAAAGAAGCATCGCACGAACTTCGCGAATGCAAAGGTAATAAGTTTATCTGCCATACTTCCAAGCCTGAGATTGTGATGCATATTCGTTCCAAACCCAACTTAAGGGGCTAGCATCCATGAACATAGAATATCGAAATGGATTGTTATTCGTATCTCTGGTAGTGTCCCATGAAGGAATCAGTGAAACCATTCACGATCTAGTACTAGATACTGGAGCAGCTCAGTCCATTATCGACATGGACGCCATTCAGTTATTAGATGTTTCGTCAAAAAACGAAGATGAGTTTGTATTCATGTCTGGTATCGGTGGTCGGGAGTCTGCTCTCAGAAAGCGGATGGATCATATTCAGTTTGACTCGTATCATATGTTGAATGCACATCTAGACTTCGCTTATCTGGACGAGCATCCGGGCATTAATGGACTGTTGGGTTCTGATATTCTTCTCTCGGGAGGATTTGTGATCGACTTGAAAGAGCTGGAGATATATCAAAAGCCCATAACATAACCTTGATTAAACGCCAAGTGGAATTGTTGATTTAATTAGAATATTTATACAAAACTCCGCTGTCTTGATATAGTGCGTTAAAGGGGCAGAAGCGTTTGGAGTTAGCTCAGACTTTCAATTCCAAGAATAACTTGCCAGACAAGTTGGACGACGAGACTTCCAACCAATAGGATAAGCAGTGATAAAACTTTCTTATGAGATTTCCATTCGCGTAAGTAAAATCCAACTTCCCCATTCTTCTTGAGATAGAAATATACTGCGATTAAGACGACGCAAGAAATGCAGAAGAGTATTATTGTGGTCAATTCTTGCCATCTCACAACATATCAACTCCCCAGCCCCTAGATGAAGGAGTTTTTATTAGCGTATCAGATTGCCACACCCTGAAGACATGGAACATCTTCTTTAACAAACGAGGGTTCATGTCGGAGAAGGACTTGCGCAATTGATCTATAAATATACAGTGAGGGATTTTTTGGATTATGACGTTATAAGGCAGTAGACTGCAGCAAGGAGGAGGGGAGCAGGATTAAAGGGACGACAGTTCTCGTAATTATATCGGTTATCTTTGCGTTTATGGAAGCATTAGCCTTGGGGATCCTTAATCACCACTACTACGCAGGAATAGTTGAAACGTACCCTACCATCTTGATGGTTACCGTTTCTTTGGGTGGCGGGTGGCGGGGGATTGCCAAAAAGCGTCCCATGGCGGCTTTTTGGACGAACGTATCTCTCATGTTAATCACACCAGCTCTTTTCTTTGCTACATTACCGCACTTAACCTATCAGAAAGGCGAAACCTTGATTTTGGGGCAGTTAGGCAGTGTCTCTGCAAGGTTTGTTGTCTCCAGACCGTCTAGTCTCTCTGGACAGGCTCGTCCTCAAAACTAGGTTTACTTCTATAACGTCTTGATACAAAATACCGGAAAACACCAATACTACACGGTGAATCCAACTACAGGACAAGTCAAAAAAGTTACAATGACAGTGCCGTGAAGAGTGTGGTGTACCATCGATGGAAAGGCATCTGCAGCAAAGCAGTATATTTACGAGCAGAAACCGAGTAACTCACAGCGTTCATCAGTTAACGGGGGCTGATGTCCAAGAAGGATTTGTCGCAGCCTGTACATAAATATACATTATTGGAGCTTATGGGTTATGTACGTAATGGGCAACTATGTTTAGTGCGCCATGAGGCGCTATGTATTGAAGCCACCGACTCCGGTGGCTGGCGAGTACCTCATCTCGCCAAGGCTAGGATGGCATGTTGCGACTTGAAGTCGTCGTGAATCATGTGGTGCAAATCCACTCGTCCAGGACTGCGGACGCGAACCTACCGCGACATGGGTTGGTGGTAATGCCTTTCTATGGAGCTGCGGGACAATGTAGCCGCACCTGAGAGAGTGACTTGGGCCGGAGCTAGGTTGAAAGGTGCATGGTGAATACCAGTGAACCCCATATAAACACGCGTCACCTAGAACAAGCGAAACACTCTGGTACGCTTGGGCCAAAAGGGCACGTAGCCTGAATCAGCACTCATGCCTTGCTGATTCGCAGTTCCGAGGGCTATCGCGGGAGTCGGAGCACCTAAACACCCCAAAGATGGATTCTTGACGAAACAGGGTAAACCCAATGGGGTCTGTCAGCCACAACGACAGTAAGCCGAGCGCAAGCTATGCCGAACTCCCCAGTGGGTAGCGGATTGGGCAGGAAGCGAACGCTGCCTTGTAATAAGGCAGATGTGGCCTGATGTTGCAATGTGTCCGTGGTTTGACGCTTACACAGGAGCAGTGTTTACTAGCTCAAATCAGCTCGGTACGTCGTGACGTTGTTACTCCATCGAGATCACAAAACGTCGCTTATGTTATTAATGACGGTAATACATTCTCGTGCAGAAGAATGACCAATGGAGTACTGCAAAACTCTTGTCATTGGATTCACGAAGGGAGGGTGTCAGTGTTACACAAAACAAGATTAGTTCTTGGTTTGTCCGCGGTTTTAATATTGGCTGGAGGAAGTGCCTTCCTAGTTAGCAGAAGTCGATCCAGGACTGAGGACCAGGTTCCTTACAACGGTGATTTTAACAATACAACCCTTGATCATATTTGGAAAGATATCTCTCAGTGGAACGTACGAACCCGAGCACAAAATCACAAAGTGTACGTTATAACGGGTGGATTAGGTGTTCCAGACCCAACAATCATGCAGGCAGATTCCAATGGGAATTTCACATTTGCAGTAGGGGACTCGCCCGGTGTTCAATATAGGTTTTATGAGTTAGGAGATTCACCAAATAACTGGATCTACAATGGCAGTGATATCATCACCGCACCCGGCAAGGTTCCTCCACAGAGTCACAGAGTGCCATGGGTGAAACGAACAACAGAGTCAGGGCAAACATACTTTGAGTGGGATATGTCCAAGTCATCAAAATACTACTATTTCAGACGAGGAAATACCTACATAACTCTCTATGAATGGACAACTCACCCCAATGCGTCTGTTCCGTCTTTTCCTGTCGGCGTATTTACTCATTTAGCTGTCTTAAATAATCCTGTGAGTTAACTAACTACACGCCCAACATACATCATGATGGGACTCGCTTTTGAATGAATATACATTGAATCTTTACTAATCATTAAGTCATCAACGGGCAGCATAGCGCAACAGTGGCAACAAATGGAGAGTATTATTGACAAACATTTTTGGCTGTTGTAGCTTTCACAGTGGAGATGTGTGAAAGGAGTTATGAACCTAATGTGGATTATCCTGTAATGGTTAAAGTAATTTGAACGGATACAAAAACCCTTTATTCGAGAGGGTTATTTGTACCCGTGTTCAATCAAACCATTATAGGAACGCTGGTTCATGTACTATAAACACGCCGAGCGGATGCCTTATTGGTATTCGTTTTTCTTTTTGGCGGGATACATCTCCCATGGTATGTCTCTTGGCGTTCCCGAAAAAGGGGACTATACGCATGAGCAGATTAACGAACAAAGTCGCAATCGTTACTGGTGTGAGCCGCACAAATGGTATCGGTGCAGCGGTATGCAGAGCATTAGCTAACGAAGGAGCGGATGTTTTTTTTACGCATTGGTCCACGTATGATGAACAGATGAAATATGCTTTGGAGAAAGATTGGACCAGTCAATTTACAATCGAACTTCGTAGTTTGGGTGTACGTTGCGAGTCGATGGAACTCGATTTGTCGGAGAAGGATTCACATCTAACACTCCTTCATGAAGTTCATACAGAACTGGGGTCTCCATCCATTCTGGTGAATAATGCGACACACGGTGTGAATGAAGATTTCCGTTCGCTGTCTGCCGATTCGATAGATTTTCATTGCGCTGTAAATGTACGGGGAACAATGCTGCTGTCTGTGGAATTTGCACGCCAGATTGAAGGAAAGCACGGCGGGCGAATTATCAACATGGTATCTGGGCAAGACATCACACCTGAGCCAGGTAATCTGGCTTATGTTGCTACAAAAGGTGCCATATCAGTCTTTACTACTTCAGTCGCCGTAGAATTGGCACCCCATAACATCACGGTAAATGCCGTAGATCCTGGACCAACGGACTCTGGATGGATGAATGACGAGTTAAAGGAATTCCTACTGTCGAAGTTTCCGATGGGGCGGATTGGAGAACCACGGGATGCGGCAAAGCTAATCGTATTTCTTGCAAGTGATGAGGCGGAATGGATAACAGGTCAAATCATCCATTCAAACGGTGGTTTCTGGAATATGGGTTGATTCGATGCCCCTTTAGTTGTTGAACTTAAGGGGGCGTTAGCTACATAAGAATATGCTCAGCATAGTGGATAATAGTGCATTTTACTGTATGTTTATAGACTTTTGCTGTCGATCCTACTATTCGTCGACAGATGCTGAACTGCTTGAAGCCAGAAGTTCGGTTACCAACTTTATTTTTATTGTTTGTAAACATGTAGAGCAGTCCGTTTACTTAGTCTGCAGTGTCCAATTTAACGGTGGCTTTAAATAAATCACCGTCCACTTCCAGATTGAGATACCCGTCGTGGAGGTCCACAATGGACTTTGCAATGGCCAATCCAAGTCCGGAACCGTCCGTATGTCGTGATGTGTCACTGCGTTTGAACCGCTCAAATAAATCATCCACGTTTTCACTTAGTTCATACTTTGATATATTCTTGAATGTGATTGCCAACTGCTTCGAAACACTTGTGACAGTGACATAAACTCTGGTTTTCTCTAGAGAATACTTCAAAATATTTCCTAGCAGGTTGTCGAATACTCGCCACATTTTTTGGCCGTCTACCATCGCGTACACAGGGACATCAGGTACCCTGAAGTGAAAATCCAGCTCAGAATCATTACTGCTATTCACCGTCTCGGCAAATGATTGTTGCAGAAGTTGGACCATATCAACGCGGGTACGATGCAATTCAATGCTCCCGCTGGCCATTTTCGAAGCTTCAAACAAGTCCTCAATCAGGACCTTTAACCGCTGTGATTTTCTGTCTATGATGTCAATATAGTCATTGCGAGTCTCTTCTGAAATGCCAGGAGTTTTGAGAAGTTCTGCGTAGGTAATAACGGATGTTAACGGTGTGCGAAGGTCATGACTAACATTTGTAATTAATTCAGTCTTAAAGCGTTCACTTTTAGCCTGTGCCTCCTGTGACATCTTGACTCCTTGTTTTAGTTTGTTGATGTTTCGTGCAAGGACTGCTCCCACAGATTGTCCTCGATTAGGTAAATCCGGTTCCATTTTTCCCTCTACCAGTGCGGTTGTATAGTCAGTAATTTGGTTGATGTATCCCACCTGCCGATAGACTACTACCAAAGTGGGGATGGTGACGACTGCGAACAAGAGCACGTAAATTATCAGTGTTCCATGGGCCAGAAGCACTGCGAGGAACCCAAATCCGGAAGCGAACATAACCCCTAAAACGAAGGTTGTTTTCAACGCGATCCCGGTGTTGGCAAAGGCGTCTTTTAAGATACCCGCTCCCCTGTACGTGAGACTGTTTCTCAGGTTGACTCTCATAGTGTCCTGTCGTCGAATCACATTCAGAATTGACTTTCCTTGCATGAGCGTGAATGTAAGCAGCAGTCCGGTGGCCAGAAAACTCTTTCCGTAAGCCAAGAAGCTGGCCAGGAACAGATAACCCATATCGCGCAAGTGATACACTGTAATGATGGCTGACACAGTAAAAATAACGAAGCGGATATCCATGGGTACATATCCGTAGTAGAAACTCCACAGTCTAGGTTCAAGGTAGGTGAAGACAGGAATCCTCCTGTACAGAAACAGACTTATGATGAAAGCTCCAGTGCCAGAGAGAACATAGAGAGCTAAAAGCCCCTGACGCGGGGTATAACCGGATGAAAGAAGTGAAAAGATACCGCTCAAGCCAAATGTAAGAAGTATCATCCACGATGCTGTAAGCACCTTATCTCTCAATTTTGTATCCAATACCCCACACCACCTTCAAGTACCTTGGATTTCTAGGATCTATCTCGATTTTCTCTCTAATTTTTCGAATATGTACTGCGACCGTGTTTTCCACTTTAAATCCTGGTTCCTTCCATACCAACTCATAGATGTCAGCGATGGAGAAGACGCGCCCGGCATTTTCCATCAACAGCTCAACAATCCTGTACTCAATCGGTGTCAGTTTTATTGACTCTCCATCTACGCTGACTTGCTTCGCTCCTTTATCCAAAGACAAGCCGTCTAAACGAATGACTTCTTCAGGTGTATTCCTTTGATATGTGCCGAGAGTAACGTAACGTCTGAGTTGCGATTTGACACGAGCAATTAACTCCAAAGGGTTAAAGGGTTTTGTAACGTAGTCATCTGCCCCAACTTGAAGACCGAGAATTTTGTCATAATCTTCACCTTTTGCGCTTAGGATGATAATTGGAATGTTCTTCTGTTCGCGAATCCGAACTATTGTTTCCATGCCGTCAGCTCGAGGCATCATGAGGTCCAGAACGATAAGATGAAATTCATGCCGATTAAGCTCCTCGACGGCTTCGACACCGTCCTTTGCGGTGTACACAGACAGGCCTTCGTTACGGAGATAAATCCTTACCGCATCTCTAATTTCCTTGTCATCATCAACGACTAAAACAGAATGAGTTTTCATGACGATTATCCGCCTTTCCGTAGACCTCTACTTCTTGGCCTCTTGGCAGTGATACACGCCATATAGGACGGGGATAATCATGACCTTTACTGCCGTCGAATGCAACAGTCCAAGTACGTGTTCTGCCATAATAACCATTTGGTTGTCTAACACCATAGTAACTCACCAAACTTTCCAAATGTTGACGACTCGTTTATTGTAGAAGCTAGTTCTTAAGATAAAGTCTGCATAATGCTTAAGAATTTCTTAAGATTGACAGAACTGTACCCATGCTCACAGCTCGTAACTCACCCGTAATTTTGGCACCATGAGGAGTATGTGCACTGCTTCATAGGACAAAAACTGCAAGAAACTGAGAATTGGAGGATGAGGGCTTGTTCGACGCATTTAATGACGAACTCGGTCAACTGAAGGAACAAATTCGGATTCGCGATCGCAAGCAAAGCAAATTGAAGGCATGTCAGCTGCAACTGGATGAAGCAAGACGGCATGTGAGCAATTTACGTGAAGGACTCTCCGACAAACAGCACGTGCCGGACAAATTGCATGGATTATCATTCCTGCATTTAATGGTGCTCATTAAGGGGATTGAGGACACGAAGGAAGAACAGATTCATCGTGAAGCAGTACAACTTAATGGTAAATTGACTACTGCAGTTGGGCTCGTAGAGAGGCTGGAAGCGGATGAATTCCAACTGCAGCGTGATTTGAAGCTCACAGGTGGGATTGAGCAGCAATACCAGAACATTCTGCGCGAGAAAGAACAAGCTATTGCTTCCGAGGAAAACAGTCTGTTGGCGCAGCGGTTACTCGAATATACGCATAAGGAAGCGGACTTGAATGCAGAGGTTCAGGAGACCGAGGAGGTGTTGGCAGCTGCACAGGATGCGAAAGCCGCTTTAAAAGACTGTCTTGAAAGCTTGCGGAAAGCACAAAACTGGGGAACTATGGATATGCTCGGCGGAGGAACGATTACGACTATGATTAAGCGTAGTCACATGGATAGCGCTCAGTCAAAAATGGACAACGCCAGTTACGCTCTCAGCCGTTTGCAGCGGGAACTGCAAGACCTGGACGAGAACGTAAGCAATCCGGTAGATATACATCAGGGCGGCTTCATGCATTTTGCCGACTATTTCTTTGATGGACTCTTTGTGGATTGGGCGGTGCAGAATCACATTAAACAGACTGCATCACAAGTAGATGAACAGTATCAACAAGTTGATGGGCTGGTTACTGCTGTACAGGCGAGACTTGTGACACTCAAACAACAAGTGGCAGGTCTGAAAAGAGAACGAAAACAGTTGGTGGAAAAGGCTTGAACTATAAATCCGTTTGTGTCAGTCCATGTAATCGTGCAGGGAAGTGCCCAAGTAGATGTGGTGCAAGTTTTTCGAAGCAGACCTCACGAACCATATTGCCAGAGGATATCCAATGATAATTGTGAGTACGAGGATTATCCAATAAGCGGCGGGTTGTGCGCCTGTTTGCAGATTAGGGAACAACCAGTTTTTTCGGTGTACCCAAGCCAGGATAAACAGACCGGCGAGACCTCCGTAGACAAGCAGTTGCAGTAGTGCCCACCACCCTTGTAGCGCATAACTTGCGGTCTGCAATATGATTTGTAAGATGGGTAAGAGCGTAACGAAAACGAACAATGCTTTTACCATTACCAGCCCAGATAGTGCATAGGTGTTTCCGGAGAGAGGACTGAACAGGGTTCGTGTCCAGATTCCAAGCCACAGTCCTGCTTCGCCTGCCACGACAAAGCTTGCTAGTTTTATCCATGTTGACAAAGACAATGTAACAATTAAAGACGCCCGCGATACGGGGAAACTGAGCACCCAGCCTGCTGACTTACGCAAATTGCGCTGGAACAAGGACAGACCTGTCCAAAGTAGAATCCATGCAGCCACGAGCAAGGATGCTGCCGGAACGTATAGCAGCAGTCGTTGCGAATTGAGCAGTACTCCACATATAAATCCCAGTACTGGCACTATGGCCGCCGTTCCTGCGGCACGCAAATCAGATTCTTTTCCAAACCAGCGCATTTGACTTGCATGGAGCAAGAATACTGCGCCGCTCGAGGTCGTACGCTTACCCCAGAACTTCTCATAAAGGCGAATCCAGCGCAGTGCTGGCTGTTGCGCTTTGTTCGGCGTTGTACGGCTGTCAACGGAATGAGTGGACAAGCCGTTTTCGGTTTTGCTTCCGGTTTTACTTCCGGTCTTGTTTCGGGTCTTGTCGGTAATCTGACTGCGAGCAGTGTGAGCAGGGAAGAGGGGAGTTTTCCCGACTGTGCCTGCCAGAGTTTGCAGTCTGCGCGAAGTCACCCACAGCAGCAAGATTGAGATTGGCCAGCCGACGGCAAACAGGATGCCAACGCCTTGCACAATCGTAGAGAAATTATTGGTTTTTGCAACATTCATTACAGCAAAACTCGCCACAAAAGAACCCCAAAGTGCCGCTGAGACTAGGAACTGAAAGATTCGAGCGATACCGCGAGCCAAAGCAAGAGAAAACGTTCCAACAGCGCTCAAAACCGGAAGGTAAATCACCACGGTGAGCACTTGCAGGGCCACAAACAACAAGAGGTCCTTTGTCGGCATCCAGCTGTGCGGATGAATCGTCCATGCTACCATGTAAACAAAAAAGCCCCAGGTTGCCATGATACCGAACATTCTTAATCCCAGAATGGTGGAAGCCATCCACTTTGATAGGACTAACATCCAGCGCGGGTACGGATAACTTAGCCACCAGTCTGTTTGTCGCGTACTGATAGTCCCGGAAGCGGTGGATGTGACATACGAGATAGCTGCACCTACCCAGGGAATCCAGATGATTGCTGGCAGTTTCTCAGGGCTGCTGAGAGCAGAGGATGCTATGATGCCGAAAACAATGGTTATGACAGCGAGAGTGAACCAAGTGCGGTTGCTAAAAAGGAAACGGCGAGACCTTCCTTTCGACTTAGACAGTCGGACTGTGTTTCTACCGTATTCAAAGCGTGTCAGCAGCCATAGACTAGCGAGCGCAGGCGATTTTGAATTGGTCCTGTGGCTGTCCCTCTGTGTTATGTTCATTCGAATGCCTCCCTGTAGTACTTTTCAACGGAGGTCCCTTGTTCACGCAGATTTTCGACAAGACCATCGCCTTTGATTTGTCCCTGACCGATAAGTATGACGCGATCGAACAAATTCTCCATTTCTAACACATCGTGGGTAGCAATGAGAAAGCCCCGGTTGTTTTCAGCAAGTTCCTTCACAACAGAATTCACAATTCGCCGTCTGGAGACCAAGTCTACACCTGCAAACGGCTCGTCGAGCAACACTACCCGGGCCTTGCGAGCGAGGCAAGTCATCAGTTGCAATCGGGCTTCTTCACCTCTGGAAAGGAACATGATTTTGCTATCCAGCTTTATCTCCAAGCTTTCTGTCAATTCGTCAGCGCGATGACGATCCCAATCGGGATAGATCCTTTCTGCATATCCAATCCATTCCGAACAGGTCAGCCAGGCCGGGAGTTTGCCTCTATCAGGGAGGAGTGCTGTATCGGCCAACGTTGAGACCCCCGCACGTTTTCCAAACAGATTGACATGCCCTTGATTTGGCGGCGCAATCCCCCCGATTATCCGCAACAAAGTCGACTTGCCTGCACCATTAGGACCCAACAATCCTGCAATCTCACCGGGCTGTACGGAAAACGTAATACTGCTCAAAATTGTCTTCTTGCCAACGCTGAAGTCAATTCCGACACAATCAATTGCGGGTGTTTTCAACGTTTGATTGGACATGGTCATTCTTCATCTCCTTGTTGCTTACTGGCAAGGCTCAGTAATTCATCGACAGACATACCCATTGAAGCTGCAACACGTTGCAACTGATAGAGGGCGGCTCGAGCCAGCGCTCGCCGGCTTCTCTCGATAACTCGCTCGTCCTTGGCAATAAAGGTTCCCTGGCCCCGAAAGGTCACAAGAAAGCCTTCTCGCTCAAGGTTCTGGTAGGCGCGCATGACCGTGTTTGGATTGACACGAAAGTGTGCAGCGAAATCTCGGACAGACGGAAGTCTCTGACCGGGAACCAAATCCGCACGAGCAATACTTGAGCGCACAATGTCTTCAAACTGCTCGTAGAGAGGTTTGGAGGAATCCAGATTAGTCTGCGGGGGAACCCACGTTTCTCGTCCTGGCACACGTGTCACTCCAATCGCTGCTGCCGTCACTCTGTGTCATTCAGGATGCACGACAAGAACTAAGTGTATTAATTCAATTAATACACTTAGTAATACACGATGTCATGAGAATTTGCAAGGGAGGGAGCAAAAAAACAGCCTTCTCAGGCCTGTACAGATCCGTTGTATCGACCTGTACAGGTTTATGGGAAGGCTGCATATTTTTCAGTATGACGGTGGTCTCTACGTTTTAGCTTTCCATCATCATTTTGTTTGTCTCTAAGTTTCGCTCGACATCCTTTTGGAACAAGGGGTTCAAAACAAGTACTAAAACGAGGTTGACCAAAAGGCCCCAGAACCCGTCATAACCGTGAATGTGGAACGTAAAGTGGTTTAAGAATACCATCAGAATACCGCCGACAAGCCCAATAATAACAGCCGGGCGGGAAAGTCTGCGCCAGAAGATTCCCAAGGCAATAGCTGGAATAATCTGCACCATACCACTGGTCCCTTCGAGTTGCAGTGAAATCAACTGGTTGGGGAACAGAATGCCGAAAACAAGGGCCAAAGCAGTCATGACAAACACAAACCATCGGGCAACCAATGTCTGGTTCTTTGAGCTCATGTTCGGAATGAGCCAGTCCTTCAATATATTTGTCGCAAACAGATTACTGGCTGCGAGTACCATAATAGAGGCAGGTACCAAACTGGCCAAAGCAACCGTGGCGAACATGAGGCCCTGTACAAACGGGTTGTGGTACGTGTATTGAATCAGGTGGAGCAAAATGACATTAGCGTAGCCTTTTGTCTGACTATGCGGCAATTTCATATAGGCCACAATGCCTAAGAAAGTAATGAAAAAAAGCAGGATGTTGTAGAACGGAAGAAAGACTGCATTCTTCTTCAGAATTTCTGCCGACCTTGCACTGAGTGCACCAGTCGAAGCGTGGGGCCACATGAACAGAGCCAATGCGGAAATCAGAGCTGCTGTCATAAACCACCAGCTGTCATGTGCTCCAGAGTGTAGTGTCAACATCTTCGGATACTGGGTGACTGCTGTATGGAACATATTGCCCCATCCGTGGAACAGCATAACCGGGATGGTAATAATCATGACAATGATAACAATCCAAACCAGCGCATCTTTGATGAGAGCCGTCCATGCTGGAGCTCTGAGACCACTGAAATAGGTATAGAGTGCCACAAGTATAAATGAAACAATCAGCGCACCAATACCAACTGCGTGAGGATTGGCGAACGTACCTTTACCGGCTACTTCAGCCACACCTGTAATACCGAGCAACTGCAAGTCGATGTAAGGAATCAGAAAGACGATACCGGTAAGAGCAACAAGGATGCCTAAGCCTTTACTCTGAAAACGTTCTCTTGCAAAATCCGCCAGTGTTGTGAGGTGATACTTCGCTGCATACCCCCATACTTTTGGCAGAATAAAATAGGCAATCGGGTAAGCGAGCACAACATAGGGTACAGCAAAAAATGCGGCCGCTCCCAGCTTATAGGCATATCCTGTCAGTCCAAGAAAGGTATATGCCGTGTAGATATCAGCACCAACAAGGAACCACACCAGCAGTCCGCCAAAGTTTCGGCCGCCGACGCTCCATTCTTCAATACTGCTTCTGGACTTGGCATTGCGTCCAGCGTAGAAACCGACGATTACGACAATTAAGATAATTACGGCGGTAGTAAGTAAAGCGGTCAACTTCTTTTACCTCCCTTCGGACGCTTCTTTTCGTTTATCAATCGCGTAAATCCACCAAGTCAACAGCGGTGTAATGAACATCCAGATAAGAAACCAGAACAAGAAAAAGGACATTCCGAAAACTACGGGGTGCAAATGATTAACGAAGGGCGTTATAATGATATTTCCAACAAGAATGATAATCATGAGGAATCCGCGCACGTTCTCACCTCCTGTTCTATCTGAATATACTAAAACATTCCGCCAGGAAAATGCAATCGCATACATGTAGTCCTGAACAATACCATGGCGGGTATATTGAAATATATATGATAGTTATCATATTTTCAAGTCACGCCAAAAATGCAAGTGTTTATTTCTTTTGCGGGGGATGAGTATTTTACACCCCCTTTGTGTCCGTTTGCAGGAGCAATCCTGGGTTGTCTGATATGATGCCGTCGACCCCCATCTTCATCAATCTCTTCATAGAAGCTGTGTCATCCACCGTCCAAACATAGACGATTACACCGTGTTGGTGGAGAAAGTCGACAAAGCCTGGAGTGACGACTCTTAAGGGCCCTTCTGTTTCAGGTACTTCTGCGAAATTCCCCGGCGGGGTATAGTAGGCTTCCAGGCCAAGGTGTGCCCATACATAGGCCTGAATCATCTCGTGTTTCGACAACATCGTTCGAGCAGTGGGGAGGTGTTTACGGAACGAGTCAAGGGGTGATTGATAGAAGGAACCGACAATCACTCGATTTGCGGCATGACTTGCAGCAATAACCCGTGCCAAGTCCGATCCCGCGGTGTATGAGTCATTTTTTATCTCGATGTTTACCTGTTGATGTGGAAATGCCTTGAAAAATCCAGTGAGAGACATGAGGTGAATCCCTTTGCCTCGAAACGGATAGGTCTTCCCGCCGTCCGTTGTCATCCAATAGCCGGCATCCAGGCTTTGCACCTGTTTCAGCGTCATGTCTGACACGGGACCGTGACCATTTGTCGTAGCGTCGACCGTGGGATTGTGCAGCAGAACAAAGTGATGGTCCTTGGTTAAGCGTACGTCTAAGTCCAACAGGTCGACACCCAGTTTCACGGCTTGACGGAAACCCGGCAAAGTCTCTTGCGGCAGTTTTGCTGCATCACCGCGGTGTCCAAGAACTGCAAACGGGCGGCCGATAAGGGATGTGTGTTTTACATCCAGTCCATCTTGTTCTGTTATCGGTGAGGATTGCGCGACTGCGCTGTCCGCATCGGCAAAGGCTGGAACAGTCTCGTGTGTTCCCCCGATGTTCGCGACAGCAGTCAGGGTCAACAGCGTGACAACGGCGACGTCTATGCCTGCAGCTATTGCCACGGCCCTTAGCTGCTTGGGTCGTCCATTGTCATGCTTTGCACCTGTCGCCGTACCCGGGATGGGAGCAAGGCCCATGCGCTGAAATAGATAGGGAGCGCCGAGTGTTACCCACACACTGACAAGGGCAAAACCTAGAAACTCGGGTAAACCAACGGGGACAAACCGGACATTAACAAGCAAAAGGAAAGCCATGCCTGCATACCCCACGAGAACCTTAAGAGCCTGAACTCCGATTGGCGCTTTTTCACGATATGGAAAGTGCTGCAAAGCATATGTGTTCGAAGCCAGCCAGCCAAACAAGAGACCCAGGGACGCGTACTCTGTAGAGGCTGTGTCGAGGAACATAAGTAATAGTGAAATAAGGGCGAACAAAAGCAACTTTCGGCCGACAGCAGGCTGTTTTTGTTGTACTTCTTTTTGAATCGTGCCTTTCTCGGGGTCTCGGTGTTTGCGGCGAAAGGAAAATCCAATCAACAACATCAGTCCAAGAATGAATCCGCCGAGAACATCTGTCGGATAATCCGCTCCAACGGCGATGCGGGATATACCTATTGAGATGATGACAACCAATCCGAAAATGCGAAACCAAACAGATTTTATAAAAGCCATCAAAGTGCCCCAAAACACGGTGCCGTTCTGAGCGATGGCAGAGGGAAAGCCATTGGTCAACGGCTGGACAAAAACGTGCAGGGTAGACGTGGCCACGGGACGGGAGATAGCAACCATATCTTTGAGGAAAGCGTTCAACCAAATTGAAACCAACAGAGTTAAAGTAAGATGATGAGCTTTACTGCGGTTCACAGTCCAATAAATAAGTGGAATGACAATCAGGAATAGTCCAAATCCGCCAAGAGTTGAAATAGCCCGCAGAACAGGGACGCCAATCCAAGAAAGGGCATGTTGCAGGGTGATGAGCAAGGGAGTGGAGTACACCGCGATCCTCCTAGAACGATTTTTTGAACGACTGCTAAGTGCCGGCGACTTAGTGTGTTCGAATCGCCCCAGACTTCTTAGCAAATCTTCTGTTCTAGTATACCGGAAAGCGAGTTAGGTGAGTTCCGAAAAAAGTCTGTTTTTTGACAATCATAAGACTGTACCGCTGAAGGAGCAGCAGTCTGTGTCAGATCAAATATAGTAACTTTTATTCTTGTTGCACGATATGTGAGAATATGAAAAGATGTGGGTAGTCCACCCTCCATCAGGTTTGTCCTCAAGCAGTTTTAGCATGAAACTGGAACATCAAAAATCAATCAAATTGCTCGAGGAGGCCCACGTTGAAAAGAAAAACAATGCTTGCTGCTGTATCCCTTATTCAGGTAGGACTGATTTCGGGCTGTGGCACACACGGCCAAGGGAATACAGGAACGTCACCACAGAAGTCCAGTTCAAATCAAACAACTTCCAACTCGACAAAAACAAATTCGGGAAATTCAACGAAATCCGGTTCTGCTTCTTCAGCAGCACAGCCTTGGCCGACAGTCAGCATAAGGCCTTTGGGGAACTTACCCAACGGTGTGGAAGGAAATACTCTGGCATTGTCAGGCAGCGGTCCTGTTTCCATAGGTGGCTATACGGGACGTGTTTCTGTCACGAACATAGACAGGTTACAGCCCAGCGTGGCATCCATTGGCCATTTGGCTGTAAGAACCCACGATGCTGCGGCCGCCTATTTAGGGTCAGACTTGTATGTTTTCGGCGGAGGACAAGCTGTGTCATATAATACGATTGTCAAATTGTCAAAAAACTCAGCAACGGCGAAGACGGTTGGGAAGCTCTCGTCTCCTTTGTCTGATGCTGCTGCAGTCCCTTTTAAGTGGAAGGGAAAACAGGGAATTGTGCGAGTCGGCGGGTATGACGGGAATACTTATCGGCAAAGCACTGAATTTTTCTCAATCACTAACGGGGTGTTGCAGGGGACCAAAATGTTTGCTATGCCTGTTGGGCTTCGATACGCTGCGGTGGCTGCAGGCAACGGGAAGATCTATATAGCCGGCGGCAAAACACACCACCAGGGCTTCAGTGCCCACGTGTACAGTTGGTCTCCTCAAAAGGGAATTCAAAAGCTTCCTGTCCAGCTTGCCTACGGAATTGCTAAGGCAGCCCTGTTTGTGGACGGTTCTTACCTGCTGGTGGCTGGCGGTGAAAACCAAAAAGGGGTGCCCATCCGAAACATCCTTGCCATTAACATCCGAACTGGAAAGACGAAAGTGGTTGGCAAACTGCCGGGTCCCCTCGCAGATTTCGGGTATACCCAACAGGGCAAAAGAGGATTTATTGCTGGAGGAAAAACCAACGCATCGGGCTCTCAAATCAGCTCGAAGGTCTATGAGATTACCTGGTAGACCGCTATCTATTCGCGGCTGACTGCTGTGGCCGCCCTTGATTGTTTTTGCTGTTTTTGCCTATTCTGCTTCCTATTCCGCATAGATAAAGAAGTCGTCTCTATGGCTGCGTCTCATCGACGCTTTGGTTCCACCAAGAGGCGACTTCTTTTTGCTTTCAAGCTTGAGCGGCCTTGTCTCTCCCGCTTTAACGACCTTGTCTAGCCTTCGATGGGAGAGGAGGAAAGGCTGTGTTTATCTGATTTTGAGTCATCCTTCTCACGAGACTGGAATGGCCATAAGTGACCCACGTTGACGACAGTGGCACAAGCAGGAATAAAGAACGCCAGAACCACCAGTGCGTAGATTGCAAGACCAATGATAATTGAACTTCCGATTTCAACCAGTGAAGTGACACCCGTTGCCAACATTGATCCGAATGTTCCAGCCATAATCAGGGCTGCCGAAAACACAACATTACCCATGTTTTTCATGGCAGACAAAATGGCTTGAGAGAACGATCCCGATTCTCGATATTCCTCTTCAAACCTCGTCATGAGGAAGATACTGTAGTCCACCCCGAGGGCAACCAACAGCAGAAAACCAAAGAAGGGGACGACCCAACTGAGTCCCGGTTTACCGAGAATGTTCACGAATACTTCCTGTAAAACACCCATTGTAACAAAGTACGTGGACGCCAGTGACGCAATAATATAGAGCGGCGTCACGATGGACCTCAGCATCAACATCAGCAAAATAAAGATGGCGCCGAGAATCAGAATCACAGTGCGAACAAAGTCATTCGTCGAAATTCGATTCAGTGTATTCTGCTGTGCACTGGTACCGGCGGCCAAGATTCTGCCGCTGTGAATTGGGCTTGTGTTCAAAGCTGCTTGAGCTGCTTGCTCAAGTTTCGGTATCTCTTTGATGGCTGTGTTGGAATACGGGTTACTCTTCAGAATGACCGTAAACTTTGCTGTGTGCCCGTCTTTCGAAATATAGGCGTTCATAGCTTTCTGTAGGTCCTTGTTTGAGTTCACTGAACTGCTGGGCACATAAAAACCAGGGTTTCCTTTGCTTTGAGCCACTTTGCTGTCATGCAAATACGACTGAACCTTGCCCACCCCGCTGTGGACAGAATCGACGCCTTTTCGCATGGATGTGAGTCCGGACGGCAGTTTGTTGTAGCTGCCGACAAACGACTGCAGCCCGTTCGCTATCTGCTGGCTTCCCGCCGTTAACTGCGGCACGTTACTATCCACTTTTTGCAGGCCGCCGCTCAGGGCGGAAGTGCCTTGCGCAACCTGTGCTGTTCCGTTTACAATCCCGCTGGCTCCAGAGTTGAGTTTACTTCCGTTGTCTGCCAATTGGCTTGTTCCAGACGCGAGCTTGTTGGCCCCTTGGACAAGCTTGCCAAGTCCGCCGTTGGCTTGCTGCGCACCTTGGCTCAGCTTGGAGGCTGCATCAGTTGCTGCGCTCAGTCCTTGCGGGCTCTCAATAGCCTTGAGGAGAGCAGTTAACTGTGCTGCGGCAACGGGATTGGAACCCTGGTCCTGCTGAATCATTCCTTTGATGGTGTTCACGAGCTGTGCTTGACCCTGGCTTAGCTGTTGCGCAAATTGGCCCAACTTCGACGCAAGAGTGTTTTCTCCGGCTGCGTACTCCTGTAAGCCTTTAGCCAGAGAGTCTGCGCCTTGATTCACTTTGCTGACAGAGGCCGTGTACTGATTCAGACCCGACTCAAACTGCTTAGCCCCGGTATTCACCGTCTGCGCACCTGTTGCCAATTTGCTGGAGCTTGTGGCCATTTGGTTTATGCCAGTTTGCAGTTGCCCCAATCCGCTGGATACTTGTGAAGCACCAGATGACAGCTTCTTTACGCCGGACTGTCCGGACTGGAGTTTTTGAACCGTCGTCTGCAATCCGGATGACACAGAACTGAGTCCCTTGTTCGCTTTCTTCAAGCCGCTTGCAGCAGAGGCGTTTTGATTGGCAATCTGGAATCCCTTAATTACGCTTCCTGTCGGACGGGTAGCACTGTCAACCTGGGATACACCGCTTTGTTTCTTCAATGCCTTTGATATTGATTCAATCGTTGTCAGTCCTTGCGGTGAGCGCAAGTTCTGGCTCGTGTGCAGCACGATGCTTGTGGGCATGACTTGGCCAGGTGAAAACGCCTTGGATATGGTGTGGAACGCGTTGACTGACGGTGCGCCCGGAATATCCGACATGGGATCAAAAGTACGCTTGTTGGTAAACAACAAGGCTGTCGGCAGCAAGACAATAATCAGCGCCAAAATGGTCAACCAGGGGTGGCGAGTGGCGGTACGGCCTGTGAATCCCCAAATGCGCGATTGGCTGTGCGTATTGCCTGTGACCGACTTGCGCGGCCAGAAGAGAAATCTACCCAAAATCCCAAGCATAGCCGGGATAAATGTGAAACACAGCAGCAGTGTGATGACAACGCCGACGGCGACGCCCACAGCCGTGCGGTAGAGTCCAAAATGGGCAAAATACAAAACTGCGAATGACACAAATACGGTCAGTCCGCTGAAAAGCACCGTCTTTCCGATGGCACCGTAGGAAGCTGCAAGGGCCGGAACGACTTCGCCGTTTTGCTTGGCGAGTTCCTCTCGAAACCGGTTCATGATGATAATCGAGTAGTCTGTTCCGGCACCGAATATGACTGCAACCAGGAAGGTTTGCGTGAAGGTTGAGACAGGCAGGCCAAATTTGGAGAGCCACGCAACCACGTAGGAAGTCAGAATGAATGACAGCCCAATGGATATGAGCGTCACAAACGGGGCTACCACGGACCGAAAGACAACCAATAGAATTAATAGAACCAGCGTGATGGTCACCAGAGATGTCTTTTTCACGCCGTCCATGGAAATTCTAATGTTGTCCTGTTCAATCGGAACATCACCTGTCATTTGCACTTTCGATCCCGTCGGCGGAGAAGAAAAGACCTCCTTCACCTGGTGCAGGCTGGTTTTTGTTGCCTGACTTACGGACGCGTTCGGGAACCCGATTAAGGCAATTTCCGTCGTCCCGTTTTTACTCACGAAGTTGCTTGAAACGCTTTTATCTGTGTTGTACAGGTCCGTGACAGCGCTCAGTCCGTAGCGGCCCTTGCTGGACGATAATTTCTGCAACTGCGCTTTAAAGTAGGACTTGTCTTTGGATGTGAGCTTGCCATTTCTATGAATGGCAACGACGGCTGAACTTGTAGACTGGTGCTTCGAGTCAACATGCTTCAACATGTTCTGGGCTTGGACAAAGTTTGAGGAGCTTGGAACGAAGTTAGTTTTGGTATGTGCAACTACACCGCTGAGGCTTGGGAGGAACGTTACAGCCAGGACAATGAAAGCCAGCCAGACGACGATAATTCCCCACCGCAGTCGGTAAACAATACGCCCTAATGCTTTATACACGGCTGTTCTCTCCTTACATGTTTATCTGGACCTAGTACAAGGGTGTTTGATGACTGGCGCCTGATAAAACATTGATTCCCGCGTAAAACGCAGGAAAGGTCAGACCGATGAGAGTTTCGGCCTGACACAAATCCAATCAAAATATCTTTGGGAATTTGGCTTTTCTAAATCGGGTTACAATGCCCAATTTCCATCGCGGAAGACAGGAATGGTTTCTCCGCTTTGCAGCATTCCGTCTATGTTCAAGGTTGCTGAACCGACCATAAAGTCAACGTGTTGAAGACTGTTGTTGGCACCTTTCTCCAGCAGTTGTTCTCTGGACAAGTCAGTGCCGCCTTCAATGGTTGTTGGATATGCGGCCCCGATAGCCAGGTGACAGGAGGCATTCTCGTCAAACAAGGTGTTAAAGAAAATCTGATGTAGATTTGAAATCGGAGAATCGTAGGGCACCAGCGCTACTTCTCCAAGGTAATGTGCACCGTCATCTGTTTCAATCAAGGTCTTTAGTGTATCGTAGCCAGCTTCGGCACTGAAATCTACAATGCGTCCTTTTTTAAAGGTCAAAGAGAAATTCTCGATGAGCGTACCATTGTAGTTCAAGGGGAGTGTGGCTTTGACAACACCGTTCACGCCTTCACGGTGAGGCATAGTAAAGACTTCTTCTGTCGGGATGTTGGGAACGAAGGGAATTTGTCCTTTGGGGTCCCAGCCACCGCCTAACCAGATGTGTCCTTCCGGGAGTTCTATGGTCAGGTCTGTTCCTTCAGAAGTCGTATAGTGGAGTGATTTAAACTTTTTTTCATTGAGGGTTTCAACCTTTTCCTTTAGTGTAGCCAAATGCTGTTCCCAGGCACCAATGGGGTTGTCTTGGTTGGCGCGTGTCATGTAGAAAATTTGATCCCACAGTCTTTTCATGCCTTCTTCTTCGTTCAGCTCCGGGTAGACTTTCTTGGCCCATTCCTTGGTCGGGGCAGAGGTCAGACACCAGTTAATTTGCCCGTTTTGAATCTTATTTCTAAAGTTGTTCATCGCAACAGCGCTTGATTTTTGTAGAGATGCAGCGCGCTGTGGGTCTACATCTTTGAGTAAGTCGGGGTTGGGAGCATATACCTGCAGCAACGCACCGCCTTCCTCATGGAAAGACTCCATCATTTTGGCGCGCCAGTAATAAGATTTATCGAGATACTCTGCTTTTGAGTGCTCCAATGTAATGAGACGAATTTCTTCATCTATCCATTCTACGTGAACGCGACCGGCACCAATTTCGTAGGCTTTGCGTGCCAGGGTTCGACCGTAATCCACTAATTCAAGAGGGCATTCGAGTAAAACAGGTTGTCCGGGTTGCAAATTCAAACCAACTGTCAGGATTAACTCAGCGTATTTTTCTTGCAGCTCCTGTAAAGTAGACACATGTCATCCTCCTTCATTTTACTTCACCAATTAAAATTATGAATCAGCACAGCCGTAAAGTAAACACAATGTCATTTGCTGGACAATGGATGCAAAAAGTGTTGAATGCGCGCTACCACAAGACTAATGCCAATCTGGTTTTCTCCGCCTTCCGGTAAAATCAGGTCTGCATAGCGCTTGGACGGTTCAATAAACGCATCGTGCATCGGTTTCACTGTCTGCAAGTACTGGCTGTACACCGAATCCACGCTGCGTCCGCGTTCCTTGACGTCTCTCAGCATTCTTCGCAGAACCCGCACATCCGGATCTGTGTCGACAAAGATTTTGATATCCATAGCGTCTCTCAACTGCTCGTCCACCAGTACATGAATTCCCTCAAGAATGATGACTTGTCGGGAAGGAACAAGTATGGTCTCTTGGTGTCGCCTGTGTGTTGAAAAGTCGTAGACAGGCATCTGCACAGCTTGTCCTTGCTTTAGTTGCTCGATTTGCAAATGCAACAATTCGGTGTCAAATGAGTCAGGATGGTCGTAATTTAAACGGGATCGATCGCCCGGGGACAGATTTGGATAATCCTTGTAGTACGCATCCTGCGGTATTAGCGTTACGACGCTTTCCCCAAGGTGTTCTACGATGGAGCTGGCAACACTGGTTTTCCCCGATCCCGTACCGCCCGCAATCCCCACAGTCAACATAGCTTCCACTCCCCTAATAAAAGGGCTCTGAGAGCAACTGTCCCAAGCATCGGGTCACTATCAGCGAGTCATGAGGGACAGTGTCTACAAAACCTGCAACATCCTAGGGAGTATACAGAATTCCGTTTGTGTCTTCAAATTTCAGACAAATAGACTGATATGAGTTTTCAGCTATTTCTTGCTGCGTACCAGATAGAGCACAGTTTGTTTCATATTGGTCGCGTGCGATCCCTTTACCAAAAATGTTGTCCCTTGCTGCAAGTGCTTTCGAAGTGACTGATGTAATGCAGGTCGTGATGTAAAATGACGCCAATGGTTGCTGTTGAACCCGGCCGCGACGGCGCTGCTGCCGATTTGATAAGCATACTTTCCGTACGTGTACAAATACGTGACACGCTTTTTTGCGATGTAGCTGCCTACGCCCCGGTGGCCTATTTTAGTATATTGTCCAAGCGAGAGCATATTCCCCAGTACAGCAACCTTGTTCTTTCCGCCAATCGCCGACAGCACGTCGATTGCAGCCTTGGCGGCATTTGGATTAGCACTGTAGGTATCGTCGATGACCAATGCACCGCTTGGTACACGCCGTACCGTCAACCGGCTTTGCATTCGCGTATAGTTGCGCAACCCAGCCCGAATCTCTGCCGGGGTAAAGCCTAGCCGACTTGCCACAGCAATGGCACACAAGCCGTTGTACACTTGATGGCGTCCGTAAATCGGTATGAAGAAACGCTGGCTTGTGCCGTCAATCTTCACTGAAAAGTTCATCCCGCCTTTGCCGTAACTAATGTTTTGGGCTCTGTAATCTGCTTTTGCGGATTGAATACCGACAGTCACGAGCGTACCCCGGAAGTTCCCTTTGGGCATAGCGCGACTGTTGGCATCGTCAATGTTGTAGACAGCCATACCGCTCGGCGACATGTAGCGGATGATCTCAGACTTTGCCCGAATCAGCTTTTTGATGTCACCGCCAAAACTCCCTAGATGGGCAGTTCCGATATTCGTTACGATTGAAATATCCGGCCGAATTGCTTGGCAGTGCAGCCGTATGTGGCCTTTTGCAGACAACCCGTATTCAAGCACTGCCGCACGGTAGCTTCCCCGTTTTAGTTGTTTGGCATAGTTCCTCGTATGCGAATAAAGGTTGTGATTCGCCGGAGTTTTAAATACTTTCCACTTTCTCCTAAGGATGGCCGCGAGCATTTCCTTCGTTGTGGATTTACCCGCACTTCCTGTGATTGCAATCATTGGCTTCTTTAAACCGAGTGAAGTCGCCACTCTGCTCACCTGCATTCTGCATAGACTGGTAATCCAGCATATGGCTGAAGGGCGAAAGTGAGTGGGCTGGATACTCCACTGTAGGCAATGAAACACGCTCTTTCTCGGAGCGGGGAATACACTGCAATGCAAGGTGAAAAAGGGGGGATTTCTATGCCTCGCACACTGCGCATTGCAGCTGTTGGTGACATCCTGATGTGGGGGTCACAAATACAGGCTGCAAGAGACACAGCACAGGGCAGCTATCTGTTTGACCCTATGTTTGCAAAAGCCGCACCGCTTCTAAGGCAAGCAAATTTAACCATAGGGAACTTGGAAACGACACTGTCCGGGAGGGAACAGGTCTACCAAAAGCGGAATCCAAAAACAGGATATCCGCGGTTCAATTGTCCAGACGAACTGGCATATACACTCAGGCGAGTTGGTTTCAATGTATTGACGACTGCCAACAATCACTGCATGGATCGCGGTGAAAGTGGACTCAGACGCACCCTGAACGTCCTTGATAAGGCTGGTATACAGCATACGGGAACCTTTAGGTCAAAAGCGGAGTCTCAAAAGCAGCTCATTTACAACGCTAACGGTTTTCGTATTGGCATCCTGTCATACACCTATGGAACAAACTATATTCCAGTGCCAAGCGGCAAGCCGTGGCTGGTGAATCGGATTCATCAGCAGCGGATGATACAGGACTTAAACGCGCTGCACGGACGTTGTGACGCTGTTGTAGTTTCGCTGCATTTCGGACAAGAATTTTATCGCTACCCAAACCAGCGGCAAAAGCAAATTGTGCGCACGCTGTTCTACCACGGTGCAGACATTATTCTGGGAGCACACCCGCACGTCCTCCAGCCTGCTTCCATTCAGACCGTGACGGACAAGTGGGGCCGGACAAAGCGGCGTTTTGCCATCTATTCACTGGGAAATTTCATATCAGACAGGATGATGGGCAACAGGTACGCCGATATTGGCGTTATTGTCCGCTTGACCCTGGAAAAAGGAGCTGACGGTACGGTCAATCTTCGGCGAATCGCCTATGCTCCTACCTGGGTGCAAAAACGCAGTATTGCTGGTCCAGGGAAGTATCGAGTCATACCGACCGCGCCATATGCAAAATCGGAACTGGCACTGCGCAGAATTCACCTCAATACGCTGCGGCACTTGAGAGGCAAAGTAAAGTAGGCGCTGCAAATGCCTGTTTTTGGCTTAAAGCAGGCGCACTTTTTGAAGTCAAACCATACAGTATGGTGAGGCTCCTCTTGGAGCGGACATCTGAAGAGGAGGGGATAGTGTGGCAAAGAAGCCGGTGAAACGAAACCGGACTGCTAACCGTGCCAGAGTTGCAAAAGCACGGACCCAGTCAACACAGAAACCCGCATCAGCCGGAGCACAGCCGGATTCAAGACAGCAAGAGGCGAAGCAATCGCAATCTGGATTCGATAACTTAAAGCAAAACTTAAGCGGCAAACGCAGAGCCATATTTGAGATTCTGGATGACGTGAAACGTGTCAAACCGGATGAATGGCAGGATCCGAACCAGGTTGAAAAAATGGCAAAGAATTTTGCCGACAAGCTGGGTCTGCCAGTACCGGATCAACGGATTAAACAGTTCGTAAACGCATATAAGGACGCAACCAAGCATGGTCCGAACTCCAGCGTAGATGAGATTGTGAATAAATACGGCCAAAATGTTGACGACAAGACACTGAAGGAAATCAAGAAGTATGTGCCAAAATCCAAATAACACAGGTCGGGTCTTTTCGACCCGCCTGTAAAGAAAGCGGCGGCTGTGCAGCCGCTTTTATTGTTGTCTTTTTGCTGTTTATCGCTAGCCAGTGGGCGCTCATTGCTGCGGAGGGGTTTGCGGAGGCTGAGGTTGCTGCATGGGTCCCGGCATGCCTTGATTGTAGGGCGGATAGGGTCCCGTTTGCTGGTTTGTATTTCCCCCAGGCTGCTGCGGGGGCTGTTGTTGCGGTGGTTGTTGCGGCTGCTGTTGCATTGGCTGCTGTGGGTACTGTGGGCCCTGAAATCCTTGTTGCATTCCCGGTTGCATTCCCGGTTGCATATATCCCGGCTGGACAGGCTGCCCTTGTGCATATCCTTGCTGGGGACCTTGTGTGTAACCTTGGTTCCCATTTGTGTTGACACCCTGGCTGGCTGTTGCCGCCTGGTTCTCACTTGCGTTTTGTGCCGCGGCTTTCTCGTCTTGATGGCCCGACCCTGATTTTGATGATTCGTCTGATGATTTTCCTCCCCCTAATAATTGTCCGCCAACAGGTGAATTCATTAGCGCTACAAGAATATTGGTGAAGTCTTCCGTCGTCAGATTCTTGCCTTTTTGCTTTATCAATTTATCCAGCACGCCCGTATCTTTCAGACTGCTTGAAGTTGCGTACAATGTCTCCAGAAGCGAGTCGGCTTGCTGCAAGTAACCAAGACCATTCTTGACCAGACCGCGCAGGTTGTTCACTTGTTTCAGCGATTCTTGAATATTCTCAGAGCTTAACAAGCCGCTCAGCCCTTTTCCTTTCTTTCCTGAAGAAGTTGCCTTGGATTTGGATGAAGCAGCAGTATTGGATGTTGCTCTCTTTCTGGATGACGCAGTTTTTCCTTTGGAGCTAACGCGTCCGCTTCGTCCTGATGTTTTCTTTTGCGATTTGGGCTGATTCGCTTTTGCTAGCTCAATGTCTTTTATTAGTTTCATCCGCAAATTCCGATAGTCAGCCCGCGCTGGGTCCAACTCCCTCAGTTCTTTCCTCAGTTTTTGGACGCGTGTGCCAGTGGAATGATAGTTCCTGTGCACATTCTTCACCCCCTCTGTTCCGGGCATTCCTCTCGCTATTAATGTATTGAACCAGGACCGTTTTGGTGAAAGATGTTGGCGGGATGGGGGGCAATATTAAAGAGAGAGTGCGCTGCACTCCCTCTCACATGAACCGCAGGACATGAAGATGCGGTGTTTGTATGACGATGCGGGGTTCGGCGGTAATGTTTAATATGCTGTCCAGCCAGCGTCAGCTGTGATGACGGTTCCATTAATAAAACTGGAGTCATCTGAAGCCAGGAACAGTGCTACGCGGGCAATCTCCTCCGGTTTGCCTGTACGAGGATTTACACCTATGCCAATCATGGCTTGTTGGAGACCCAGTGAAGATGGGTCCACATTGGCTAAATCAGCCCCAATGTTTGTTTCAACTGCACCTGGTGCAATTGCGTTGCAGCGAATACCGAGTTTACTGTATTGATACCCAACGTTCTTTGTGAGTCCGACAACAGCGTGTTTAGAGGCAGTGTAAGCGGCACCCGCACGAGATCCGAATAATCCGCCAACTGAAGCCACATTGATGATAGCTCCACCGCCTTGTTTTATCATTAGTGGGAGTGCTTTGCGAATCGCACGCATTGGACCGGTTACATTAACTGCAAATACCCGCTCCCAAAGTTCGTCCGTCAGCTCAGCCGCAGCGGTCATCTTGTCCATTATGCCAGCATTGTTCACTAAGATATCAAGGGAACCAAATTCATTCACAGCCGTATCAATCATCGTTTGAATGTCTGCTTCTTTAGCCACATTCGATACAACACTGGTTGTTGTACCGCCGAGCCGTTGTATTTCCTTCGCAACACTGTTCAATGATTCCTCTGCAATGTCCGCCAAAACAACCTTGGCCCCTTCTTGGGCGTACAACATGGCGATTTCTTTTCCCATTCCGGAAGCGGCGCCTGTCACGACTGCAACTTTGTTTTGTAATTGCATGTGTAGACCCTCCAGTACCGATTTAACGGTTTTCAGTTGACGAGCGGAAATTCGAAATCTCGAACTGCATCAGACAACACGGGTACTATAACCACCGTATCGTTATCCTCCGTTGAATTCAAATCGTAAAGCACCAACTAACGCCTAAAAAGCGAACATTGTGTGAAATAGTAAAGTGCGTTAGTAAATTGCGTTAGTGAATTGCATCCCCAGTTCCACTCATGATAATCCGATGAGGTATGTGATGTGGTATGTAATGAGGTAGCGAACGTGCTTTGCCGCAAACGGATGGACAGGCGGCGATTTAACCGAAGGCGATACGCTGGATCAACGTGTTGCCGCCGTATAATGGTTTTTCTCTGCGCACAGACTAGCGTTAGTCTGTAAGTTTGTCATTTGATTCACAGTACGCTCAGTTGATTTACGAAGCATTATGGAGAAGCATTAGGCGGATGAATTTTGACGTGAGGAGGGCGCATATGGATCCCAACACCCAGCGTTCTATGTATGCAAAGTATGGCGGAGTACATTTTGTCAATCTAGTGCCGCAACGGGACATAAACGAGTTTGTCAGAGCTCTGCCAGAGCAGAAGCGAGACAGCATTTTTGAAGTTATGACGGAACTCGACAAGGAAGGCCTCATCAAGATTCAAAATGATGGTCAATGGACCGATCCCGAGGGAGAAATCCATTAGTTATCCCCAATCAGCAGGCAAGGATTTTGCGATTGTGCAAACGGTGTAGAACAGAGAAATGCCTACGGTTTTGAACAGGAGGATGCTTAGGGAGGAAGATAAACGGAATTATCCGTTTATCCACCTTCCTCAAGTACTTCAGTGAGTATCAAACCTCTGAACGACTGAACGACTATAGAAAAGGGCTGCATTGAGACGGGCTGCGTTCAGAAGGGTCGCCGAACGATAGGGATCCCATATCGCACTATTTCAGAGTACCGTGGATAATAGTGATCGCATATCGCACTATTTCGCTAGGCGGGTCCGCCATAGGGATCGTTTTGCGCACTATTTCCACTACATTAGCGGAGGCTCGTGACAAATAGTGATCATTTGCGACATAATGCTCTGACGTGTGGGTGCCGTAGTGATCCGAAGGATCACTATCGTTTGGGCCTGTCAGCTCATAGTGATCATTGGGATCCCTATGGGCCCGCCGGGCCTCCGATCCGCCGCCTCAAGCCCCCAGGGCCCGGCCCCCAAGTCGCCGCCCCACACACCACAAAGCCCGGGCATCTGTCGTGCCCGGGCTTTCTTTCCCTTAGTCATTGTTCAACTCGAACGCATTTACATCGTCAGCCAATTTGCTGAACGAAGTGGCCTAGGCGGGTAAGTGCGGTCTCGATGTTATCGTAGGAAGTTGCATAGGAAAAGCGAACATTTTCCGGTGCCCCGAAGGCATCTCCTGGGACTGCTGATACCATTTCGTGTTCCAGCAGCAACTCGACAAAGGTGGTGGCGGTGTCAATGGTTTTGCCGTTGAATTGGCGTCCGAGAAGCTTTGAGATGTTCGGAAACACGTAGAAAGCTCCATCAGGAACAAGGCAACTGACTCCGGGTAAGTCTCGGAGTCCTTGTACCAGCCGATCGCGCCGGCGGCGGAACTCCCGCACCATATTCTCATCAAAGTTATCCAAAGCTGCAATGCCGGCTTGCTGTGAGACGCTGGACGCATTTCCGGTTGCGTGGCTTTGCAAGCTGGACATGGCTTTGGCGATGTCAGCAGGAGCTGCCACATAGCCAAGACGCCATCCGGTCATCGCGAATGCCTTGGAAAATCCGTTCACGAGCAGGGTTCTGTCCAATAGCTCTGGATACAGGTACGCCAGGCTGATGTGCTCTACGTCGTACACCAGCCGTTCGTAAATCTCATCCGTTACGATGTACAGGTCTGTCTCGCGCAGGACATCACCCAACTCTCGAAGCTCGGCTTCAGAGTAGACGGCGCCTGTTGGGTTGGACGGAGAGTTCAGCAGAACAGCCTTTGTCTTATCCGTAATGGCGTTCCTCAACTGAGCGGCTGTCATCTTAAAGCCATTTTGTTCTTCGGTCTGTACAACGACTGGTTTGGCACCGGACATCCGTATTTGCTGCGGGTAGGAAACCCAGTATGGGGCTGGCAGGACGACTTCGTCGCCGGGATTGCAAATCGTTAGAAACACGTTAAAGAGGGAGTGTTTTGCTCCCGACGAAACCACAATTTGCTCAGGGGCGTATTGAAGACCGTTCTCTTCCATCAGTTTTTTTGCAATGGCTTTGCGTAAATCGAGTGTGCCGGGTGCAGGTGTGTAGCGCGTGTGGCCGTCAGCAATGGCTTTCATGCCTGCAAATGCTGCGGCTTTCGGCGTATCAAAATCCGGCTCTCCGACACTCATGTTAATCACTGGTTTTCCTTCACGCAGCAGAGCCTTCGTCTTTGTGTCAATGGCGATTGTGGCTGAAGGCGATATGCTTTGCACTCGATTGGACAGGCGATGTTCCACGAAATTATCTCCTCCAGTGGTTTTTCCACAATTTTAGCATAGAGGAGTCAATGTGTCCCGTGAAACAAGCCCGGAAATAGTGAAAACCAGTGATTTTTTTCTGAAGATTCAATGACAGGGTGGAGAGGACAGGAATCTGTAGGTTCTGTTCCTTTTACAAAGTAGTCTGTCTCTCTGTCCCGGCATGCTGAAGTGGCAAGTTTGCCTGTCGCTGGATCGATGGTGCGCTCCACCAGTTGCGGCGGTGCAGTGTACCACTTTGCGGGATCTCGTTGCTGAGCCGTCCCCATAAACTTACCCCAGATGGGTGTTGCCAAATGGGCCTCGGTCATCGACAGCGGTTTGTTGTTGTCGTATCCCACCCACACTGCGCAGACTAGATTGGGAGTGTAGCCTACTGTCCAGGCATCTGTGTTGGTGGTTCCGGTTTTGGCGGCAACCGGACCGTGCAAATACTTGCGTGCCCGATAAGCCGTACCCCCGGGTTCCGTCACACTGCGGAGCAAATCGCTCATTTCAAAGGCAACATCAGGTGAAACCACGTTCTGGTGTTCACGGGTTGCATTTAAGGGCTGCTTCAGCGACGGCGAAGTGATTTGGGAGATTGTGTATGGGTCAACCGTATTGCCTCCGTTGGCAAGAACGCTGTAGGCAGCCGCCAATTGCAGCGGACTGGTCGGAAACACGCCTAAAGCCATGGCCGGGTATGGCTTGAGAGGAGTGGTCAGCCCCATCTTTCGAGCGGTCTGAATGACTTCATCAGGTCCTACCTCGAGGTTGGCTGTCACTGCGTAGACATTGTCTGAGCGCGCGATGGCTTCCTTCAGTGTCAAGGGTCTGTGTGCGTAAAAATCGCCGTAGTCGTGAACCGTATAGGTTTTGCCATTGTCATAGAGAAAGGTTGTCATCTCGCTGTTGATGCGCTTTGCGGGGGACCAACCATGTTCAAGTGCACTGGTGTAAAGGACTCCTTTAAAGGTCGATCCCGGTTGTCTCTGCGCAAACACCCGGTTGTAGGGACTCTTGTCAAACTCTTTACCGCCTACCATGGCTTTGATGGCACCTGTCTTGGGATCCATTGCAATGAGCGCGGCCTGCAGGTCCCCCTGTTTCGGCAGTGTGCTGGCAACCGCGCGTTCTGCGGCTTTTTGTAAAACGGGATCGAGCGTTGTCTGCACATGCCAATCCCCTCTGTACAGGTAGTCAGGGGAGATGTGAAACCGCTGCTGCATTTCCCGGATGGCGGTGGCGGTGAAGTAGGGAGCTTTTTGTAAAGGATCGTGCACGTGAGACAAGTGTAAAGGCTGTCGAAACGCCTTGTCTGCTTCATTTTGTGTGATGTACCTGCCTCGCACCATACTCTGCAGTACATCGTACTGTCGATTTTTGGCTGCTGTCAGGTTCCGGAAAGGAGAATACAGTTCAGGTCCCTTGGGCAACCCGGCCAGCATTGCAGACTGAGCCAGATTTAACTCAGAGACGGGCTTATGAAAGTATAGTTCACTGGCAGCCTGAACACCGTAAGCACCATGTCCGAAATAAACGAGATTTAAATACTGTGTGAGAATGGTATGCTTCGATTCGTGCAGCTCCAATTGCATGGCGTACAGGGCTTCCTTCAACTTCCGCACGACGGTTCGCTGCTGGTTTAGATAAAGGTTTTTCGCCAGTTGCTGGGTAATGGTTGACCCGCCTTCCACAATGTTGTGGTGGAGAAAATCTACTGCTAGTGCGCGGCCGATAGACGTTACATTGAATGCATGATGACGATAGAATTGCCGGTCTTCCACCGCTATGGTAGCCTGTTGCAGTGAAAGCGGAATGTCGGTCAGGGGGACTTGTTCTGAATGTGATCCGCGAATCGTCCATTCAGCCAATTCATTTCCCGCCGCGTCGTCGAGTACAGTCGGATCGATGAGTCCCACCGACGGTAACGGTGTGATGCGTAGACTGGTAATAATTACGGCTGCTCCAGCAAATCCTGCGAGGAGCGGGAACACAATCCAGTTGCGGACTTTGCTGTGCTTCCACCAATGCTTTGGCTTGGGTAAAGAAGGATTCATGGCAGGCTGATTGGAAGACATCGGAATGCGACCCCCTGTGTTGGTAATCCGGGAATAGTATGTCCGCAGCGACTTATCTCATGCAGGTTTGGTATAATACGGGAACCCCATGGACAAGTTGTTGTCTGGTCCATGCGAGGACAGGAGGAGTACGGATGACAAGATCTGAACTTTGGTTTACAGAGCAGCAGAATTCAAACTTGAAACTAGGATTAAGGATAAATAAAACCCTTCACAGCGAGCAGACGGAGTTTCAATCCCTCGATGTATACGAAACTGCAGAGTACGGCAAGTTGCTCGTGCTTGACGGCTGCGTCATGACGACAGACAGGGATGAGTTTGTCTACCACGAAATGATTAGCCATGTGGCGCTGCACACGCATGCAAATCCCAAAAACGTATTGGTGATTGGCGGCGGCGACGGCGGTGCTATCCGCGAAATTCTGAAGCACGAGTCCGTTGAAAGAGCCGTTCTGGCGGAAATCGACGGGCGCGTCGTTGCGGCGTCCAAGGAGTACTTTCCCGGCATTGCCAGCGGTTTGTCCGACCCGCGTGTGGATGTGCAGGTGACGGATGGAATTCAATACGTGAACGACCATGCTGGGGAGTTCGATGTCATCCTGGTTGATTCCACCGATCCCGTCGGTCCCGCAGTAGGCTTATTCGCCAAAGATTTCTACCACGCGGTGCACCGTGCCTTGAAACCAGACGGCATAATGGTGGCACAGACAGAGTCACCGTTTATGAATGCAAATCTGATCCAGAAAACCTCTCGGGACATCGGTGAAGTGTTTAAAAACTCATATTTGTATTTGGCCTACATCCCGACGTATCCCACAGGCATGTGGAGTTTCACCATGGGCAGTAAGCAGTACGACCCCCATCAAGCCTCTGCCTGCAGAGTAGCAGGTACGAAGTATTACTCAACGGAGGTCCATCAGGCTGCATTTGCATTGCCTCCATTTGTCCAGGAGTTGATTCAATCGTGACAGCAAACAGCCCTTTCGACCCTGCTTACAGCGGGAACGTATATATCGGTGCAGGAAGCGACTTTGACAGCGCACAAGCTGTCATTTACGGCATGCCCATGGACTGGACAGTGTCTTTTCGAACAGGCGCCCGACTTGGACCTGCCCGCATCCGCGAAGTCTCCATCGGGGTGGAAGAGTACAGCCCGTATTTGGACAAGGACCTTGCTGATATCTCGTATTTTGACGCCGGCGACTTGCCCCTGCCCTTCGGGAATCCCAAAAAGAGTGTTGAGCAGATCTACGAGTACGTGACATCACTCTACGCGGCAGGCAAGTTTCCGCTCGGTCTCGGCGGTGAACACTTAGTATCCTGGGGTTCAATCCGAGCCGCGGCCCAGGCATACCCAGACCTGCGGTTGATCCATATTGATGCGCACACCGATCTTCGGGAAGACTACGAAGGAGAGGAATTCTCCCACGCTACGGTGATTCGTCATATTTGCAATCTCATTGGCCCCAACCGGGTGTATCAGTACGGCATTCGTTCCGGGACGCGAGAGGAGTTTCAGTGGGCCCGGGAACACACACACTTTCATCCGTTTCATCTCTTGGAGCCCTTGCGCGAAAGTCTGCATGAATTACAAGGGAAGCCAGTGTACGTGACATGGGACATAGACGTTTTCGATCCCGCTTACGCACCCGGCACAGGCACAGCCGAACACGGCGGAATTGATGCGCGGGAAGCCTTTGCAGCCATGACCGAGTTGCAGAAGCTGGACGTTGTCGGTTTCGATTTGGTGGAAGTTGCACCGCAAATTGACCCAACAGAACAAACACAGATTCTGGCATCCAAGCTTGTGCGTGAGGCCCTGCTGGCGTTTGTCAAGTAACAAACCTGTGTGCAAAGAGCAAACCTGACGAAGCTGAAGGCAACACGAATGGACACAAGACAAAGGCAATGACGAAAGGCAATGACCAAAAGGTAAATTGAGTTATTGCAAGGTGAAAGGAAACTGCAGGAAAAGCATAAACGTACAGTAAGAGGTGGAACATCTTGGAGGCAAGCCGTCATTTACAAGCGGCAGACAGGGTCGTGTTGGAGTGGACCAGATGGACACGTTCCGGTGTTGGTGAAATGGATACTGCAAATGTTGAAGCGAATGACAAGACGGAGAGTTCAGAAGCCGCAGAGACAGAGCTCTGGCGGAACGTTCACTGGGTTCGGCAAGGCGAGCGCGATGACTGGTTTATCTATGAGGGCAAAGATGATCCGCACAATCGCGACGAACTAGCTAATGAGATAAAGACAGTTCTGCACGTAAAAGGTAATGTACTGACATGGATTCGACGCGGTGCGGCAGAATGGCGGCATCAGTTCGAAGCAGGCAAACAGTTTACGAGCATCCTGCAGACCGGTCCTTTAACCCTCGATGTCATGACGGATACCCACAGCTTGGATGTGTCTATGGCATCAGACCAAGGCCTCATCAAGATGGACTACAGTCTCAACCTGTCGGGCGAACTCCAGCGTGTCCAAACACAAATCCGGTTTTTCAAGGAGGGCTTGTATGAGCACCAGGAAAGCCTTGGAGGACGTGGATAAACTCAAGTCAAAGGCATCTAGGGAGCCAGGGCTGCAGCAGTCGTTGCACCAAGAAGACCGGAAGCAACGACTCAAACAAGCTTGGGACGGGCCGCCGCAGCAACAGCGCAGAGACCGGACGGAACAAAGAGAACAAAGCGTTCAGAGAGATCACATAGAACAAAGAGAACAAAGGGGTCAAAGAGATCATATAGAACAACGAGATCACAGAGATCACAGAGATCAAGAAGACATGCTTGCAGGTCTGGACAAACGGCAGCTGATGGAACGGATTCGCTTTGAAGTTGCACAGGAACTTGGGATGGAAAAAATCGTGCAAGGGGAACTCGGGGAGGCAACTACGGCGCAGTGCGGAAAATTCGGCGCTCTGCTGCAGAAACGGACTCAACATCTGCTGAAAATTCGGCATGTGCCGAAAAATAAGCACAAATAACTCGTGAAGAGGGCCTTGCTTTCGTATAATGGAGAAAGCGAGGTGTTTTTATGACTGTGTTTAGTGCAGGCGAAGAATGGCTCTTGAACCTCCTCGATACCGTTGACGAAGGCATTCACGCCGTGGATATGGAAGGCGTAACCTTAGTCTATAATCGGGCGGCAGGAAGAATGGACGGGTTGAAGCAGGAAGACGTTATTGGCAAACATGTTTTGTCTGTCTTCCCATCCTTGCGTTCGGATAGCAGTACGCTGCTTCAGGTACTGGAAACCGGCACAGGCATTACAAATAAGCCCCAAACCTACACGAACTATCTGGGTGTAAAAGTGCACACGGTTAATACGACTCTGCCGATTTTGTCTGGATCGACGGTGATTGGCGCTTTAGAAATCGCAAAGGATCTAACACAGCTAAAGATGCTCTCTGAGCAGGTTCTGAGCCTTCAGGCACAAGTGGTAGGGAAACGAAGAAAGTCCTCAAATGCAAAAACAGTCGACGGCCTACATGACAGTGCACTTGACGGTGCACAGGCACTCTATCAGTTCTCACAAATTCTTACCCATGACGAACAACTGAAAGACATGAAAAACAGAGCCGAAATGGCTGCGAGAACGGCTTCCCCGATACTGGTCTATGGTGAGACCGGGACCGGCAAGGAATTGATGGTGCAGGCAATCCACAATGCAAGTCCGAGGCGGCAGCAGCCGTTTTTGGCCCTGAACTGTGCCGCGTTGCCAGCCTCCCTGTTGGAAGGGATTCTGTTTGGTACGGTTCGAGGTAGTTTTACAGGTGCAGGTGATCGCGAAGGGCTGTTCGAACTAGCCAACGGAGGGACACTGTTTCTCGACGAAATTCAGTCCATGCCGCTGGAACTTCAGGCAAAATTGTTGCGGGTCTTGCAGGAAGGAGAAATCTTGCGGGTCGGCGACACACGGGTGCGCAGAATCAGTGTTCGGGTCATTGTGGCCATGAATCAGCCGCCTGAAACTGCTGTTCGGAAAGGAACGCTGCGACAAGACCTCTACTACAGAATCAATGTGGTCCGGCTGGACTTACCGCCACTGCGGGCACGTCAGGGGGATATTCCCTTGTTGCTGCAACACTTTTTGGAAAAGTGGAACGGTCGCTTTGGGCTTCAGGTAGAGGGGTTTGACGACCAGGTTTTGGCACTGTTCCAGGAGTACCCCTGGCCGGGTAACGTTCGAGAAATGGAGAATGCGGTCGAGGCTGCCATGAACCTCGTATCTTCTGGCCTGATTACCCGGAAGGTGTTGCCGGTTCAAATCAGGGAGTACGGTGAGTCTGGGAAGTACGGTGAGTCTGGGAAGTACGGTGAGTCTGGGAAGTACGGTGAGTCTGGGAAGTACGGTGAGTCTGGGAAGTACGGTGAGTACCGAGGGGCTGGCGGAGCGCGGGAGCAGGGAGGGGTGACGCGTAACCAAGGGGATCGGCCGGATGGTACGAGTGCCGACTTTTGGGCAACAGCATCCTCTTTGCGTAACATGCCTTTGCGTCCTTATCACACTGACACTACGACGATGCCGGAGTGGGCGGAATTGCTGCAATCATTCGGTATGGATTCATTTTGGGATACTCTCAGGACTGACGCGGAATCTGAGGCGCAACCGGATTTCCCAACGATGGCAGGGGCATTTGAACGGATTGTCCTCATACAGGCGCTGAATGTAGTGGGCGGCAATGTAAAGAGAGCGGCTGCCCGACTGGGTATGCCTCGACAAACACTGCAGTATCGCTTAAAACAGGCTGGCATTTCTCCGCATAGTGAAAATTGAGTGAACGGATGGAGAGGAACGGACCGAGGTCGGGGCCGGTCGGGCGGTTAGTGATCGGACCGGGGTCGGGGTCGGTCGGCGGTTAGTGATCGGAAAGATCCCTAATGGTGCGGGGCCACGGCGGTAGTGATCGCAAAGCTCCCTAATGCTCCGTGCCGGGGACATTAGTGTCATGAATGATCCCTAACGTGGGAGGCGGCAGAATGGGGCATAGGTGATAGGGATCAACGGGATCCCTATTCTAGACGGCCTGTTGGCGATAGGGATCGCAGCGATCCCTATTCTTCGGCGCGCGTTGGAATAGGGAGCAAAAGGATCCTTAACCTACTGGCGTCGCGAACAAACGGCCTGCATCGGCAGCCTGCAAGTGTTCCGCTGCGCATTGAGCTGGATATAATGGTAACAGGAGTTAATAAATGAGACTTTACCGCTGATATTTTGCTTGATCCCGTTGATCCCGTTGCGGTCGTAGGCTGCCCGTATTGTCAGCGGGTGCGGCAGGGTGACCGTGCCGGGGCCGGGCGGGCAGTTAGTGATCGGAAAGATCCCTAATGGTGCGGGACCACGGCGGTAGTGATCGCAAAGCTCCCTAATGCTCCGTGCCGGGGATATTAGTGTCATGAATGATCCCTAATGTGGGAAACGGCAGAATGGGGCGTAGGTGATAGGGATCAACGGGATCCCTATTCTAGACGGCCTGTTGGTGATAGGGATCACAGCGATCACTATTCTTTGGCGCGCGTTGGAATAGGGAGCAAAGGGATCCTTAACCAACTGGCGTCACGAACAAACGGCCTGCATCTGGAGTACGTAAGAGGTCCGCTGGGCATTGAGCTGGATATTATGGTAATTGGAGTTAATAAATGAGACTTTACCGCTGATATTTTGCTTGATCCCGTTGATCCCGGTGCGGTCGTAGGCTGCCAGTAGCGGCGGCGGGGGCGAGTAGTGGGGTGACCGTGCCGGGGCCGGGCGGGCGGTTAGTGATCGGAAAGATCCCTAATGGTGCGGGACCACGGCGGTAGTGATCGCAAAGCTCCCTAATGCCTCACGCCCGGGACATTAGTGTCATGAATGATCCCTAATGTGGGAGACGGCAGAATGGGTCGTAGGTGATAGGGATCAACGGGATCCCTATTCTTCGGCGCGCGTTGGAATAGGGAGCAAAAGGATCCTTAACCAACTGGCGTCACGAACAAACGGCCTGCATCGGCAGCCTGCAAGTGTTCCGCTGCGCATTGAGCTGGATATAATGGTAACTGGAGTTAATAAATGAGACTTTACCGCTGATATTTTGCTTGATCCCGTTGATCCCGCGGCCATCGTAGGCTGCCAGTAGCGGCGGCAGGGTGACCGGACCGGGGGCGGGTCGGGGTCGGTCGGCAGTTAGTGATCGGAAAGATCCCTAATGGTGCGGGACCACGGCGGTAGTGATCGCAAAGCTCCCTAATGCTCCGTGCCGGGGACATTAGTGTCATGAAAGATCCCTAATGTGGGAGGCGGCAGAATGGGGCATAGGTGATAGGGATCAACGGGATCCCTATTCTAGACGGCCTGTTGGTGATAGGGATCGCAGCGATCACTATTCTTTGGCGTGCGTTGGAATAGGGAGCAAAAGGATCCTTAACCAACTGGCGTCACGAACAAACGGCCTGCATCGGCAGCTCGCAAGTGTTCCGCTGCCTATTGAACTGGATATAATGGTATTTAAAGGTAATAAATGCAATTTCCCCTCTGATGTTTTGTTAAATCCCGGCGGTTCCGCTGTCCCTTATTCGAACTCATCGCAAAGAGAGAAAAAGGGAAGGAAGATAAACGGGAATAACCCGTTTATCCACCCTTCAGGCCAAAAGCCACTGCTTCGCGGATTGGACGTTTGTGTGGTCGACTTGTCACTCAACGGACAATCGACCGTTAATCCACGGCAATGTCCCGATTCAAGCTTCGTGGACATCGGCGAAGCACTCTCCACTCACAAATAAATTACCTGTTCATCACGACTAACCAAATACTTGGCATAGAACTTGCTTCAATAAACAAGAGAGAAACAATGAAACACGAGTTACACACTCCCATTGAGGGCTGCTCATTCGAGGGCCACTCATTTGCTACTTATCCGAGGGCTTGCACCAGAGGCCTACGCATTAAGGGCTGCTCATTCGAGGGCCACTCATTTGCTACTCATCCGAGGGCTTGCACCTGAGGCCCACCGCCACTCATCAAAAGGCCTTTCATCAAAGGGCCTTTCATCTGAGGGTCTCCCATCGGGTCATTGGTGTGCGGTATGTACGGCATAGTATGGGTTTCATGGTGAGGGAGGCCAGGGAGTGTTCATGTGCAGGAGGTGGTTGTGTGCGTCAGGGAGACAAATATGGATTGCATCGTGTCATTGAACCGGCTGGAGTTATGCCGCAAGCAGCATGGAAAATCGACAACGAAATGGTGTGTTACGACAACGAAATTCTGATTGACGTGGATGTGTTGAACATTGATTCGGCTTCTTTTACGCAAATTCGCAGGGAAGCACAAGACGACCCGAAGCAAGTGAAGGACATCATGGAGCGGATTGTGGGGGAGCGGGGGAAGCATCACAATCCAGTGACGGGATCGGGCGGGATGCTAATTGGACGTGTGCAAGAGATGGGTGAAAAAATCCGCAACCGGACTGACGTTCAAGTGGGTGATGAGATTGCGACACTGGTCTCTCTGTCATTAACACCTCTTGCTATTGAGGAAATTAGAGACATCGACATGAAGAATGCACAGGTCCATGTGAAAGCAAAGGCGATTCTGTTTGAAAGCGGTATCTTTGCGAAGTTGCCCAGTGATCTTCCCCGACGGGTGGCTTTGGCTGTGTTTGACGTTTGCGGCGCACCAGCACAGACCGCACGGTTAGTGAAGGAAAGCAACAGTGTGGTGATTCTCGGGGCTGGGGGGAAGTCAGGAATGACGGTACTGCGCCAAGCTCGGTTGGCAGCTGGAAACGGCAAGGTCATTGCTGTGGAGTATGGCGAAGCAGCTTGCGAACGATTGCGGGGATTGGGCTGGGCAGATGAGGTGCTGAATTTGGATGCCACCAAGCCTGCGGATGTACTCGCGGCTGTAGAGAACGCGCTTGGCGGAGGACTGGCAGATGTGGTCATTAACTGCGTCAACGTGGAGCACACGGAAATGTCGTCAATTTTGTGCGCCAAAGACAGAGGTACGGTCTACTTCTTCAGCATGGCAACCAGCTTTACTGCTGCTGCTTTGGGTGCTGAAGGTGTAGGTAAAGATGTGGATATGGTCATTGGCAACGGCTACTGCCTCGGACATGCGGAGTTGGCTCTAGACCTGTTGCGGGAGTCCCCTGAGCTGAGGCAGGTTTTCGAACAGAAGTTTGCCGCTATGGCATAAAGCTGCGATGTAGCGTTACTGCGTAGCGAAACGATTTGGTACTTGAGAACTGGCACCTGAAATCAGGTACTCGAGACCTGCGACTCGAATGGAGATTCCAAACCGAACGATTTCAAGGAGGGTGTTCAAATGGGTATTATGGAAAATCAGGTAGTTCACCGTTACGGGAAGAAACAGCGTCACTTTCGCGACATTGAGCTGTGGAAAGATGTGACTGACGAGCAGTGGAACGATTGGAAATGGCAACTGACCCATACCATCAATACTGTTGATGAACTGCGTCAAGTCGTGAATCTGACAGAGAAAGAAGAAGCCGGTGTTGCCAACGTCCGTGAGTCCATTCCGCTGCGGATTACGCCTTACTACGCCATGCTGATGGATCCCGATGATCCCACGGAACCGATTCGCATGCAGGCTGTACCGATTTCTCATGAAATGCAGCGATCGCCCTGGGACATGGAAGACCCTCTGGACGAAGACGAGGATTCGCCTGTGCTGGGTCTGACACACCGTTACCCTGACAGAGTCCTGTTTCTGATAACCAACCAGTGCTCGATGTACTGCCGGCACTGCACAAGGCGGCGTTTTTCCGGTCAAGTGGGCCATGCGGTACCAAAACCGCAGTTGGATGCAGCCATTGACTACATTCGCAGGACGCCGGAAGTCCGCGATGTCCTTCTTTCCGGCGGCGACGGTTTGCTGGTTAACGACAGGATTCTTGAATACATCATCGGGAAACTGCGTGAGATTCCACATGTTGAAATCATTCGCCTGGGAACACGAGCACCTGTGGTCTTTCCGCAGCGCATTACAGACAACCTTTGCCGCATTTTGAAGAAGTACCATCCGGTTTGGATCAACACACATTTCAATCATCCAGATGAAATCACGCCGGAAGCGGCCGCAGCCTGTGAAAAACTGGCGGATGCCGGGGTCCCGATGGGCAACCAATCAGTGTTAATGCGTGGTGTCAACGACTGCCCGCACGTCATGAAAAAACTGCTGCACAAGCTGGTACAGATTCGCGTTCGACCCTACTATCTCTATCAGTGCGACATGTCCGAAGGCATTGAACACTTCCGTACAACCGTTTCCAAGGGTATTGAAATTATGGAGCAACTGCGCGGTCATACATCCGGTTACGCGATTCCGACTTACATTGTGGATGCGCCCGGCGGCGGCGGAAAGATTCCGGTAGGACCGCAGTACCTGATTTCTCAAGGTCACGGCAAGGTGATTCTGCGCAACTTTGAAGGGGTCATTACCACCTATCACGAGCCAACTTATGAGGACCAGGGATGTCCTCCCAGCTGCGATCACGATAAATCCAAAGACAAAGACGAACTGATTGGCGTGGCTCGACTGTTAAATGACGTCGATTTGACATTGGAGCCAACGAAGCTAAAACGGCGTGATGACAGAGAGCATCTGGATAAAAATGTAGACAAGGATGCACTGAGAAGAGCGCCAAGACACGAGTAGAGCGCTGCACTGAGTTCCTGAGAGTTTCTATGAGTTCCAATGCGTCCCTAAGAGTTCGTGTTGTGTTAGCCGTGTTCGCGATAACTACAGCAGGAGGTGCCAGTGATGGACTGGATTGCGCAGTGCAAAGCAAAGGCGTGGAATCGAATCGCGTTTATCGGCGCCTCCAAACACGCTGGCAAGACAACGGCTATGAATGCCTTTATCTCGACAGCGATAAGCGATGATATGACTCTGGGGCTATGCAGTATTGGGCTGGACGGGGAACGCTTGGACACGATTCTTGGCGTGGAAAAGCCTCCTGTCTATGCGCCTGTCGGGACTTTGGTGGCGTCCGCCGAAGCTGCTTTAGAAGCCTCAGAGGCCGTATTTGAGTACATTGAGGACACAGGCATCAGTTCTCCTTTAGGTAACATTCTCATTGCTCGAACCGAAACATCAGGTCATGTGGTGCTGGCAGGAGTCCGTCAGCGCCGCCACATTCAAACGGTTGTTCCCATGCTCCAGGCGCTTGGTGCTGAGATATGTCTGGTGGATGGGGCCTTCAGTCGCGTTGCCGCTGCCACACCAGACTTAGTCGACGCGGTGGTTTTGTCCGTGGGTGCCGTTCTGGGTACCAGCGCAGACCGGGTGGCAGCCGCAGCCAGACCCTTTCTGTTGAGGTTTCAGTTGCCTGAAGTCACTATGTCCATTCGCAAGCGCCTGCAAGCAGTTGTAGAGGCGGGAGATATCGGTATCTGGACGGGATCGGAAGTCGTGAAGTTTCCACGACACCAGGGTGTGTTGGGATTGTCTAGTCATCACAGTTGGCCGACTCAAGTCAAAGCCTTGTGGCTCCCCGGTGCTGTGACGGATGAAGTTTTGCAAGGACTCCGGAGCCAACCCCGGGGGATTGAACTGGTTGCTGCCCATCCTGCACAAGTTACGGCGGGGCGTGAAGCCCTGCAAAGGTGGTTCCGTAACGGGCACAGGCTTTCCGTCTGGCGGCAGGTACCGGTGGCAGCCATTACCGTAAACCCGCACAGTATCACGGGATACGACCTTTCGTCTGAGACGCTCGTCGCAGCCATCGCTGAACTGGCCCCAGGTATCCCTGTGCTAAACGCTAGAGCCACAGCAGCCACCGTAAATAGAGGCACTGTAAGTAGAGGCGGTGTACTATGAACTCGCACTCTCGCTCTGTCAGTGAGTTCTTGGACAGCGGCAGCCGCCATAGTTTGAACTGGGATGAACTGTGGGAAGAGTGGCGGCCCGTCACACCTTACGGACAAGATGCCAAGCGTGAGTTAAAACCTTTTCATCCGGGCGAGGAGAAGGCTTGGGAAGAAAGCATGCAGGTTCTTCAGGGCGACATCAAGGCGCTCAGCCAGACGGAAGTCGATGTCCTGCAAAGCCAGTTAGAAAAGCTGCCGGATATTCGTAACGCAGCCATGACACAGCAGGCATCTGTGTTCTCACCTAGGGAACTATTGCTGCTAAAGCAGTTCGCGTATTACGGAAAAACTCTGTCTGACAACTGGAAGGCTGTTTTGGCAGGGATATGGGATTCAAGCATGTGGGACAAACTGCTCAAGCCGTTTGGAAATGTCTCAGATAAGAGTTTCTCCATTCACCATGTTGCGTCGGACACCTACCGCGACAATGCGAAAAAACTGGCTGAGGCACAACACGGTCTCAGTCAGGCTGTTCATGCTTGGCGTGAATGGTGGCGTCAGAAAACAGGGATTGCGCCCGACAAGGAGGGCGTGATTCGGTGCCAGCTTCCGCAACAACGAGACGCAGCAGCCAGCCTCAGACAGCTGGCAAACGCAGACTGGATTCAGGAAACCCCCTTCGAATCGGTATTCAAAGTGGAGACAACCGACACGGTCCGTGCGTTTCAAAATCAGAGAGACGACGTTCGATTGGCAATGGATAAGGAGGCTGACGAGGTCCTGCTGCGTCTCAGCAGAACACTGCGGCAAGCTTCAAAGACGTGGCAGGCCGCTGTACATCAGATTGCTCACATCGATTTGCGAGTCAGTAAAACAGCCTTGTTCTTGTCGTGGCGCATTGCCTCTGTGCCCAAAGCAGCACAGAGCATTGCGGTCGAGGAAGCAGTTCATCCGCTTGTTGAACGCCGTCTGAAAAGTGCTGGGCGTACCTACGTTCCCTTGAACTGGGAAGTGCCGGCAGGTACCAGTGTTCTCTGCGGTTCAAACATGGGAGGCAAGACCGTGGCCATGTCGGTACTTGCGTTATGCCAGCTTTGTGCACAGTATGCCTTGCCTGTACCTGCGAAGCGCTTTGCAACTCACCTGTTCCAGCGGGTGCGTTTTTACGCGGGCGAGAGCAGCGGTATGGACACGAATGGAGATACGAGAGGCACTTCGTCTGGACACAGCACATCTGGTCTAAGTTCCTTTGGGACAGAAGTCAGGCAAATCAAGGACGCATGGGACATTCTCTTGACAGGTGAAACAGCACTAATTTGCTTCGACGAACCGGCGAAATCAACGAATCCAATTGAGGGAGAAGCGTTGGTTGTGGGGACTTTGCGCAGTTTGCGGCAATCATTGCCGAACCGCAACACGCAGTCCTCAGTCATTATCGCCACTCATTTTCCGCAGGCGTCTGCAGAGCCGGGATGCACTCAGTTTCGTGTCCGGGGGCTGCGTCAAGCCGGGCTCACTCCTCTGGCAGGGGGGTCAAATGTGGAATTTTCTAATCGAATGAAGTACTTGGCGGACGCAATGGATTACAGAGTCGAACGCATCGATACCGCCGTATGGTCTGAAGAAGGGCTCCAAGTGGCTGATTGGATTGGATTGCCGCGAGAGATTTTACAAGAGAGTCGACGGTATCGTGAGGGGCGGGGCTCCTCAAAAGAGGCTGGAGAGAGTTGAAGCCAAGCGGGAGCAGATTGAGGAAGTGAAACGGGCGCGCGGTGACGCTTCTGACAAGACCCGCGTGCACGCAGACATAGCTGTGGACGGATGTAGGCGCAGACATAGATGTAGGCGAATGTGGGCGCACAATAGATGTAGACGGATGTTGAGCTTGAACGGAACTGGATGGGAGGAATCAACAGTGGAGTCGAAACTGCATTTGGATGAGAGTGTGGTGAGGCGGGCACGAGAGGCGGCTAGTCGCATTGCGGAGCAGGTGGATGAGTTTATAGCAGCGCGATCGACCGTGGCTGTGGAAAGGACTGCTTTGCGCCTGCTGGGTGTGGACGGTGTGGACGAGGACGGCATCCCTTTTGCCAACCTTGTGGTCCAGCGTATTCACTCCGCAGGGCGCATCGAGTCCGGCATATCAACCTGGTTTATCAACGGAATGCTCCAAACCGGTCTGACTGCCCAGGAACTGGCAGAGGCAGTTGCAGCAGAGACGGTGGACTTGATGGAACTGCCTCTGAGTCCGCGGGAAGAAGTGCTTGAAAAGGGAAGGGACCTGGCCGAAACAAGCCTGGAGCGAATCGCGCGAAATCGCCAAACCCGGGATGGGTATATAGACCGACTCGGTGAAGGCGAGCAGCCCTACGTCTATGTCATTGTGGCTACAGGCAACATCTATGAGGATATTGTCCAGGCGAGGGCTGCAGCCCGACAGGGAGCAGATATCATCGCCGTAATTCGCAGTACTGGACAGAGCTTGCTTGATTACGTTCCATACGGCCCGACCACAGAAGGCTTTGGCGGAACATTTGCAACCCAGGAGAATTTTCGCATCATGCGAGAGGCGCTGGACGAGGTTGGCGAAGAAGAGCACCGCTATATTCGTTTGTGTAACTACGCGTCCGGGCTGTGTATGCCTGAGATTGCCGCCATGGGTGCCATGGAACGTCTCGACGTCATGTTGAACGATGCGCTCTACGGCATTTTGTTCCGGGATATCAATATGCAGAGAACACTGGTCGATCAAGCCTTCTCCCGCATGCTCAACTCTTTTGCCGGCATTATGATTAACACAGGCGAAGACAACTATTTGACTACAGCCGATGCGGTGGAGGCGGCACACACGGTACTGGCTTCCCAGTTTATCAATGAGCAGTTTGCGCTTCGGGCTGGACTTCCGCCAGAGCAAATGGGCCTGGGGCACGCCTTTGAAATGAATCCGCAGCTTGAAGACGGATTCTTGTATGAACTGGCACAAGCACAGATGGCACGGGAGATTTTTCCGGATGCACCGCTCAAGTACATGCCTCCTACAAAGTACATGACGGGAAACATCTTTCGCGGGCATATTCAGGATGCATTGTTTAACATGGTGGGAATTATGACACACCAGGGAATTCAACTGCTTGGCATGATGACGGAGCAGATTCATACACCTCTGCTCTATGACAGGCATTTGGCGGTAGAGAATGCCAAGTATGTCTTTAACAATGCGCGGCACTTGGGGGATGAAATTGAGTTCAAGGCGGATGGACGGATAGTGCAGCGCGCTCACCAGGTCTTGAATGATGCAGTCGAAATGCTCGAAGGCATCCTGAAACAAGGATTTTTTGAATCACTGGCACAAGGTGTGTTCGCTGATGTGAAAAGGGCTTTTGACGGGGGGAAGGGCTTGGCGGGTGTTTTTCCGAGATCGGAAGACTACTTTAACCCGTTTGAAACAGCCTTGCGACAACAGTTGGGGTTGAAGCCAGCCAAGACGGGGGTGCAGGCATGAATCCATTCAATGCGAAGTCGGATGTGAACTTAGGGAAATCATCAGGTTTTGTCGAAGCGGGTGGTGACCGAGTAAACGCAGCAAACTACAAAGACCAGATTGCAAAGGTGGACTTGACGAGAGTCAAGCCATACGGGGATACCATGGACGACGGCAAAGTCCAGTTAAGCTTTTCACTGCCTGTGCCGGATGGCCCGGAAGCGGTCGAAGCCGCACGGCAGCTCGGAGCAAAGATGGGGCTTGCGAACCCTGCGGTGGTTCACCACGAAGACATCGGTGAAAACTTCACTTTCATTGTGATGTACGGAAACCTACAGCACGCCATTGATTACTCCAGCATTCATGTTGCCAAAGTGGACACCGAAAAAATGGACTACTATCAAATCAATCAGTTTATTGAAGAGAAGATTGGACGAAAGATCAACATCATTGGTGCCTGCACGGGGACCGACGCACATACCGTCGGCATCGACGCCATCATGAACATGAAAGGCTACAACCAGGAGTATGGGCTTGAACGGTATCCACAGATTAACGCATACAACCTGGGGAGTCAGGTGGAAAATCACGAACTCTTGAAAAAGGCCGTTGAGCTAAAAGCCGATGCCATTTTGGTGTCTCAAATTGTCACACAGAAGGACGTGCACATCGAGAACCTGAGTCGGTTGGCGGACCTGTTGGAAGCGGAAGGCTTGCGGGAGAAACTGGTGTTGATAGCAGGGGGACCGCGCATCACGCACGAATTGGCACTTGAACTCGGTTATGATGCCGGCTTTGGCCCGGGCACTCTGGCACCGGATGTGGCTTCCTTCGTTGTGCAGGAAATGCTGCGCCGAAAACTGGGATAGCCGGAACCTGGGATAGCTGGAAACTGCAAATAACGAGAAAGAAACGAGAAGTGCGCTGCCCATGCTCAACTCCCCAAATTTCATAGCAATGAAGATCAAGGCGGGGTCTGGATTCAATTTGGATTCAGATCCTATTTTTGTATTTTAATTAGTTAAAGATATCTTTAAATGTGACAATTTTAGTAATTAACTGACTGCACATGTGGTATTCTTGACGCAAAAGTTGCCCTTGAGTGGATGCTTGAAGATGCACTGGGGGAGAGGGGGAAACGGCAATATGAGTCAGGCAAAGCCTAGGCTTCGAATCATTCGAAACATTACATTATCTATGGCGATGACCGGTACGATGGTAGCGTTAACGCAGACTGCTTTGGCGGATAATGGAGGAAACGGCGAAGGCAATTTGGATTTATACAACAGCTCAAGTGTCACTTCGACAGCGCCAATCTCTGCATTGCAGTGGGGCGGTACCTACTACATTGAGTTGACCAATCCAGGTAATAAGTCGAAGCTGTGGAACGAGGTCAATGCGCCAGCACACCTGACCTTTAACTTCTTCAATCCGCCGCGCCCGTTTAAAGCCGATCCCGGGAAGTGGGATACGAGCAACCCTACTTTCAGTGTGACAGGCACAGAGGTGGACGGCTCTAGCAACAAAGCACCGTTTGTGTATAAATTTACCTTGCCGTCGAAAGTCAATAATGGAAGCTACACAATTGAAGCCGGCCCAGTAGCTTTCAATCATTCTACGGGGCACGGTGAGAATAACAACAAAGGTGAAGACGAAATGTACTTCTCCAACGATCCGAATATCGGAGGCGGTTCAATTTCCATTGGGCCGACAACGCCAGCGGGTCAGATGCCGGAAGTTCCTTATGCGGGCATTCTGCCAGCGGTCATTTTGGCCGGCGGTGCTTTTGTGTACCTGAGGCGTCGGCGCAAAGCCAAGGCTTAAACGATACTGCAGTTCAACGAGAGCATAAATGGAACCGAGGCGGGTAGAGGTTGCTGAGCCCGCCTCCCTGGATGGAACAAAACTGTCTGTGCATGTTGCCCGCTAATCAGTCCTTCTTCACATTCACTCCTGATTTCAAGCTGGATCGCGAAGCTACTTTCCCATTTTTTCGACATAGACTCTGCCCGAGAAAAACGTGGCCCCTCCGCCCATATCTGCCAAACGGTCAGGTGTAAGCGTATTGACCAAATTGTCGCCTTCTGCTCCTTCTGCAAAAAGCCCCTGGCTCACGACGACTCCTGGCAGCACATCTTCCCCCACGGCTGCAGTCAGGGTGCAGATGCCGCGGTGGTTGTAGACGGAAACAACATCGCCGTCGTTAATACCCGCATTCTCCGCATCCTGACCATTCATATACAGTTTCGGTTCTTTTGCCAACTGCTGGTGCAGCATATTGTTTGCAAAGGTAGTGTTCAGAAAGTGGTGATTTGGACCCGGTACAAACAAGTACGGAGCATCGCTGTCTTGTATCAGAGGTTTGAACGTGGGAAGCGGAGGATACCCGTGCCGCGCCATTTGTTCTGAATACAACTCAATTTTCCCGCTTGGCGTTGGCAACCTGCCTGGAAACAGCGGTTTGCTTTGGGCCTTCATGAAGTTGCGAGCGCGAAGTTCATCGAAGGTGATGTTTTGAATTCTGGGATTCGAAGGGTTGTCTAGGGCTTGTTGAATCATTTCAACGTCTGTGTCATCGAACTCCGGGTCATCATAGCCCATAGCCTTTGCGAGGAGCCGGAAGACATCTGAATTCGACTTGGATTCACCATACGGTGCTGCCACGGGCTGCTGCAGTTGCATGTACTGATGCCAGTAGCTGGTATATAAATCCGTATTCTCAAAGGAAGACGTTGCTGGAAGTACGATGTCGGCGTATTTTGCGGTTTCCGTCACAAACAAATCGTGAACAACGGTAAACAGATTTTCCCGCATTAAACCCTGTCTTACCTTTGTGCCTTCCGGAGCCACGATGGCTGGATTGCTGTTGTACACGTACAGAGACAGAATCGGCGGCAAGAGAGACAACAAGGCGTCCCCGAGTTGATTCATGTTCACTGTTCGAGTTCGCTTGTTTGCTCTCAAGTGTGGACGCTGCAGGTTGACGGAGTTCGTTTGCAAGTAGCCAGAGTTCCCCTTCAGGGCGCCTCCGCCTTGATGCAGCCACTGGCCTGTTAACGCAGGTAAGCACGCAATGGTACGTACGGCCATACCGCCGTTGTCATGGTGCTGCAGACCGTTGCCAATCCGAATGAACGAAGGCAGCGTCTCGCCATATAGTGCGGCCAGTCGGTTAATGTTCGCAGCAGGTACACCGGTAAGCTTCGAAACGATTTCTGGTGTGTACTGCTTTACGTGATGACGAAGCTCTTCAGAGCCCACGGTGTAGTCCCTAAGAAAGCCTTCATTCACATAGTTTTGCTCAAACAAAACGTGCATCAGACCAAGTGCGAGGGCTGTATCCGTTCCAGGTAGAACTGGGATAAACCAGTCTGCCCATCTTCCTGTCTGGTTTTTGTGGACATCGATGACAACGATTTTAGCACCGTGCTTGCGCGCTCTTTCAGCAATTGCCACCTGGTGCATGTTCGTGCTGACTGCGTTAATCCCCCAGAAGATAAAGAGCTTTGCATGGATGGTATCTTCCGGCGGAGTACCGAAGCTTCCACCCATGGTGTACCCGTAGCCTGCGCTGCCGGCAGAATTGCAAATGGTCTGGTCGAGACGGCTGGCACCAAGACGGTTGAAGAAACGTCTGTCCATGCCTTCAGCATGTACCTGACCCATATTACCGTAAAAACTATAGGGAAGGATTCTGTCCGGACCCTGGTTTTCAATCCGTTCTTTCCATTTAGCGGTAATTGTCGCAATTGCTTCATCCCAAGTTATGCGTTGAAACACGCCTTCACCCTTCTTGCCGATACGTTTCAGCGGGTATTGCAGCCGATCTTTGTCATAAATGCGTTCAGGAAGTTGACGCACTTTGTTGCAAATGTGTCCTTGCGTCACCGGATGGCTTGGGTCCCCTTCCACTTTGACAATCTTTCCGTCCTTTTTATGAACGAGCAGACCGCACTGATCCGGGCAGTCCAATGAACAAACAGCAGGAAAAACACCATCCTGTTTATGAGCAAATGAAGACAATGCACAACCTCCTTAGGACTGTTGTAAGTGATTCTATTATAATTAAGACACGGTTCCAAGGATGCCAGATGGATGACCGATAAAGGAATGATTTTGACAGCAGCATAGACAACGAACTCCGGGAGGTGATGAATGTTGTCGTCTACAGACTCAAGGTCAGAACTAGAGTCACGGCGGCTTGTGTTCCGACGATACTGTGACGAAGACCTGCCTTTTCTTGAAGCGTTGCTGGCAAATCCCGAAGTCATGCGCTACATTGGCAACGGCCAGGTAAGGGACAAGGCGGAGGCTAGAACTTTTTTAAGCCGGATTTACGACATGTATGCAACCGGAGAGATGATGGGACTGAGGATTCTTGAGAGAAAGACGGACAGGTCCGCAATTGGACACGCTGGGATTGTTTTGCAAGTTGTGGATGATGCCATAGAACTGGAGATAGGATATTGGATTGCTCGCGAATACTGGATGCAAGGTTATGCGACTGAAGCCGCGGCGAGACTAAAGGAGTATGGAACACAGGAGTTGGAGAACAGCAGATTCGTATCTCTCATTCAGCCCGGAAACACCGGATCACGGAAAGTCGCTCTGCACATTGGCATGAAGCTCGAAAAGGAAATCAAGCGAAATGGACAAGATGTGCTTGTCTATGCCACCTGTACATAAGGACAGAACACTTTTGAAGAGCAGACCAGCCACAAGGAGGAGCCTCATGAAGATATTTATTGCGGGAGCAACGGGTGCAGTCGGAAGACTGCTGCTGCCTATGTTAGTTCAAGCCGGTCATCAAGTGGTCGGAACAACACGACGGACTGAGAAAGCAGCTTCCATTGAAAAGACTGGCGCCCGTGCAGTGGTGGCAGATGTCTATGACTTAGAAAGCCTTACTGCTGTACTGAGAGAGGTTCGACCCGATGTTGTGATGCATCAGCTCACGGCTCTCAGTGACATGGACTTTGCTGAGAACAGCAGAGTGCGAATCGAGGGTCCAAGAAATCTTGTAGATGCGTGTCTTAGAGCGGGAGTCAATCACATCGTTGCGCAGAGTGTTGCATGGGCCTATGCACTAGGAGACGGTCTCGCAGTGGAAGCAGATGCCCTTGACAGTGAGGCTGATGGTGCCAGAGGGCGGTTCGTCCGTGGAGTGACCGCTTTAGAACACGCAGTTTCAGAACTCCCGCAATACGTGATACTCCGTTACGGGAAACTGTATGGACCCGGTACTTGGTATGACAAAGATGAAATGACGGCCCAACAAGTACTTGCAGGGGAACTTACGGCCACGCCCGGCATTGAGTCCTTCCTGCATGTTGCGGATGCCGCACACGCTGCTGTTGAAGCGTTGCAGTGGCCAAACGGTGCTGTAAATATAGTAGATGATAATCCTGCTCCTGGAACACAGTGGGTTCCAGTGTATGCAAAGGCATTAGGTGCACCTATGCCCCCTGTAAGCCAGACTTGTGAAGGCTGGGAACGGGGAGCATCGAATCGAAAGGCCAGGAGAGAATATGGATGGAGACCGACATATCCCAGTTGGGAGTTAGGATTTAGCGAGAGTCTACAATGAGGCAGGCGAACCTTGTGAGAGAGGAATACTGTGTTTTGCTGCACGGGTTTACCGGGGATCCAACTGAGTTGGCTCCGCTGACTGAAGCACTGCGTGAGCTGGAGTATCACGTGTCCGTTCCACACTTGGCGGGGCACGACGGTACCTACTCTGGCCTCAGCGGGGTCTCGGCAGACCAGTGGATTGACAGCGCAGAAAAACCTGTCATAGAGGCTCTAGAGCGGGGGCCGGTCCATCTCATCGGCTTTTCAATGGGCGCTCTTATTGCCGCAATACTGGCCAGCAAACAGCCCATTGCCTCGCTGACCATGCTGTCACCGGCTTTGAATTATGCCAGCCCTGAACTCTTGCTTCGACAAGCAAAGGTTTTCCTAAAGGGCCACTTTCAGTCTTCCAGTGAGGAATCAGAGTATCTGCGCAAGCGTCCCAGCGGTTTTTTGGTCACGCCTCCCAGCAGTGTAGTCCAGTTTGGAAGCGTGGTTCGAAGAGCAAAGCAAGTTCTGTACAAGGTGACGGTCCCGGTTTGTATTATTCAGGGTGACATGGATGAAGTCATTCATCCCAAAAGTTCGCAATACGTGTATAACAGTGTGCAGTCACCTCATCGCGAGATTCACCAGCTTCCGCGTTCGCGTCACCACGTGTGTTTAGATGTTGAATCAGACACAGTGATTTCCAAAGTAACAGCGTTTCTATCTCATTGCTGCTGAAAAGTAGATGGAGCTGTTTCTAACAAAGTCCAGCAAGGGGGCGGCACTGTGAATTTTCCCGGCCAGGTAATCTTGCGATTGGATAACATAACCAAGAAATTTGGAGGCAACACAGTCCTCAGTAACATTTCTTTGTCCCTTCATTCTCCTCAGTCTTTAGCCGTTGTCGGGCAGAACGGATCCGGGAAAACAACGCTTTTGCGTATCATATCTGGATTGGAGCCCGTATCTGAAGGAACAAGACGGGTGTCTCCGGATTCTCTCAAAATTGGTTTCGTACCCGCACGCTTTCCAAAACTCCGATTTTCACCGCTGGAATACTCTCATCTTGTAGATTTGTTAGCAAACCGGGTCGTACATATCCATGAGGGGAACATTCTGTCCGATGTCCTGAATCAGAAAAGCGCTGACGAAGAGGTCATTGTCATTCAAGCTCACGTGCCGTCGCAGACTCATACAGCGTCTTTGGATACCATTCCTGGAGTGGTCTGGATGAAGAGACAAAACGGCAGAACCACTTTTCATGTGACGCGCAGCAAGAGTGATGAGGTCCTGCACAAATTATTGCAGTTGAATGCAACCATTTTGTCTCTCAACCCTCTGTCCGCCCGAGGTATAAACTGATGACACACTATCTAGGATACATCCACCGCTACTATCTACGCTCGTACTTGTATACAGCGCCCGTTCTGTTTCTCTTTGCAACACTCATGATTGTCTACAGCGACAGTTCGAACCATGTTCTGCAGAGTTATTCTTTTGGAGGGATGTGGGTCTTCCTGGCATCCCTGTGGTTAGCCTACGGCTTTACAAATCTTGAACATCCGACACAGCAGCAAATTACAGTTCTGCACATGGGCAGTCTTCAAAAATATCTTGTTGGCAAAGTCATTTATGCGATATTACTGGGGCTTTTTGCCGCAGCCTGCTCGCTTCTTTATCCAATCCTGCTGCAGCGTTTCGCAGTATCGCTGACAGTAGGTAAGATGTCGATTGCATTCATTGAGAACATCTCAATGGCACTGCTGGGCACAGCAATTGGTCTGTACTTTACACAGAGCCTCATTGCAAAGAAGAGAACCGCCGTCTTGGTGGCTTTACTTACAGCCGCTTTAGCAGTAAGCAGTGAGCAAATGGTCCGCTCTCTGCCACTGCCAGTCCACGTTATTCCATGGCTGCTTCCTCCTGTGTCACCAATTGTCGCCGTCGCTTCACAATGGTCGGCTTTTCCTGTGTGGCAACACATCTTGGCTTTAGCCTGGGGATTCATTTACACAGCAGTTCTGTTACTCGTCTTTATTAGAACGGTTGGCACAAGAACGTTCAAGTAGGCACGCAGGTAGGCAGTGTCTGCTCATCCTTGTCCAGACATCGCCATTACTTTTTCTCTCTCACTGTTCGTACCAATTCCCACAACATAAATAAGGTGAACAAGAAAACTCCAAAGTAACCGAGCGCACTTTTTCCCGCAAGGGTCATAAGGGTGCCGCCCACCAAGCCAGTGATATACACAACAAGCTCATAGGGTTTCATTCGTCCTGTTCTAAAGAGATACACTGCGGCTCCTAAAAAGACAATCCAAAAAATGACGGCTGCAATCACCACTTGAACCAGCTCCCGGAAAACTGTCTTGTCCTTATTTTAGCAAACATTCAGTCGCAGACTGTAGGACAAAATAAGCCTGATGGCAAAACCATCAGGCAGTCCTGGTTTCTCCAAAACAATGATGTGGGGCCATGTCCTGGATTATAGGGTTTGTGAGTTTTAGCCAGTCGTTATTATCAGCTTAGCTCGACATGAGCCGTGGCTAAGTGCTTTTGCTTCTATATTTTACCTGCGTGTGAAATGTCGATGGGTATGCCTGGTTTACCAGGCACCCAGTTTGCGGGTGCTCCCAAGTTTGATTGTCGGTTAAACTGCAGTGCTTCTAAAATACGAATGACTTCTGCTGTGTTTCTTCCGACCTGAGATGGATACACCAGTTTCGCTTCGATGAGCCCTTCAGGATTGATAATTACGGTCGATCTCATTGCCGTCCCCTTTTCCTCATTCAACACACCGTAACTTCTGCTGATGCGGTGGTTTCTGTCGCTTAACAGGGCATAGCTTACATGCTGCATTGAGGGAGAGGTTTCACTAAACACTTTGTGGCTGTAGATGCTGTCTGTGCTTATAGCAAGGACTTTGGCGTCCAGTTCTTTCAGCCTCGGATAAATGACTGCGACCGCAGCCAGTTCTGTCGGTCAGACAAAGGTAAAGTCACTTGAATAAAAGACAAGAACGACCCACTTACCTCTGTAATCCTCTAATTTAACCTCCCGCTGTTTTCCCTTTGCAAAAGCATCCGCAGTAAATGCAGGTGCTGCATCACCCTGAGACACACAACCTTGTGATGGATAGGTTGAGGATAAGACAATCGACTTCTGTCCGAAACTTCCTTGGTCCGTCACGGCATCGTTCCCCCATTACATCAATTATTCGTTCTGATCAGTGTATGCAGATGGGTGACGTCGTGACTAAGGCCCAGCGCGGCGGGGGAGGGGTATGGTTGTAGACCACGGTGGCGTAGAAGTAAATAAAATTGATGAAGGTTTAGCCAGATGTATCAAAATTGAAGAAATAAGCAGACGGTAATTCTTCTTCCATTTTGGGAAGAATAATACTAAACTCATGTGCTAGAGGCGAACAGTCTACGTGTAAAGTAAAGTTGCAGATTCGTTTGGATGCCGTCAACGATGCTGGTAACGATGGAGTCAACATGTTCGATAACACTTTATATCGAAATTAATTTTCAAATTGTTTGCAGTGAATACCGAATTTCCGGCGTCAAATAAAGAGGAGGAACAAAAGGAGGCGCAGCGCTCTGTCTCTATTCGACCATTACAATGTGATTGTCTGACCAAAGTCAAAGTGAACCATCCATTCATGTAGACCGTATAACGGGTGTAAAGTCCGTCGATTAACCAGCAGATAAGGAGAACGCAGATGACTTCGAACACAGCTGTCGAAATTCGAGATTTGACAAAAAAGATTGGTAGAAAAACCATTGTTGACAGCCTTTCCTTTGATATCCCTAAGGGTGAGGTTTTTGGCTTGCTCGGACCCAATGGAGCAGGGAAGACGACGACCATCCGCATGATGGTAGGCCTTATCTCCATTACACGGGGTGATGTACACATCGCCGGGTACGATGTTCGCAACAACTTTAAGGCTGCTATGAGCCATGTCGGGGCAATCGTTGAAAACCCAGAGATGTACAAATTTCTCACAGGGTTTCAGAACCTGAAGCACTACGCAAACATGTCCAACGGCGTGACCCAGGATCGCATCATGGAAGTCGTCAAGCAAGTGGGACTGGAAGACCGCATTCACGATAAGGTGAAAACCTATTCTTTAGGAATGCGGCAGCGGCTCGGACTTGCACAGGCTTTGCTTCGTAGTCCCGACGTCATCATTTTGGACGAGCCTACCAATGGCCTCGATCCCGCCGGAATCCGAGAACTTCGCGACTACCTCCGAAACCTGGCGGCCAACGAAGGCATCGCCGTCATTGTTTCCAGCCACTTGTTGTCAGAGATGGAACTCATGTGCGATCGCGTTGCCATTATCCAATCGGGCAAACTCATCGACGTTCGTTCTATCCGTGACAAGCAGTTAGACAGTGCCATGGAGCAGCCTGTTGTGATTGAAGTCGACAATGCAGCAGTCGCCAGCAGAATTCTCACAGAGGCGTTTCCTGACCTCAAAGTGGAGACAGATACCAAACTCAGTGCTGCTAACCACGCTTCGGAAGGTGTTGCCTCCGAGAGACCAGTGTCGGAGAGCGCAACGCTCAAGGAAACTGTGTCCGAAGCCACTGCGCCGGACGGCGTTGCCACAGAGAACGCAGTGCCGGAAGCAACTGCGGCGGGAGCAACTGCGGCGGGAGCAACTGTGCCGGAAGTAGAACCGGGATCGACTGCAACAGCAGTTCTTCAGATGCTTTTAACCCGGGAACAAGTTCCGGATGTCGTCCACGCCCTCGACTCGCAGGGAGTACGCATTTACGGCGTACAAACCCTAAGCAAAACTCTGGAAGAAACCTTCTTGGAGATGACAGGTGGTGCAGTGAAATGATGAAACTCATTGGAAACGAAAACATGAAGATCTATCGGAGAAAGCGCACTTGGATAATGATGGGGTTTCTTGTCGCCGCGCTAATTTTGGCCGCGATTCTCATTTTTACGCACCAGCACCAGACATCAAGTAATTGGAAACATAATTTGACAGTACAGAATACTCAATTGGAACAAACGCTGAGTCACAATAAGAAGCACATGTCATCTTCGGCAGTGTCATCTTTACAAGCGCAAATCCAGATGAATAACTACGATATTGCTCACAACATCAACCCCAACCAAACGACGGGATGGAAGTTTGCGGCACAGGCCAAGAACCTGTCTACCCTGCTCATCGCGTTCATTCTCGTCGTTGCTGGGGATATTGTGGCCAGTGAGTTCAGTACAGGTACCATCAAAATGCTCCTCACGCAGACCGCTACCAGAACCAAGGTGCTGGCAGCAAAGTTTACTTCTATGCTGTTGTTTGGGCTCTTTGCAACCGCCTTTATGTTTGTGGCGTCATACATTATTGGCGGACTGTTCTTCGGTTTCACCGGTGCCGACGCGCCTACTTTTTATACTGATGCGCACCAGCACATCCAACACATGCCGACAGTGGCGTATTTGCTGATGCAATATGGATTTATGCTAGTGCAACTCATTTTGATGGCGACGATTGCCTTCATGATATCCAGTATATTCCGAAGCAGCGCTCTGGCTATCACCATCTCCTTGCTGGCGTTCGTTGTAGGCAGAGTGTTGGTGCAGGCACTGCTGAGCTACCATTGGGTCAAGTATATTCTGTTTACCAACAGCGACTTGTCTCAGTTTGTTGTGAACGGCCCCATGGTCAAAGGATTGACCTTAGGCTTTTCGCTCACAATGGTCATTGCCTACTTTGTTGTGATGAACCTGCTGGCGTGGCTGTTCTTTGTTCGCCGCGACGTAGCATATACTTGATGACGATTTGGACGCAGGGCATACGTGCGTCGGGAAATAACACAAGCCTGGAAAAAAACAAGCCGGGAGACAAAACAAGCCGGAAACAAAACAGGTCGGGGAACAAAACATCAGGGGAAGCCGCATTTGACGGCTTCCCTCTTATAATTTAACTCGCGACATTCCACACTCGTCGGTCTTAAGTTTTACTGCGGCGTCTTTTCGGTGACCTGACTATCTGCGCCGAGTCTTTCTTGTGCCAGCTCTTTCAACCTAAATTTTTGAATCTTCCCCGATCCCGTCATGGGCCACTGACTGCTCTCCACAAACCAGTAGTGCCGAGGCACCTTAAATCTTGCCAAATGATTCTGGCACCACTTCATCATTTCCCGTCTCGAACAGGTTTCTCCGGGTTTCAATTCAATAAATGCAGCACCTGCTTCTGTTGTCATCCTATCAGGGACACCAACCACATACGCCTGCGCTACAGCAGGATGGCGGGTTATGACCTCTTCAATCTCCTTGGGTGACACATTTTCTCCGGATACCTTCACAACATCCTTGCTGCGGCCAAGGAACTCGATGTAGCCTTGTTCGTCGATGCGACCGAGATCGCCCGTTTTTAACCAGCCGTCTTTATCGATGTTAGCCGCTGTTTCCTCCGGCTTGTTGTAGTAGCCTCTCGTCACAATGTTGCCGCGCACTGTCAGTTCGCCGATGGAGTCTTTGTTCAGGTCTTCTCCTGTCTCGGGATGAATAACTTTGTACTCCACGTTGGCACCGCCAAATTCGGACAATCCGGTACTCCCTGCCGGCTTGATGCGGCCGACTCGTGTGACCACTGTTTCGACGGGATCGTCTACTTCAGTATGCACTGTCGATCCCGTCACCTCCGTCCCCCCATACCCTGTACAAATTTCGCTCACACCAAAGATACGCAGCGCACGCTCCCACACTGGCACCGGCGCCGGGGCAGCAGCACACATCAGCGAATGCAGGGAGGAGTAATCATAGTCCTCCACGTTGGGTTGGTTAAGCATCGCCACCAACATGGATGGGACGCACAAGAAATCATTGGCCTTGTAGTTTGTTATCAGTTCCAGCGACTGACCCGGGGCAAAGTTGGAGGCTGTAATAACGCATCCGCCCGCAAAAGACACCGCCAAGAGGCCCTCTTCCAGCGCGAACACATGATACAACGGCAGCCCCGTGTAGATGCGCCTGCCGTCTTGAAAAGCTCTGCTCAGTGCAGTGGAATACGAGCACCGCAGCAGCATGTCGTGTGTCAACATGACTCCCTTGGGCAATCCGGTCGATCCCGACGTATAAATGATATTCGCCACCTCATCCGGATAACCTGAGCTGTCGAAGCGGGATTGCACCTCGCTGTCCGGCGTCGCCTCTCCCATAGATACAAACTCATCCCACAAGGTAAAACGGGAATCCAAGCCGCTCCCACCGTTTGGAATGCAAACCACCTGTTGAATCGCCGTTTTTTTAGTTTGAGTTCCAGGTTGATTAGTTTGAGTTCCAGGTTGAGCATCCATGAGTTGTGAGACAGTCTCGCCGTGGTTTACGCTTCCAGCCATCTGGTGGATAAACAACCACTCGCTGTCGGATTGTTCCAGCAGATACTTCAGTTCATCTCGTTTCAGCATCGTATTGATGGGGATGCACACAGCGCCGACGATAGAAACAGCCAAATACAGAAATACAAACTCAGGTTCATTGGCCATCAGTACAGCAACATGTTGCCGTCGTTTGACCCCAAGCGCCATCAATGATTTTGCCAGACTCCATGCCTGATTCCAGACTTCTTCATAGCTGAATTCCTCGGTTGGCGTGAGAATCAGCGGGCGTTCACCGTACGCTTTCGACTGCTCCTGAAAGTGCCTTGCTACAGTGCGTCTGGGCCAGTTTTGGAACCGTTGTTCTATGTCATGTCGACGTTTTTCAGCGGCCTTTAACATGTGGTCATCTCTCCTTGGAATAAAAACAGAATATTAGGGGAATTTGGTGAGTGACAAGTGACAAGACAGGACAGGACAGGACAGGACAGGTCAGGTCAGACGAACAGGTCAGACGAACAGGTCAGACGAACAGGTCAGACGAACAGGTCAGACGAACAGGTCAGGGTGCGCGGGTTTTGGCAAAGCTGAGGATAATTCTAAGTGGGATTAGATTGGGGACTCAGCCATTCCTGCTTGCTCCATCTGCCTGTCCGTAAGGACCATCATCTTGGCCTCCGCCCGGGCTCGGACGACGCCATTTGTATCAGTAATCTCTGCCTGTACACTCAAGAGCCGCTTTGTAGTACGAATGGGCCATGCCGTAACCGTTACTTTTTCTCCTTCGTGAATAGGATTGGAATAGTTGACTTTTAATTCGGCCGTCATGGCAACGAGTCCTCGAAAAAATGGAACATAGGCACAGGCTTCGTCAAAAATAGAACTGGTAATGCCGCCGTGTTGAATACCAGGCCAGCCGCAATGACGGGGCTCACAGATAAATTCCGCAACAGCCTTTTCATCCTTCTGATGAAAGTGCATATGAAGCCCAAATGGATTTTCAGGTCCGCACACGAAGCAGTTCGAAGTTCCCAAAGGTGCCATCTCCTCAATACTAAATTGTACATACTACTTTACATGATGCGGACTGAGGGAGACAAACTTATCAAAAGTACAAACCTGAAAATCAGCGTGGGCCTTCGATCGCGCTGCGGCAGGGGGCCTGCTAGCGCTTTTGACTCCCACATAGTGATCGGAAAGCTCCCTATTGACAGGGCTCGCCGGCGATAGTGATCGCAGAGATCATTAACAAGTGGGGGCTCGAAATAATAAGGTCACAAACGATCACTAATGTGAGTCGCGAGCCAGCAACAGCTTCATGATAGGGATCGATGGGATCACTATCCCTGGGCCGGAATCCGCGATAGTGATCAATGGGATCCTTAAACGATTGGTGGTGGTGTCTTAGTGAGAGAAAGGATCCCTATTGCGGCCCAGCCTCGCGTCGCGGCGTCCCATGCGTCCCGGCGTCCCGGTGGTGGTCGGTCTACCGGCAGGGGGCCTGCTAGCGCTTTTGACTCCCACATAGTGATCGGAAAGCTCCCTATTGACAGGGCTCGCCGGCGATAGTGATCGCAGAGATCATTAACAAGTGGGGGCTCGAAATAATAAGGTCACAAACGATCACTAATGTGAGTCGCGAGCCAGCAACAGCTTCATGATAGGGATCGATGGGATCACTATCCCTGGGCCGGAATCCGCGATAGTGATCAATGGGATCCTTAAACGATTGGTGGTGGTGTCTTAGTGAGAGAAAGGATCCCTATTGCGGCCCAGCCTCGCGTCGCGGCGTCCCATGCGTCCCGGCGTCCCGGTGGTGGTCGGTCTACCGGCAGGGGGCCTGCTAGCGCTTTTGACTCCCACATAGTGATCGGAAAGCTCCCTATTGACAGGGCTCGCCGGCGATAGTGATCGCAGAGATCATTAACAAGTGGGGGCTCGAAATAATAAGGTCACAAACGATCACTAATGTGAGTCGCGAGCCAGCAACAGCTTCATGATAGGGATCGATGGGATCACTATCCCTGGGCCGGAATCCGCGATAGTGATCAATGGGATCCTTAAACGATTGGCGGTGGTGTCTTAGTGAGAGAAAGGATCCCTATTGCATCCCAGCATCCCAGCATCCCAGCATCCCAGCATCCCAGCATCCCAGCATCCCAGCCTCGCATCCCAGCATCCGCAATCCCTACAATCGCACATCTGCATAGGAAGGGTGGATCCGGTAGGTGCGGACTCGTCGGGTACCGCTGGCTGGTACAAGCCAGCCGGAGTCAGTCAATAGCTTCAAATGGCGAATGGTAGCGTGTCTTTTCAGTTGGATGTGGGCGGCTGTTTCTGCGACCGTGACGGGGAACGGCCGACCCAAGACAAAGCGGACAATCTCTCTGTCTATGAGAGGGAGTTGATTGACTGCACTGGCTGCATCGCCTGACAGCCTCCCCAAAAGTTGCTGGATGGTGCGTTGACAGAGCCTTGGTCTGTGCTGCACATCCATGTAGGTGAATCGCAGGACGTACCATCCGTCGATGATAAGATGATTTTGGCGATTGCAATGATCGCTGAACCTCTCTTGGGATATATCCCTCCAGTGCGGTCCGATCCCATCGATCTCGATGGCGACTCGAAAATGAGGCTGAATATAGGCAAAATCGATATGCCTGCGCCCCTCGTTAAAGTCAAGAATTTCGTATTCTGGATGCAGTCCGTCAAAGTTTTGAAATGCAGGCCACCAGACGTTTCTTAAAAATGCTCGTTCTGCGTGCTGCGAACTGGACTTGCGGCTGATTACAACTTCCGCGTCAATACTCTGTTTTTGCCGACTGAGGAGATTATCATACGAATTGTGGAAGTCCACGAGATCGCCCCTAACCTATCGTCATGCCATGACTCTAGTTGTCCCGTGCATCTTTGTCCATGAGGTGAAGGAGAATTTGCTATGGAATCCGCATGAGGATCGGCCCGCCGAACACTGGTCGTGATGTCGCGACTGACGGCGGCATGTGGAGTCCGTATGAGGATCCGTTTGCCCAACACTGGTCGTGATGTTGCACCTGGCGCGCAGCATGGGGACCTGTCAGCCTGGCGTCAGCGGTAGTGCGAGAGGGCGGCTGGCCGCCCTCTCTCCGCGGTTCAGTTCAGCTCAGTCCGATTGGCTCAACCCAATTCGATTTCGTTTAATTCGTTCGATTCCGCCCCCGGCGTCCGGCGGTTTAATTGCGGTTTCACTCAGTGGCCCGTCAGCGGCCTGTTTACACGGCGCCCGACAACTCTTCAAGGGCACTTGGGTCTATGAGTTTAATGCCTTTTTTTCCTTTTAATTCAATGATGTTTTCCGTTTCAAAGACTGCCAGCTTCCGACTTAGTGTTTCTGGTGTTATACCAATCAGGGATGCAAAATCGCGTTTTGTAACGGGAAGTTCCAGCATATCCCCGAGTGCATGCTTTTGCCGAAACAAAAGCAGGGTCTTTGCTAAGCGGCTTTCTACATCAAGCATGCTAATGGCCCCTGCCCATTCGTCTGCTTCACGCAGTCGTTCCGTAAGGGCGGCCATAAATCTATAGGTCATCTCTGGATTGGATTCCAAAATTCTTTTTAAATCATCTCTGTGGATGTGGCAGATTGACGTGTTTTCGAGAGCTACAGCATTGGCATAGTGACGCTGTTGTTGAAACATCGCAAACTGCCCGGCAAAATCCCCAGGAAATAAAAAGCGCAGGATATGCTCTTTGCCGGCTTCAGAGAGAGTGAAGATTTTAACGGCCCCGTAATTCACGATATGCAGTGTATCGGATGGCTCATCACTTCGAAAAATATAATCTCCTTTGCGATATGAAATGGACTTGATGGATGCTTGCAGCAAATCCACCTCGTGATTGTTGAGATGAGCAAATATCGGAACGCGGCGCACACACGGGCTGTCAGTTGAGCAGCAACTTCCCTCACAGTAACTTCCTTCACAACACACCTTTCATCCCTCGTTTCTACAAGTAACTTGTTGTCATTCAGTATAAAACGGTTGGATGGAAAACCAGGTGATATACATCACACCTGAGTGGTACATGTGAAAGACAAGTTGGAACGACCCTGAGTGAAGTAAGGGAGCGCGCAGACGGCGATCGCGACTGAGACCGCGTTTAGGGTCAGGGATATGGTCAGGGATAGGATTACACCTGCAGCGAGACCCAGGCTGAGCGTTGGAGTTACAGCCCCAGCACAGCTTGGACTAGCTAAGACACCTGTAAAACTCCTGTTTTGGTGTTAAATATCAAAAAATTGCTTTATTTGATCTTTATCTTGATTTTCGTCAAGGTGATATTGTAATCTGCAACTTTAAACTTAAGCAGACAGTTGATTCGGGCAAAGATAAAGCTGAACATGTGAAGAGGGAGTGGATGAAAATGAGAGAACAGGATCAACCTTTGTACCATAGGAATAAGTCTGTGTTACTTCCGGGAGTTCTGGCAAACACTATTGTGGTCCTAGGTGTTGCCGTCATTGTTCTTCAACTAGTACTGGGAATAGTTGCAGTCTCCTACAGCTAACTGCGCCCGAAGTAGTTGCTGTACTCGAAGTAGTTGGTGTACTCGAAGTAGTTGGTGCGCCCGAAGTAGTTGGTGCACTCAAAGTAGTTGGTGCGCCCGAAGTAGTCACTGTGCTTGAACAATCAGGCTTGAACAACGAAAATTGGAATTTGAGGTGTAAAGGAAGGCGGTACTGATGCAGCAGAATGAAGATTTGGCACCGTGGGCTGAACTCTCGGGTCCAAACTTGGCCTATGTTCTGGAAGTTTATGATGAGTACCTTAAAGATGCCAATTCCGTCACTGATGCGTATCGATCCTATTTTGAAAAGTGGGGACCTCCGCCGGACACGGCATGGCAGCCGCTCCAGGTACCAGGTCAGGCAGGGGTTTCTTCAGAAGCGCCGTCTGCGGGTGCGGCTCAGATTGCGGGTGCGGCTCAGACTGCGGCGGTGGATATAACAAAGGTGAGCTTGGCGCAGGAACTGGCTCGGAATCTGCGAGAGTATGGCCATCTGGCTGCAAGGACGAATCCGTTGAAAGAAGAGACGAATCCTGTGGCAGTGCTGGAGATGGCTCATTATGGACTGTCTGAAGCTGAATTAAGCAACATGCCGGCCAGTTACGTCTGGCACGATGCTCCGTCTGCGGTGTCTACGGCTCTGGACGCGGTCCGGCGTTTAAAACAGTTGTATACGCAGTCTCTCGCCTTTGACTTCGCCCATGTGGATAACTCAGAAGAAGCGGAGTGGCTTCGTCAGCGAGTGGAAATGAGCGAGGGCAGCGAGAAACTGTCTGAAGCTGACCAGAGAGACTTACTAAATCAACTGATTCATGTCGATGAGTTGGAAAAGTTCTTGCAGCGTGCATTCGTTGGCCAAAAGCGTTTTTCCATCGAAGGTGTAGATATGCTGGTTCCCATGCTCGACAGGCTGATTACAGAGGCTGTGGCAAGCGGAGCCAAGAGCGTCATGATGGGCATGGCTCACCGCGGACGCTTAAACACGCTGGCGCACATTCTGGGCAAGCCCTATGAGACCATCTTTTCAGAGTTTCACACCTCCGTGAATAAGGAGTTGGTGCCGTCGGAAGGTTCAATGGGCATCAACTACGGGTGGTCAGGCGACGTGAAATACCACTTGGGTGCGCGGCGCGATGTAAAGGAAGCCGGGGTACGAGAGGCACATTTGGTCTTAGCCAACAATCCGAGCCATTTGGAATTCGTCAACCCGGTAGTGGAGGGTTTCGCCAGGGCGGAGCAGGATGACAGAAGCCACGGGGGACAGCCGACGCAGGATGCTAATCAGTCCCTGGCCATCGTGGTCCACGGCGACGCAGCATTTCCGGGTGAGGGCATTGTTGCTGAAACACTCAACCTGTCCGGTCTCGACGCATACCAGACGGGCGGTACCATTCATATCATTGCCAACAACCAGCTTGGTTTTACGGCAGATGCAGATGAGGGTCGCTCCACCCGCTACGCCAGCGACTTGGCACGGGGCTTTGAAATACCGATTGTGCACGTGTCGGCTGATGACCCGGAGGCCTGTATTGCCGCGGTGTTGTTTGCACATGCTTATCGGCAGCAATTTCACAAGGATTTTCTCATCGATCTCGTTGGCTACCGACGCTGGGGCCACAACGAAATGGATGACCCGATGCCGACGCAGCCCAGCATGTATACGAAAATCAACGGCCATCCCAGCGTCAGGCAGATCTATTCCCAAATCCTGCAGTCTGCAGACATTGTTTCCGAAGAGGAAACGAAGCATATGGCAGAGCAGGTACAAAAGAAGCTTCAAGAAGCGCATCAAAAAGTGAAACGTGAAGAAGAATCTCAAGAGGAAGAAGAGTTTGGCGAGATCATTGAAGAGCAAGCGCCGAAAACTGGTGTATCTCTGGAGGTTTTAAAGGAGATTAATGAAGCACTCTTAACCAGACCTTCAGATTTTACAGTGTACAACAAACTGCAACGTGTGTTGGAGCGGCGCAGAAAAGCCTTTGATGATGACAAAATCGACTGGGCACATGCTGAAGCCTTGGCATTTGGTTCTATTTTGACTGAAGGCACACCGATTCGGATGACAGGTCAGGATTCAGAGCGGGGCACATTCAGTCAGCGACACCTAGTGCTCCACGACGCAAAGACTGGGTTGCGCTACAGTCCTCTGGAACACTTGGATAAGGCAAAGGTGTCGTTTGCACTCCACAACAGTCCGTTGTCCGAAGCGGCTGTCATTGGCTTTGAATACGGCTACGGTGTGCAGGCCCGGGATGCACTTGTGCTGTGGGAGGCCCAATTCGGTGACTTTAGTAATGCTGGTCAGGTCATTATAGACCAGTTTATTGCCTCTGGCATGGCAAAGTGGAAACAGCCCTCCGGGTTGGTCATGCTGCTTCCTCACGGTTATGAGGGGCAAGGTCCGGAGCACTCGAGCGCACGTTTGGAGCGGTACCTGCAACTCTCAGCCGAGCACAACTGGCGCGTTGTCAATCCGACATCTGCGGCTCAGTATTTCCATCTGTTGCGCAGCCAAGCAGTCATGCAGAGAACTTTGCCGCGGCCGCTGATTGTCATGACCCCCAAAAGCCTGCTTCGCAATCAACAGGTGGTATCGAGCCGCGAGGCGTTAACGGAAGGTTCCTTCCAACCTGTGTTGATGGATAATGCGACTGTTGAAAACACAGATTCTGTAACCCGTCTTGTTTTATCTTCAGGAAAAGTCGGTGTAGATTTTTCCGCTGCTCTTCGCGAATACGAGGGCGGGGTTCCCGCGTGGATTGCAGCTGCCAGGTTAGAACAGATCTATCCGTTCCCGTGGGAGCATTTGAAGCAGTTGCAGGACCGTTATCCCAACTTGGAAGAAGTCTTCTGGATGCAGGAAGAACCTGCAAATATGGGATCGTGGTTCTTTGTTGAGCCTCGACTTAAGGAATTGTTCGGAGAAAACATCCCTGTGTACTATTCAGGGAGGTCGGAGCAATCAAGTCCGGCTGAAGGCAGCGCAAATGTACACAAAAGCAGACAGGGACGACTGATGGACCAAACACTAGCAGCAGAACATCCTGCAGGCGGATATGACAGGAGGGATTGAAGATGGGAGAAATTAAGGTTCCTGAACTGGGCGAATCCATTCTCGAAGGTACCCTGCTTCAGTGGCTGAAGAGTGTTGGTGATGCTGTGGAACTGGGTGAAGCAGTTGCTGAACTGGAAACAGACAAGGTGAACATTGAAGTTATGGCAGAAGAGGCGGGTGTTCTGGAAAGTACATCGGTAGAGCCTGGAGATACGGTGGAAGTTGGTGCATCTATTGGAACGATTGCCGCCGGACAAAACGCTGCTGGCGGCAGTAATGCCGGTGCAGGGGCTGACGGCAGCAGCGGTTCGGACAATCGCGGGGCAACCCCTGGGGACGGTTCGACTGCTTCAGACAATGGCGGTGCAGCGGACGGCAACACCGAGTCAGCTGAAGCAGAGGCGAAACCGGCACAACAGACTTCATCAGACGCGGGGGATAAAGCAGACGCTGGCAAAACGACTGCAGGTTCCGGCGCCGGTGCTGCAGCACCTGACGGGTCCGTGCCGCCTCATACTACGCCCGCGGTCCGGCGCTTAGCCAAGGAACAAGGCGTTGACTTGTCCAATGTACAAGGCAGCGGTGGTCTGGGTCGGATTACAGAAGCGGATGTGTTGCGGCAGGCAAGCAAGGGGGCACAGCCCGCCCAAGGTCAGGGTCAATCTGCAGCAGGTCAGCCGCAGCCGCAAGCGCCGTCCCAACAAGGCGGAACTGCGGGCAAGGCAGCGACACCGGCAGCGGGTGGTGCTGGTGTGAAGGGTGCAACGAGATCGGATGAAAAAAGAGAACGAATGTCGCGCCGCCGCCAAACCATTGCCAAACGACTGGTGGAAGTACAACAGCAGTCGGCGATGCTCACAACCTTCAACGAAGTAGATATGACCAACATGCTGGAGGTCCGCAAGCGCCATAAAGAACGCTTCAAGGAAGAGCATGACATCGGCCTGGGCTTCATGTCGTTCTTCTCAAAGGCTGCTGTAGGTGCACTAAAGCAGTTCCCGCGCTTGAATGCGGAGATTGACGGTCAGGATATGATTTTGAAGGACCACTACGACATTGGTATCGCCGTGTCCACGGAGGGCGGACTGGTTGTACCTGTTGTACGGGACGTGGATAGACTCACCTTTGCCGAGATTGAACAGGAAGTTGCTGGCTTGGCCAAAAAGGCACGTGCCAATAATCTGGCTCTTTCCGACCTTCAGGGCGGGACGTTTACGATTACAAACGGAGGCGTATTCGGATCGCTTTTCTCAACACCAATCCTGAACGCACCGCAGGTAGGTATTTTGGGGATGCACACGATTCAACAGCGTCCGGTTGCTGTGAACGGGAATGTGGAAATCAGACCAATGATGTACCTGGCACTGTCCTACGACCACCGCATTGTGGACGGTTCGGAAGCCGTCAGTTTCCTGGTGGCCATCAAGAAGATGATAGAGGACCCAGAGCGGCTGTTGCTGCAGGGATAGTCGCGGAAGGCTGCGCGGGCTATGTGGTGAGGCCCAAGTCTTGCGCATTTGCGTGGTCGTCAAGAGCTGTCGATTTTATCGACAGCTCTTTTTGTTTGCAGCACATACATCTGCATCAAAGTACTTTGACATACATAGTAATATGATATATGTTATACGCAAAGAGGTGATACACATGGCAGCAACGACCTCAGACATGATTAGAGGACATATTGATACCATCATTCTCAAATTACTGATGGATACGGACAAATACGGCTATGAAATCTCAAAACTTGTGTCAGCTGGTTCTGATGGCGAGTACGAGTTGAAGGAAGCCACTATGTATTCCTCGTTAAAGAGAATGGAACGAGAGGAGGCCATCACATCCTACTGGGGCGACGAGACTCAGGGCGGACGCCGCAAGTACTACAGCATTACGAGTAAAGGCAAAGATACCTACGAACAGAACAAGCGCAATTGGGAAAATGTGCAACGGATCTTAAACAACCTGATTTAAGAAGGGGAATGAAATATGACGGATACATTAAGGGAGCACCTCGACAAAGTCTTTTCGTCTCACGAAGAACTGAAAACGATGGTGGAGTTGAAAGAAGAGCTCCTTCAAAATTTGCAAGAAAGAATGCAAGATTTGAAGGAAGAAGGGTACGACGATGAGACCGCACTGGAGATGACCGTTAATTCAATTGGAGAAGTGTCAGAGCTCATTGGAGCCATTGGTGAGAATTCCAGACAGATGCAACAGGCAGTTGGTATGAATTTGTCTATGAGCAATCTGGAGAACTCTGACCTTCGACAAGTTACTGTACATGACGGAAAGTTTAATGCCAGCAACTTAAGAAATTCGGACTTTAGCGGCGCCGATTTGTCAGAGAGCAGTTTTAAGGCCAGCAATTTGGAAAATGTCAAATTTGACGGTGCAAACCTCACGCGAACGAAAATAACGGCTGCAAACCTTAAAGGAGCCAGTTTTAAAGACGCAAGGCTCGATGGAACAGATTTCAGTTCCTCAAATCTTTCATCTGTATCGTTTGATGGACTGACCTTAAACCAGACCGTCTTTAATAAGGCAGGACTGAAGGGGACGACATTTAAGAATGCGACGCTTATGAACGTGTCGTTTAAAACAAACGTGAAGAAGGCAGATTTTGACGGCGCAGTCATGGACAAACTGACTTATGCCATTCTCCAAGGTTACGGTGCAAAGCTTGAGAATGTCACGGTGGAGTAAAAGAATCAAGAGAGCTAGGGATATGTAGACCCTCAACGGGCGGGATTTCTCTCGCCCTCGTTTTGTTTCAAGGAACTGCTGCATTTCCAAGCTCCTTTCTTCAACCCTGATTGTCACAATTCCACTCACTTTTTTTCAATACTTGATTTGCGTCAAGGAGTCAACCTGCGAATTGCCATAAGATGAACCTACAAGATGCCACAGCAATCAAGGAGGGACTCAAAGTGGTAGAAGTCGTACGCCAAGACAATCACATTACGATGGACGTTCGTCAGCTGATAATGCAAGGTCATCATCCTCGCGGTGAGATTCTCCAAGTCGTTGACACGGCTCCGCCCAATACGGTAGTAGAGATTCACGTACCCCACAGAACGCAGCCCTTAATCAACGCATTGGAAGGTATGGGACTGAACGTGGTGGTGAACCAAATGGGCGCAGCCCACGTTAGACTCATGGCAGTGAAAATGTAACGAGATTGCATTAGAAAATGGGCAGTGGAGAGAAGAGAGCCAAGCAAAATAAAAATCAGAGAAGGGACAGATGATAATGACATTTGCAGTGACGGATAAAATCGGCGACATTGTTGCAAAGTTTCCAAAGGCGGGGGATATTTTGCAGGAGCAATCCATCGACTTCTGCTGCGGAGGGGACAGACCTTTGTCAGCAGCAGCAGAGGAACAGGGCTTGCTTGCACAGGAAGTTCTAAATCAACTGAATCAAGCGTTCGAACAAAACGAAGCAGCCGATGCTGATACGGTGGACTGGACAGAGGCTCCCTTTCATCAATTAGTCGATCACGTCGTCAACACACACCACGCCTACCTCCACCAGGAGCTACCCGTACTAAGTCAGTTGACTACCAAGATTCTGCGGGTCCACGGTGAGAACCATGGCGATACCCTGCTCCAGGTTCACCGCCTGTTTCATTCTCTCAAGATGGAACTGGAGGAACACCTCATCAAGGAAGAGACAGGAGTCTTCCCGTTGATTAAGAAGTATGAGGCTAACCCCAGTGCAGAACTGCTGGATAAGACCATTAAATTAAATGAGGAACTAAATGCAGAGCACGATAATGCAGGAAATCTGATTAAGGAAATCAGAAAAGTAACAGAGGGTTTCACAGTGCCTGCTGACGGGTGTCGGACTTACGAGCGGACGTTTCGTAAACTGGAAGAACTTGAAACGGATTTATTCAAACACATTCACTTGGAGAACAACATTCTTTTTGTACGGCTCGAAGCACTCCAGGCTTCGGCATAATTTGACAATTAGAAACAGCATAGAACAGCCAATTGTGCTGCACCACGGCTTTACAAGTAATCTGGAGGCATGGCTACAGTTTGGTTACGTCCAAGCACTGAGCCGAGACTACCAGTGCATTTTGATTGATGCCCGCGGTCATGGTGCCAGTGACAAACCGCATGACGCAGCAGACTATACGTTGCGAAGATTCGTCGGAGATGTGGTTGCCGTCCTGGATGCGCTGCAGATTCAACGGGCGCACTTCTTTGGTTACTCGATGGGGGGATGGATTGGGTTCGGAATGGCGAAATATGCCCCGGAGCGGATCCATGCTTTGCTAATCAATGGAGCGCATCCGTATGCTGATCGCAGTTGGGGAGCCTTCCGGCAGGTGGATGGCACAGACTCCGATGCATTTATTGCGTCCCTTGAGGATGTGGTGGAACAACACGTACCGCCAGAGCTAAGGCCACAAGTGTTGGCGAATGACCTCCAAGCACTTGCAGCAGCAGCACAGGAACGGCCGGCCTTGAATGAGGTTCAGAAGACGATGGCCATGCCCTGTCTACTGCTCGTTGGAGAGGCAGATTCCCGATACCCGGCAGTTCAGGAGTGCACCCATCACATAGCCCATGCCACCTTGGTTGCGCTGCCAAGCTTGAATCACACCTCCAGTTTCACGCGCAGTGACCTTGTGCTTCCGCATGTGACAAACTTCTTAGCAACCTTACACTCCTAAGGAATCTAAGGAGGGGGAAAGCGGACAAAAACGACATCAAGCGAGCGTGGTAAAGGTTTGGGGAGTCAGCTAATACAATACGCAATACAAAGAGCGAAGGAACGAGGGTGTCATATCGTACAATTGACCACAGACAAACAGCGTCCAGACGCCTTGAGGTTTTACGAACGACTTGGTTTTACAGCTTCACACGAAGGTCTAAAGCTCCATTTGTAAGCGTGTTCAAGGGGCATCGGTTAAGCATCCTCGCTCTCTTCTAACGAGGGCAAGAATTCAGCCAATTGACGCAATGGGACTGTATGATTACACAATTTGGAGATCCTCGGGTTACTCGGGGTAACGGCAAGGTTCACTCAATTAATACTAGGTCTAATTGGCAATCTCCCGTATAGACTAATAGCGCTTAATAAGCAGGGAGAGACTTAAACGAATGAACGTACTGGTCATATATGTATGATCTGGAGACCGCTAATTACCTTGATCTGATCGTGTGGGCTGACCATCTGATTTTTATTTACCCAGTATGGTGGTACGGAGCACCAGCGGTTTTGAAAGGCTTTTTTGACAGAGTTTTGGCTGCCGGTTTTGCTTACGAATACAAAGGATTGCCACCAAAAGGTTTGTTACGCGGCAAATCGGCATGGGTGATGTATACCATTGATTCTCCATGGTGGTATGTAAAGTTTTGGCGAAGTAGCGCTGAATGGGAAGCGATAGGTCCTGCGACGCTTAAGGTTTGCGGTTTGCATCCGGTGAAGCGATTTATGTTCGCAGGGGTTAAAGACAGTAAAGAGGTTTCCGGATTCTATCACTATGGGTCAGTCTAATTGAGCAACATCCTAGAAAACTATGTGGGGAAGGTCGGGCGAAGCGTGACTCTTGAGAACTTCATCGACTTAAATGGTCAAAGAGTGTATACGAAAATTATTGGGGATGGTGAACCAATCGTCTTTCTTCATGGCGGTCCAGGAAGTGAGCATGGATTTTTTCTTCCACACGTTTTGCCAATGGCGCAGGGGTTTAAGTTGGTATTATATGACCAGCGAGGCTGCGGCAAGTCTGAGCGAAGTGACCAATACTCAATGGAAGAGGAAGTGGAGACACTTGAGTTGTTACGGACAGAATTAGGTCTCGATAAAATCAGCCTTTTTGGAGAATCATGGGGATCAATGCTTGCACTGCTATATGCTACGCGACATCCAGAACTCATTAACAAGATTTTCTTAACTGCTGCTATTGGTATTACATCTGAAGGCTTCAAAAAGTTCAAAGGTAATTTGTTCCGTAGACTTTCTCTTAGGGACAAATTCAGACTGTTTAGGGTGGACAGGGCACTACGTAAGGGGAATAAAAACTTCGAAAGCGTACTACATATTCTCGACCCTTATTATGTATTCGGAAGAGACGCTGACTAAAAAAACGACTTACCCAATGAATGCTACCGCAAATCAACTCATCAGCGAAGATATCATATCTCATTACGATTTATCTCAATGCGTGGCCAGACTCAGTGACATTCCAATCACCATTGTGCAAGGAAGCGCGGACATTTTATCACCGAGAGAGATAGAAAGATTGATTATAAGGTATATACCTCACGCAAGACTGCATGAGATTGAGGACTGTGGCCATTGGAGTGTTGTAGAGAAACCCAACGAAATCAACTCCATCGCGAAAGAGTTTTTCGCAGCAACTCGTTGATCACGGTAAATGCCTGAGACGCATTCATTTTTCTGCATGAATATTCAAAGGCAAAATGGTGTCGTTCCTAGACCCTTGAGGCAGGAGAGCGGCGTAAGAATTCCACGTGGAGGGAACCTATGGGTACGCCAATGAAGAGTTTCGAAGGACAACGTGTGACACTTCGCCCAATCGATGTTGACGGAGATGCTCCAGAATGGTTTGAGGCAATGCAAGAGCCCGATATGCATTTGTGGACAGCTAACCACATTCCGATTGATGTAGATGAAGTTAGGGATGTTGTTTTAGCAACCTATGCAAATCATCCTGATATTTTTGCTTGGTCTATCAGGGAGTCCAAAACAGATAAGATGGTCGGGATATACTGGATTGGCGTCCCGTTTATATCTGACGAACACCGCCTAGTGACATTTGACGCACAACGCATTGCAAAACCTTATTGGAGAAAAGGATACACTAAGGAGGCAAGGTCACTCGTTTACGACCATGCATTTACAGACCTCGGCGTAGAAGAAATACGTGCGTCAGCATGGGAACTAAACACAAACTCCTGTTTATCCATGGAGAGTGCAGGTTTTGAACTTGCTCGTTTGTACCCACGTTTCAATCCCAAGTACGATTCAGAACTGATGGAAAGAGAATATGTGTTGCGCCGTGAAAAGTGGCAACAATTAAACGGCAAACCGTGCTGAACAAACGAAGAGCATTATCCCCAGGAAGCAAGCGTAATGGCGCGACGATTGCATAAAAATGCGGCGGTGTTACGCTGCTACTGTGGGACTTAAGGGCAGGCCAGGTCAATATGACTTCTCTCAATAAATCGGATTTAATGTCGTTATCTGAGTGTTTTAAGAGTTATAATAAGACGATGGTAAAAGCATGGAGTTAAGGAGGTGGGACACATGGCGCGATTTCAAGCTGATGGAGCAGTCTTAGGGATTACCAGTGTCCAACGATGGGATGGTCGGGTAACAAGCTGATTCGACTTCCTGCCGTTGGTGCTGGTTACAAATCACCAACGGGGAGGACTTACGTATTGAAAACGGCAGTGTTAATTGTGGATGGTCAAGTAGGCTTAGTAGACGGCATGAATGTACATGCCAAGGATCAAGTGTTGCATCAGATTGCAAATGTTCTAACCTTAGCCCACCAAGCTGGGTGGGAAGTGATTTACATTATGGATGATGATATTGGTCAAGGAGACGCGACTCAGAGTGTCATTCATCCGAAAATTACACCAGCCGAAGCCGATGTAGTGTTTCATAAGACATCGACGAGCGCATTCTTTCGGACAGGGTTGGATGAGTATTTGAAGTCTCGCGGGGTGGAACATGTGCTTATAGCTGGCTTCAAGACGGAAGTTTGTGTGGACACTACCTGTCGACATGCATTTTCACTTGGCTACCATGTGACACTGGTCGCAGACGCACATTCCACATCGGATCGAGATGAACTATCTGCAACGAAGATTATTCAATACCACAACGCGAATCTTCATGGACTGGATAATCATGAGTTCGTGATTGAGGTTCAACCGTTAGACGACATAAAGAGACGAGTGGTAGTCAGTTCAAACTGAGGAGGAGCCCTTCAGGGCTCTTCTTCTATGCTGGGACTGTCTCTTGCACACATATGAAATGGTACGTCACACGTTTTGAAAACACTTGTCATAACCCGAGGACGTACTGGGTTTCTGGGAATCTAGAGAGCTTAAGTCCAGGACCCCCGGTCCGATTGAATTGGATGATTATTCACTTACGGCAAAGGTCGATTGCTGGACCAGGGCAGTTATCTGCAATATCGACTATACCGAATGTACTGATATAACTACCGTGGGGTTTGTCTGACAAGAGGAGATGAATTCATGAGAAGGTTTGCAAACATTCAGGATGTTTTGGCCAATTATAGTTCCGCCGTTTATGAGACAGATGTGGAGAGATTTATATCTGCATACGCGGCTGATGTCCATATTTATGATTGTTGGGAAGACTGGGAGTGCATCGGCGTTTCCCGATGGAAAGAAAGTGTGAACGGGTGGTTTAATGGCTTAAATGATGAGGGTGTATTACTTAAGGTAGACTTTAATGATGTGGTAGTGGAGGAAAATCCAAGTCTCGCTTTCGTTCATTGTAATGTTCTGTACGCAGCCTACAATGCATCTGGAGAGAAACTTCGTCAGATGACAAATAGGTTTACCTTCGGTTTAAGAAAAGAAAATGAATCTTGGACAATAACACATGAACACTCATCATTGCCACTAAGTATGGAAACTGGGAAGGGCATTTTCAACTTAAAGTAAATTTAGTACATTGGCTCGTGCGAAACCTGCATGAGCCCTTTATCATTAAAGGGGGGCGAGGGTCTGAGTCGGTGTCGTCAAAGTATAATTATTCAGTATTGATATTTTATGGATATTACGTTGTGGGGTAGAAAAGCTCAAGAAGATGAATGAACCTTAAAGTTGTATATGTTGTGAATGGAGGTAATGGTATGGTTCATAGGGGGTCAGATTTTTACGATCAGCCGTCAGTGTTCAGCACCTATATGCAACATAGAACATGGTCACAAAACCCTAACGACACTATTGAAAAACCAATCCTTGCGGAATTAATTGGCAATGTGAGAAATTGTGCAATACTCGACCTTGGTTGTGGAAACGCCGATTTTGGTCTGTCATCCCTCCAGCTCGGCTGCCGTCGGTATGTTGGGCTAGAAGGCTCCAAAAACATGGCGCAATCTGGACGAAATACGCTAGAAGGCACATCTGGGAAAATCATTCTCTCTTCGATTGAGGACTGGAACTATCCAGAAGCTTCATTCGACCTTGTGGTGTCTCGCCTCGCACTCCACTATGTCGAAAACGTTGAGGAATGCTTTCGAAACGTCTATAAAACACTTGTTCCAGGCGGACGATTCGTTTTTCAGTCGAGCACCCCGTGCTCACTTCTTGTAACCGAAGTAAAGAAGGCTCCAAACGAAGAGCGGACTGGATCGTTGACAATTACTTTGAGACGGGTGAGCGTAATTATCCATGGCTTGGTGGTACGGTGGTCAAGTATCACCGCACAGTTGAAGACTATTTTTCGGCAGTTCAAAAAGCGGGATTGGTGGTCAAATCGCTTCGCGAATCTCACCCCTCACCGTCTCAACTGGACCATGAGGAGTACGTTCGAAGGCTGAGAATTCCCCTCTTTTTGTTCATTTCGGCCTACAAGGAGTAATCAGTTATTTAAGACACAGGGTCTCGAAAAGTGAAAGCCCTGTAGATATATGCATAAAGATGCGTTTCAGATTTGCAACTCTGAGACTATAGGGTTTGTTGAAGAGTGAGGAGATAACCACGAACTATTCCATAGATGTTTCTTTAGAACAAAGAGAAGAGTTTTCAGCCTTCCTGAAGCAAAAGATAAGAGAATACAATAACGATCATTCAATTCATCATCGTGAAGCACGGAGAGAGGGTTCGGTTCAACCAATTACCATTATCGTATCCGATGACGATAACCGTTGGATTGGCGGAATTTCAGCCGAAGTGTATTGGAATTGGCTGGAGATTCACGATTTTTGGCTGAGTGAAGGATGTCGTGGCAAAGGTCTAGGTACACTCTTACTCAATAAAGTAGAGACGATCGCTAGGGAGAAGGGTGCAACAAAGGTACTGCTAACTACATTTGAATTTCAGGCACGAACATTTTATGAGCTACACCAATATAAGGTTGTAGGTGAAATCCAAGACTATCCCCCTGGTAGTACCTATTACACGATGGTAAAAATATTCGGTGAAATAGGGTATCCTGTCCAACTATTGGAGGCAGCAATTCCGCAATGACAGTGTGACGATTCTACATTTACATAGCAGAAAGCAAGTTTCAGACTTATTGCGCATTGGAGCAGTTAAACTCAAGAAGACCGTATTAAAGGAGTGTCATTAAATGTCTGAAGCAATCAAGTACCTTCAGGGCGAAAAAGTCTATCTACGTTGTCTTGAGCCTCAAGATGCAACCGATCTTTACCAATATGTAAATAATGACCTAGAAGGTCGGCGTTTAACTGGTACACAGCGACCGTTCACAAGGCGTCAAATCGAAAACTATATCGATGCAACAGTCCAAGATGATACAAGGGTTCAGTTCGGGATATTCCTACAGGATAACGATGAATCGGCGATGTAGCCATAACGGATATGGACAACCCTAAGAATCGCAGTGGGAACTTTAGGATTGCTATTAATACACAATTGGCTGGACGTGGGTACGGGACTGAAGCTACGGCTATAATGTTGGAATATGGATTTGGCATTTTGAATTTGCATCGCATTGATCTTGACGTTTATTCGATTAATGAGAGAGCTATCCATGTTTATGAGAAGGTTGGCTTCAAGCGGGAGGGAGTTCTCAGAGACGCACATTACTACAATAACACCTACTACGATACCATTATCATGAGCATATTGGAGGACGAGTATCGGTCTGGGCATGCTGCTAAGCGTTCATAAGTTCACGGGACGGCCTCTGAGCGGTGTACCAGTAACTGCATAAATACTCAATTCGTTTCGTTGGGGCTTCTTGAACAAGCGGGCAGAAGAGCTGAGTTAATCGGGGAAGGCGGTTGTGGGCATGTCCATAGGGATTACAGGGTCGCTTGTCATGGGACTATTTTTCGTTGTCTTTATGAGTGGAGTGGGATTGTTAGCAACCAGTCTATGGGGGTTAAAGACTTCTGACAAAAAGTCCGGGTTTACATCGAAATTTTACAGCGGATCTATCTTGATCTTCTTGGCATTTGTAGCTATTTTTTTGACTACCGAATGGATGTTTCATTGAGCCTTAAATAGGACGGATTTTCTGCTGTTCCATGAATAAATATTTCACAAGTAATTTTCTGGATTCTGTAAGTAATTATGCTACACAAGCCGAACCTGTATTTTAAGGTAAATGGTATAATTGCCATAGCGAGTGAAATGGGTGGTGATTACTCATGTTGTGGTCCGAGGTTCGTGAGTTATTCCCGAATCAATTTGTGCTTGTACAGGCGATAAAGTCCCATCAGCATGGCAACAAGTTGTATGTAGATGAAATGGCGGTTATTCGCCCCATACCAGATCCGAAAGAGGCTACCAGGGAACTTTTGAAATCTAGAGACGCAAACTATGTCTACCATACGAGCAAGCCTGAATTGGTTATGGAAGTCGTGTCTCGTGTGGGTTTTAGGAGGTCACCAGTTGAAGATCGACCCAATTGATGGTCTTTTATTCGTCACAATGACGTTGACATTTCGAGGAAAGAGCCGAACCATTGACCAATTGGTTCTTGATACTGGTGCAAGTCACTCAGTAATCTCGATGGATGCCGTAGATGATATAGGTATTTATGGCGAAATAGACGATGAAATTGTTGTCATGCATGGTATCGGTGGCGTGGAGCGCTCAATCCGTAAGAAGATTGATTCGGTTGAATTTGGAACGTTTAAAGTTTCGGAAGTAAACTTGGATTTTGCTAACTTTGACGCCCACTTTGGGATCAACGGTTTGTTGGGTGCAGACCTACTGACAGCGGGGCGCTTTGTTATAGATCTCGACGCGATGGAGCTTTACCAAAAATAATGTTATTCATATAAATTTCTGTAGCCGCCAAAGGAGCTTATCTGGCGGTTTTTGTATGTTTATGGAATTGAGCATTTTGTTGGTTGTGGCGTATTTTGGGCAGTAGAGCGACGTGCGCCATGAGGCGCTGTATATAGATGCCGCGATCTCTGCGGCTGGCAGGTACCTCATCCTGCCACGGCTAGGATGGCATGCGTTGGGTCCGAGCACACCCAGGGTTTGAAGCCCATCTAACAATGTACCTGTGAGGGAGAACCGACCTCCCAAGATGCAGGGCTAGCCTCGGAGACCTGCTATGGTCAGCGAAAGCAAAGCCATGTCTGAAGCGTGGTCAACTGCAACACTCGAAATCGTCGGATGATACGAGTGGGTGGAATGAGCATGGCATCCTGTCGCTTGGTGTCATGACCCGGACTGTCCGGTGGTCAGGCTGGTACAGAGGTATAACCTCCCTGAATCTTCCCCGCGTATAGTGGCGACCTAAGGCAGACGAGACTGTACACAGTGAACATGGGAACCGACTCATTCGTCCCGGTTGGGATGGACAGCTACGTTGAAGTGAATGCGTCGGGACGGAGGAACCGTAGTAGTCGGAGATGGGGAAAGCCCATTACATGGCGAAGGGTTCCAGTTTGAAGTAGGGTGCGCGCAAGTAAAGTAGGACTCCCCAAAACGGGAGTGATTGCGATTTCTTCTACCATCACTCAATCCTCCGTACAGGAGAGAAAGAGGTTCGAAACACAAACGCGCCTTGCACGAAAATCTTTGGAACAACGACCTTTTTCAAGACTGCATTATCTGCTGAGATGGAATGTCTGGATTGACAATTCAATTGAGAACGTCCTCAGTAACTCAGGTGCGCTTACACCCGGAGTAGATAACATGACGAAGAAGGATTACACCACGCAGGAAGCAAGGCAGCAACTTCGGGAAGAAGTCAAACATGCACTCCACTCGTACATATCCAGTTCGGTACGAAGAGTATTTATCCCGAAGCACAACAAGCCCAAAGAAAAGCGCCCGCTCGGTATACCGACGGTGAATTCATACTACATGCCTCCCAATAAGGTTTTGGACTTAGAGCGCTATTAACAAAATTCATAGTATGCTGCTTAATTTAAATGGCTAGATTCCTGGACTCGCTTGCGCAGTTCGACCTCCTTTCGGTCATCTAGTTGAATGTCCCATGGACAGCCTGGAGCCACTTTCGTGCCCGTAAGAATGCCACGGTTGAGCCAGTAGTAGACAACCCCTGAAGTCACTTTGAGTCGTTCCGCAACTTGTTTGACGGATAAACCACGGCGTTGTGAAGTATATCCAGGAATGCGGTGTACGTAGCGAATCCACTTGATGGAGTCAAGCGTGAACATCCTGCCACCTGATGTGCGTATACCTGATTCGTTTAAATACTTTACAATCTGGCGGTCTATCATCGTTTCGGCTAACCTGCGAACGAGCTCAACGGTCTCAGATGAATGTTTCGTTGCTATATGTGGTGGCAGCGGCTTACGCACCCATAGTTCTTCGCAATGTTGGTTGCGCCAGCGCAAGCCAAGTCGGACATTCGGGTTTCTTGCCTCAGCAACTATGGTCACATCTTCAACGAGTAGGCGAAGAATGCGTTTGCGGTCCTTGGGTGTAGTGGATGATTTGGACCAAATTCGAGGTAATTCCTTCGCAAGGCTTAAAATCTCCGCTTTGTCGTGTTCTGTAGGCCGCCAACTACGTCGATCTACATACTGGGTGTACTGTTCCTGAAGTTCTGCCAATTCGGCGAGCTTTTCGTTCCATCTTACCTCAAGACTACGCGCTACTAGGCGATTTTCTGGTTCTACCTGTTGGTATTGCCTCTCCGCTCGGTCTGCTTCGTAGCGTGCTCGTTCTAGAGATAACTTCCAGCCCTTATCTACATCATCTTCTTCATGCAGCAGTTTGTCCATTACCTGTAGAGCAAGCTCTAATTCAGCGGGTTGCATGGCCTGCAACAGACGCTCTGAGATAGCTTGGTCGATTTTCAACGCCGGCACGGTAGTGCAAGTGGCGCGGTGTCCGTGTTCCCACCGCCCTTTACATTCATAATGTGGATGGATTCCTCCGTTGCTGGTGTAGCGTACACTCATGCGGCGACCACATTTTCCACATATAACGAGTCCTTGAAGTAGAGCTGTGCCTTCTCGTGCTGCTCCGCTTTTCTCAAGGTTGGTACGGTTCGAATGTAGCTGCTTTAGATTTCTCTCATATTCCTCCCACGTGATATAGCCTGGGTGATGATCTGGAATGAAAACTTCCCACTCCTCACGGGGAAGGAGCACGGTGTGATGAATAAACAGTCCTTGTGGATTCACGCGCTTTTGGTCTCGATACCGACCATATACATAGGCCCCTGCATATGCAGGATTGTATAGGATCCCTAAAACTCGGCTGTGGTTCAGTGTTGCCCAAACGAGTTTTCCAGCCCAAGCACCACCGTAGGCTCGTTTTGGAAACCGGAGGCCGTTTTGGGCAAAGAACTGAACTACGCCGTAGGCGCTGCCTGTCGTACGAAATGCATGAAATACATTGTGAACAGCAGTTTGGACCTCTTCGTCCGGATCCAAAACTGTCTGTCCGGTGGTGTCGTACACATATCCAACGGGCAGCGGAAAGCGGAGTTCACCTTTTTTCGCTTTGTTCTTCTTGCCACCGATTAGCCGAGCACGCAGGAAATGCAGTTCTGCTTCGCTCATGGTTCCTTTGAAGCCGAGAATTAACCGGTCATTAAAATCTCGCATGTCGTAGATGCCGTCTTCATCCACTACGATTGTGTTGAATAATCCGCAGAGTTCGAGCAGACGCAGTAGATCTGCTGAAGAACGTGCTAAGCGGGAAATCTCCAGACCAAAGATGGCGCCAACTTCGCCAAGTGAGACTTGAGCCACAAGGTTTTGGAAGCCCAAGCGCTGAGAACGGCCAGACCCTGAAATTCCGAGGTCTTCGTCGATCACCTGAATTTGTTCCGAAGCCCATCCTAGGGTGAGAGCTCTCTCCCGAAGGGCATACTGGCGTTCCGTGCTCTCCCGGTGAAACCGAACTTGGGCTATGGTCGACTGACGAATGTACACAATCGCTGTTCTCTTCAGGTGTTCTGGGTGAACTTTCGACGGTATTGTCGTCATGAATTTGTTCCTCCTCATGCATTGCCGCAAGGCACGAACGCACCATCCCAGCGACGACCGTGATGAGCTCGTCCACGCTCTGTGCATCATTTCCGACCAATGCGGCTAATGCTGAACTAGTCACTAATATCCCCTCCGACGAGGCCGATGAACTATTCGTTATCTCGGCGTCGAAGTAGTTCCAGGTTGAGCTCAGTCAGTTCCGAGAGAATGTCCTGTGCGACCTCAAAATTTTCAAGTCCGGCTCGTACCTGCTGCTCCCAGGCTGCAGGAACGTAATCCATATGGGTTTTACCATGGTAAAAAGATGACAAGTACAAACTTTTATGACCAGCGCCAGTAGCACAGTGACAGGTTGGCTTGCCACACTTCACCTGCCGAGTGATAAGGGAACCGCGGAGAACATGGCCCATAGGTGGCAACGCCTTCAATAGTTGCAGTTTTCGTTCTTTGAGTTCCTGAGAAGGAACAGATTTAAATCTTCTAGGTGACTTATTCTTATCAGTAGTGTTCATAAGAAGAAATTACCTCCTTCATTTGGAATTGTCAATTAAATTCGCTGTTGAGACAGAGGAATCATCTAAGCTCCGAAGGAGTTCAACTAATTCCTTTAAGTCCAACCCGTTGAATGGTGTGACTGGCTTAGTATCCTGAGGACGATGCCGGTCCGTCCAGGATTCTGGAACACAAATTACACTGGAGTCTGTTTGAAGTGAATACAGTGGGATCCCATTGACGTGTTTGATTTTGAGCAGAGTAAAGGTCTGCCCATGGAGTGGATGAAATGGATGAGTGATAGTTACAGATTCCGAAAGAGAATTGGGCTGAAGTGCATTTTGCACTGACCGTCCCCACTATCGTCGACCGCGTTGCCCAGGACGTTGTCCGCAGCATCTTGGAACCAATCTACGAAGGAAAGCAACACCCACACAGTTACGGTTTCCGACCATTCCGCGGTACGCACCACGCCATTGAAAGAGTCCGCTTTCTCATTGGCAGGCACCGTTACGAATGGGTTGTAGAGCTCGATATTAAGGGATTCTTCGACAACGTAGACCATGAAATCCTGCTTAGCATTCTGCGACGGACGATTTTTGACCGCCGACTCATCCGAGTCATCCGCAGTATGCTTAAGGCAGGACTGGTTTACAGAGGAGAATTTGAGGAAACAGAACTAGGCACTCCACAAGGTGGAGTCGTCAGTCCAATCCTTGGGAATATCTATCTGAATGAACTGGACAGATTCATCGGAAGCAAGTACGAGTTTCTCTCACCTTACCAGCGGAGCAAGTCGCCAATCCCCTGCTACATTGTCCGGTATGCAGATGACGCGGTGATTCTCTGTAGAAGTAAGGAGCATGCTGAGCTACTGAAGGCTCAAGTTGCACAATTCCTTCAGGAGAAGCTCAAGCTCCAGCTGTCCGCAGAGAAAACACTCGTCACACATGCGGACGAGGGGTTCGATTTCCTCGGATTTAACATTCGAAGATGGACACGGCAAGGAAAGACACGAGTCCTTGCCAAGCCAAGTCGAAGGGCGATTCAGCGGTTTAGAAACACGCTAGCTAAGGACTCAAAGGCACTACAGATAGCACCTGGCACAGCTGCCATTGCGCTTCTAAACAAGAAGATTCGAGGATTCGCTGAATACTTCCGACGAGGGAACGCAAAGGACACCTTTCTTACCCTCGACTACTATCTCTGGTGGCTTGTGTTTCACAGGCTTAAACAGAGAACACGGGAACCACCAGGTGTTGTGGCTCGGCGATTTCAGTACCGATACAATGAGGCTGCTCTCCCGCACCACCGGAAGTCAACGGCGAAGAACTTTGGGTTTAGAGATGATGACGGCAATGTGCATATGCTCGATAAGTTTGGGCTCTACAAGATAGAGTATCCAGACAAGTGCTCACAAAAGAATCCTTATGTAGTCGAAGACCGAGAATGGCTAGATGGAAACCGGAAGCTCCGTGAGACGATGAAGGTACAACAAGCCAAATTTATTCAGAGGTTATATGGACTGTCCAAGAACTGGGGGCACTACAGACGGCACGTTGTACAACGGCAAAACAGCCGATGTAGCATCTGTGGATGCAAGCTGATTCGTCGAAATGTACATGTCGATTACCTACCGAGGCCAGTAGGAAAACGCTCATCTCAAAGGGAATTGATACCAGACAATCTTGTTGCTTCGTGCATTTCATGCTACAGGCAAATGCGACAGCAGCGCATACGTAACTGACCAACGGGTCGTCCTAATGCGTGCAAACACAACTACTTTGAATGGAGAGCCGTGATGCGGTGAAAGTTGCAAGTCCGGTTCGGGGAAGAGTCCGAGCGTCAAACTACCCCCCTCTGGGGGTGGGTCGGCTCGGGCTTATTCTACAGAGCGTCGTCACTCAAACGTAAGCGTAAAACCTAGCACACCTCGTCGTAGGATTCATGGGGAGAGATAATAACCTCAAACCAATCGGAGGGGTGTTTTTTTATGTCCAGAGAAGAAGTGCGAAATCATTGGAGAAAGCTTGTTGAAGAGTTTCGAGAAAGTGGTGAAACCGCGGCGGCCTGGTGTAGGGAGCACAACCTCGACGTGAAACAGTTCCGTCGTTGGGCTCGGAAGTTCGACAAGGAGACGTCCACCAATGCCACTGCATCACCCAGAGTAAAGCTACTATCCGTTCAGGTTGAGGACTCGGTAGAGGACGCCGAACCAGCACTCGTTGTTCACGTGGGGGCGGCGTCCGTCGAAGTACATAACGGGTTCAACCGCTCACTACTCAAACAGGTTGTTCAGGTGTTGGCGGAATAATGTTTGGTGAGTTTGACCTGGAGAAGCGTGTGTATTTAGCACCAGGACCTACGGACCTGAGGAAATCTATAGACGGGCTTTCTGTTCTGGTGAAGGAAGTTCTGCAGCTGGACCCCTTTTCGCCCTGTCTTTTTGTCTTTTGTAACCGAAACCGTGACAAACTCAAGGTCTTGCACTGGGAGCATAACGGCTTTTGGATTCATTATCGCCGGTTGGAGAAAGGCCGGTTTCAGTGGCCGGATGCCTCTCATACGGGTCCCATTGTCATGGGTCAGCGGGAGTTGCGATGGCTTCTGGATGGGCTATCGGTCCACCAGAAAAAGGCACATCCGAAAGTGAAAGCAAGGACCATCATTTAGTTAGATAAAAAGCACGAAAATCCTTGTCACAACAAGGGTTTTCTGAGGTTTTGTCGAAGTGATATAGCATGAGTAAATCACCTGATTTGACCACAGAAGAGGTCGCTGCTTTGCAGCATGAAAATACAACATTAAAGCACAAAAACGATGAGTTACATTCTAAGGTAGAGTGGCTGGAAGAGAAACTCCGTCTTGCTCAGCATAAGCGTTTTGGTGCATCCAGCGAACGCACGAATCCGGACGCATTGCAAACACGGCTGTTTAATGAGGCAGAGTCGGAAGCAGACCCTACCCCGGAAGAGCCAAAGGAAACCATCACGTACGAACGAAAGAAGAAGCAAACTGGCCAACGGGAAGAGCTACTCAAAGACCTGCCTGTGGAGCGTATTGAATATCGGCTGCCTGAGGAGGAGCAGATCTGTTCTTGTTGTGGCAATCCGACACATGAAATGAGCACAGAAACTCGACGAGAACTGAAGATCATTCCTGCGCAGATGCCAGAGCCGGTGATTCCGAAAAGTTTGGCCTCCCCATCGACGCTGGCCTACATTCTGGATAAGAAATACGTACAAGGCATGCCATTATATCGCTTGGAACAACAGTTCGAGCGTCAGAAAATCCCGCTGTCTCGGCAGACGCTGGCCAACTGGGTTCTATATGGAGCGAATCAGTGGTTGGCCAAAATCTATGAGCGCATGCATGAAGAGTTGTTGAAAAGAACGTATCTCCACGCAGACGAGACCACGGTCCAAGTGTTACACGAAGCTGGGAGAGCTGCAGAGAGCAAGTCCTACATGTGGCTATACCGCAGTGGACGGGACGGACCTCCCATTGTTCTCTATGACTACCAGGAAACACGCAGACGAGAACATCCAATGAACTTTCTGGCAGGATTTCATGGATATCTGCACGTGGATGGTTATGTCGGGTACAATGACATTCCCAATGTGAGACTGTCGGGTTGCCTGAGTCATGCACGGCGCAAATTTGATGAGGCTTTGAAAGCTTTGCCTGCAGGCAAACGCAAAGGTCCAACGGCTGCCAAAGAAGGATTGGACTTCTGCAATAAACTGTTTAAGATCGAACGTGGACTGAAGGACGCCAGTACAGAGAAACGGTACAAGGAGCGCCAGAAACAGAGTCGACCTGTTCTCGACGCTTTTTCAGCATGGCTTCATACCCAGAAAGACAATGTACTCCCCAAGAGTACCTTGGGCGAGGCAGTAAACTATTGCTTGAACCAATGGGAGAAGCTTGTTACATTTCTGGAAGACGGGAACCTGGAGATAGATAACAATCGTGCGGAACGCTCCATAAAACCCTTCGTTCTCGGAAGACGGTCTTGGCTGTTTAGTAACGCCCCCAGCGGAGCCAGAGCCAGTTCTGTCGCTTACAGCATCGTGGAAACAGCGAAAGAAAATGGTCTGAACCCGTTTGCCTATCTCGAATACCTTTTTGAACAATTGCCTAACCTCGACGAGACCGTTGAAGATTCACTGGCGACCCTGTTACCTTGGTCCGACGGCTTGCCGGAACAAGTCCGACATCGTCGATAGACAACCCTATACAACAGCCCCGCTGGCTAGCCGGTGGGGCTTTTCAATACTGGCAGATGTGGCATGATGCTGCAATGTGTCCGTGGTTTGACGCTTACACTCAAACCACTTTGCGAACGTCAATGTTGAAAAAGGGGGCTACACTATGAAAAAAACTGATTGCTCTAACCATTGTGATATTAGGACTGTCGGGATGCGGAGCCCACTCTCAGCCACAGATGAACTTTTCCATAGGTACCGTTTTGGATTGGAACCATCATCCATATAAGATAGTGAAAACGACCGACCCGACTGATCATGGCAAAAAGGTTGGTCAGTTTTCGTATCATGGGAAAGTTGTATCAGGTGTAATTGCCGTGTTTGAAGTCCAAGGAAAAAGCCCATCCAAGACAGTTGTTTTGGAAACATCGACTGGACAGTACTATCAGGCGAACATTGAAGCAAATAGCTCGCAATAATTGGACTGTGTTGTACTTTGAAGACCATCGTAAGTAGTTGGTCTTCTTGAACACAAGGGGGCTTTAACGACATAAGTACAAGCACAACACAGTGGATAATGGTGCATTTTACTGTATGTTTATATACTTTTGCTGTCGATCCTACTATTCGTCGACAGATGTTGAGCTGCTTGAAGCCAGAAAATCGGTTACCAACTTTACTATTTGTAAACAGTATTTTAGCGGTGATATTGAAACTACTCACGCCAATAGGACACCAAGGCTAGCGTACGAAGCGCCCCTGGGAAAAAGGACAAGTTGCAAGGGAACGGTCAATTGGCTTCCCAGCTTTTATCGAAATCCTTCGGTATTTCGCTGTTGATTTTCTTCAATAATTCCTGAAAATGTTTTGTTTTGTTTGGATAGCTTTGCTGATTTCCAACTACATTTTTAATCATAGATCCTGCGTCATTGACGAACGCAATGGATTCACGAAACTTTCTTTTGTCTTGCTGAGTAACCATATAGTATCCAGCTTCAGACAAAGCGCTCGCTACATGACCCAGCAGTGGGTATTGAGGTGATTTGAAATTATCACCAGACCCCATATCAGATCCGGCCTGAATTATTTGTGTTCCAATTGATCGATCCTTGTTGGGAGTAGATGGACTCAGATTTGCCTCTGAGGCATCCAGCGTTCGAACGAATCCAAGGTTAATCTGTGTCCACTTGATGCTCTCGTTGTAAGCATGGTGACGGTAAACACCTATTGTTCCGAGCAATAACGCTATGCCCAAAATTCCTGTCACCCACATCATTGACTTACTGTTTGAATGCTTCCATATCCAAGAGTGAAAAAACACTCCCGCTAACCAGCCTAAAGCTCCCAAGAGTATGATGGAGGCGACGTAGAACCCATAGGGCTGGTTCCACACCCAATTATGCCAATTATTTGAGTATCCGGGGATTGGGACGGGAATACCACAGTACCCTGCGAGCAGACCAATGACCGTTCCCAATGGAATCATTGATGATTTTACAAACTTCAAATCCCACGTGCCTCCTCTTTGCATTGCTACAGCGTCTCTGTATTACATTCTGAAATCCAAAACCTTTGCCAATAATCGATGTATTTATCAGGTAAATACTTAGACTCAACAATGCAGCAAGTATAGTCTTTTATCGACTCATTGATTTCTTCAGCCAACAGTTGTACAAAAATCGGAAACAAGTCATACCCTTCAAAAACAAAGGTTAAAAACCAACCCATTTTCTTACCGAGATGCAGTGCTTTCGCTAAAAGCGATTTGGCTTCTCCCGGCTGGTTTTGCTGGCTGAACGCCATCGATTTCAACAATAACAATTCAATCATCGTACCAAACCTGTGTTCACTCTCCGCCACGATATACAGGCGATCAATAAGGGCTGCGGCATCCGTGTTCGTGTCCAGTGCAATCCAAACTCGTAACAGGGTCAAGTATTCATATTCGCGTTCCAGTGTAATGGTTTATTCGGTCAACAGCTTTGTTCGCGCAATCCAGTCTTTAAGATCACTTTCCTTCTCGTCCCTCATATCCATCCTAACTTGGAACGCATCCAGAGATAAGTGCCATTGCGGCATATCGCAATCAGTGACAAATTGCTTGAGGTCTTTGATGGCGCTTTCAGTTGGATATGCTGGATGCTGGAGTTTTTTTAGGCGAAGGAATGCTGTAAAGCTGGGAATGTAGATTCCAGCCAGTTTCTCCTTTTGCCCAATCTGCATGGCCTGGGAAAGGTGGGTTTCGGCGCGGTCCAGTTGATTTTTCTCAAACGCCAATTCACCCAGATATCCAGTAAGTAACCCTAATATGGGGTTTTCAAGTGGGAATCCTCGTTTCATATATTCATCAATCTTTGTAAAAAAGGCAGACGAGCACGCGAAATCACCATAACTCCCCAAGAATCCTCTCGACAAATACATGTGATTTGGATTGAAGTCGATGGTCTTTAAGATTTCGCTCTCGTAAGGAAGGTAATCTGAAATTTTCAAGCGATATTTCAGTATATCGTCGAAATTCTTTCTCAGAAAGCTGATATGGCCGTGAAAGTGCCATATTTCCAACAGCAGTGCATGACTGTCCTCCTGGGAAAATGCCCCCGTGTCAATCTGGTTTTCCAGAGATGAGATGTGTCTTACAGCCTCATCTGTTCGACTGCCGAGAAACAAGGCCCAGCAGTAATAAATCACAAGAAACGGCGAAGATTGTACTGCATCAGGAGGGATTTTGCCAATGATATTTAGGAACTCTTCTGCATTGCCCTGTTTTAACATTGCAGGGGCTAGTTTGGTTAGGAGTGTACAGGCTTCTGATGAGTTGTTTGCCAACAACTCATGGTTGAGTGCTTCTGTGTAGAACTGTTTTGATTGGTACCATTCTGCAGCCCGGTGGTGTAACCCGTCGATATTCTCCGGGTGGGTGTGCATCAGTCTGTTTTGCAAGAAGTCAGAAAACAGATGATGATATCTGTACAGACGACGTTGGTCATCCAGAGATATCAGAAACAAGTTATCCTCGACTAGTTGTTCAAACAGGAGACGGCTGTCTGAACGCTTGGTTACGTGGTTACAAAGGCTCTCTTCCAGTTGGCTGAGAATTGAAGTGTCGAGCAAGAACTCCTGTGTGTCAGCAGGCAGGCCCTGGAACACTTCTTCAAACAGGTAATTATGGACATCCTGCTTCAATATCTTGGTTGAGTTATGAGTTAGAAATCGTGCCTGCTGGTGAGCAAGAGAGATGAGCTGAATGCCGGCAGCCCACCCTTCTGTTTTTCTCACGATGTCTCTAGTCTGCTTGTCATCTGTAGGCAGGTGGTAATTCTGCAGTAAGTGAGCAGCCTCCGCCCAATTGAATGCAAGTTCCTCTGCAGTGATTTCCAGCAATTCGCTGTGAAGCTTCATTTTTGTAAGCGGGATTGGCAACGGTGTTCTGCTGCTTACGATAAGCCTAGTGTTTTGCGGCAAATATATAGTTAAATAGTGAAGGATACGATGTATATCAGGATTCGTGATGAAATGGAAATCATCCAAAATCAGATGGATTTTATTCTTTAACTCAGACAATTCTCGAATAAACTGTACGAGAATTTGTTCAATCTGTGGTTGAGATGTGTGAAGTTGTTTTATCAGTGATTTACCAAAGGAAGGGAATTGAACTCGAACACTCTCAATGAGGTAGTGTAAGAAACTCACCCTATGATTGTCCGCTGCATCTAGGGAATACCAACATGCTTGAGCATTTGACCTGAGCACCCAGTTTCCGAGAAGAACGGATTTGCCATAGCCTGCCGGCGCCACCACAGCAACCAGTTTCTGTTGCCCTTGGCTCAACATGTTATAGAGTCGGGAACGAGGAACAATGGCCGATCCTGCGGGCGGAGCTGTGACTTTTTGATGGATAAAGGGAATAAGTTCCAATGCTACCATCCTTGTGATTGAAACGTTTAAGAAATGCCTACACAATTTATAAACTGTCTGCACATGGCTGTTCTTTTTAGGATACAAGATACCCGTGTTGTGAGTCTAGCCAGAATTCAGTTACGGAAGACGGACGTGACTCGAATTTGCCACAAGTTCCATGGTTCACAGAGGCAGATGTTCATGGTATGTTAGAATTGTATTAGTGTTGTATCCTGTTCTAGGTTATCGCTATGTTATTTTATGAACCGACCGGTTGGTAGATACTGCGGTTTTTACAGTAAGGAAGCGGATTCATACACCTCTTTATAATTTTGCTAGGAGGGAACAATCAATGTGGTATGTCATCCAGGATATTCTTTTCGTTGTGTTGCTGGGTGTGGCTGTGTGGCTGTTTGCATCGGCCGTTCTTGACAGAGGAAAATACGTACTGGCCGGCGCCCCTGATCCAAGTCGAACTGACCGCAAGGGACAGCGGGCCTGGAGTTTTGTGACGAACGTCTTATTTCAACGCAAGGTGTTGGCAGAACCGTCAGGGCTGGGACACTTCTTTATTTTTTGGGGCTTTCTTGTTCTGGTTTTCGGCGATCTCGATTTTATGGTCTACAACTTGACCAACTGGCACTTCCCCTGGGCATTGTCCCCAGTCTATCTGTTTATAGAGGAAGTTCTGTCCCTATTCGTCTTTGCGGCCATTGTTGTAGGGCTGGTTCGCAGATACGTGTTTAAGCCCATGCGCCTGTCGAAATCCTTTGAGGCAGGCTTTATTTTGGTTTTGATTATGATTATTGTACTGACTTATCTGTTTGCAACAGGTGCAGATATGGTTTTGACACACCATAATCCAGGCTGGGCTTCACCGGTTGTCAGTGCCATTGCCACCTGGTTTGGCGGACTGTCCACAGGAGCCTTAACAGCGATTAAGGAAGTTGCATTTTGGTTGCACGTATTAAGCATCTTTACCTTTCTCTATGTAATTCCGCGTTCCAAGCATTCACATATGATGGGTTCCATGTTGAACTGGTACTTTCGCCGTCTCGATTCACCAGGGCGCTTATCCAAACTGGATTTGGAAGATGAGAGTATTGAGGAGTTTGGAGTGGGCCGGATTGAACAGTTTACATGGAAGCAGCTTTTAGACGGTTTTGCTTGTACAGAGTGCGGACGCTGTCACATTAACTGTCCGGCGACACTCAGCGGCAAGCCGCTTTCACCAAAATACCTGATTCTTAAAATGAAACACGCGGCAGTAGACCAAGGACCCGGGATGTTAGCACAAATGGCAGCTGGTGCTGAGGAGATGGCAGAACCTGCTACAGAACCGCTGTTTAACAATGTTTTTAGTGAAGAGGAGGTCTGGGCCTGTACAACTTGCCGAGCTTGTGAAGAGGCTTGTCCGGTTGCCAATGAACATGTTTCTGACATCATTGACCTGCGCCGCTACCTGGTTCTAACCGAAGGCAAAGCATCCCCTGACGTAAACAAGGTCTTTTCAAACTTGGAACGGCAGTCCAACGAATGGGGCGTCAGCCGCAAGGAGCGTGCGGTTTGGGCAAAAGACCTACCCGTCCAGACAATGGCAGAAGTCGACGGTAAAGCAGAGTACCTGTTCTTCGTAGGCACAGCGGCTTCCTTTGACCAACGTAATCAAAAAATTGCTCAGGCCTTCGCTAAGATTCTGTTGGCGGCGGGCGTTGACTTCGCTATCTTGGGAGAAGAAGAAGAGAGTGACGGAGACTCTGCTCGAAGACTGGGGAACGAATTTTTGTATCAGGAATTCGCACAGGCGAATGCCGATTTGTTTAACGAATACGGAGTTAAAAAGATTATTACTACAGACCCTCATGCCTTCAACACCATTAAGAATGAATATCCAGACTTCGGATTCGAAGCTGAAGAAGTTTTGCACAGCACACAATTTGCAGCGAAACTGATTCAGGAAGGAAAGCTGAAGCCAGAGAAAACGATTAGTGAAACCATTACTTATCATGATTCCTGCTATTTGGGCAGGTATAATGATATATACGACGCACCCCGCTACATTCTTGAGTCCATTCCAGGTATCAAGCTTGTAGAAATGGAACGAAGCCGCAACAAGAGCATGTGCTGTGGTGCAGGCGGCGGAGGAATGTTCAAGGAAGAGACAGGAACCCGCATTAATGTCATGCGGACAGAGCAGGCCATGGAAACTGGCGCCAGCGTAATTGGCACAGCATGTCCCTACTGCATGACAATGATGATTGACGGTACAAAGGCTAAGGGAGAAGAAGAGAACATCAGTACCTATGATGTCATTGAACTATTGGCAATGTCTATTGATAAGTAGCAACGATAATAGTTTACAAACCTGCAAGGACACCGATGGAGCGGTGTCCTTGGCATGTCAGGAAGGAGATAAACAAGTGACACGTTCTGTAATTGTCAGTGCAGCTCGTACACCGTTTGGACGCTTTGGCGGCGCTCTTGCTCCGAAAAAAGCAGTCGAACTCGGCGGATTGGTGATTCAGGAAGCCATGTCCCGGGCTAAAGTGAACGCAGAAGAGGTAAACCAGGTGATTATGGGCATGGTTCTGCAAGGCGGGCAAGGGCAGATTCCTTCACGCCAAGCCGCCAGACTGGCAGGATTGCCTTGGGAGACACCAAGTCTCACGATTAATAAGGTCTGCGCCTCAGGTTTGCGGGCGGTTACATTGGCGGATGCCTTGATTCGAGCAGGCGATGTACAAACAGCAGTTGCAGGTGGAATGGAGAGTATGTCCAATGCTCCCTATATCCTACAAGGAGCGCGATGGGGGCAGCGGATGGGTGACGGGTCAGTCATTGATTTAATGATTCATGACGGCCTCCAGTGTGCTTTTCACAATGTTCACATGGCTGTACTAGGAAGCAGAGTTGCAGGTGAATACGGCATTAGCCGGGAGGAACAAGACAGGTTTTCTCTTCGCAGTCATCAGCGCGCGCTTGCTGCAATTGACTCGGGCAGGATGCGCGAGGAGATTGTACCGGTAGAGGTGCAAAAGAAGAAAGAGACTGTTGTCGTGGATACGGACGAAGCGCCGAGAAGAGACACTTCTTTAGAGAAGCTGGCAGCGCTTTCACCTGTGTTCACAAAAGACGGAAGTGTTACAGCCGGGAACGCTCCGGGAGTCAATGACGGGGCAGGCGCATTGGTGGTGATGTCGGAGGAGTATGCCAGGGCAACTCATCGTGATGTTATGGCCTACATTCTCGGCTATTCAGAGGTAGCTGCAGAGGCCGCGTATATTGCAACAACACCCGGATTAGCTATCCAAAAACTCTTGGATAAAACCGGCAAAAAGCTGAGTGACATCGACTTGTTTGAAGTCAACGAAGCGTTCGCAGCCGTAGCACTTACTGCTGGAAAGATGTTGAACTGGGATGAGGAAAAGGTGAATGTGAATGGTGGTGCAGTAGCCTTGGGACATCCTATCGGTGCAAGCGGGGCACGTATTCTCAGCACTCTGATTTATGAACTTCGGCGCCGCGGCGGCGGATTGGGAATCGCCGCAATCTGCAGTGGAGCAGCACAAGGTGACGCTGTTTTGGTTGAGGTTCCGAAAGCCTAACACTATACCGTCAAGAGGTGGAGAAAATGAGCGATATTAAGAAAATGTTGGTAGTTGGATCAGGCCAAATGGGCAGCGGAATTGCTCAAGTGGCGGCGCAAGCCGGATTGACTGTGGTGCTGAATGACATAAACGAAGAATTGACTGAACGCGGGTTGAAAACAATCACGAAGAATCTCACGCGGGATGTTGAAAAGGGACGCAAGACAGAGCAGGAAAAAGCAGACGTTTTGTCGCGCATTACACTGTCTACTTCCCTCGACGACAGTCGAGACGTCGATTTGGCGGTTGAAGCTGCAACTGAGAACATGGAAATCAAAGTGAAGATCTTTGAACAGTTGGATGCGATTGCGCCAGCCCACGCTATTTTGGCGTCTAACACATCGTCTCTTCCCATAACAGAAATTGCAGCAGTAACAAAGCGCCCGACTCAAGTCATCGGCATGCACTTCATGAATCCTGTTCCAGTCATGAAGCTGGTGGAGGTGATTCGCGGCTTGGCGACGGCGGATGACACGTATCAAGCAGTTCATGACTTGGCTGTAAAAATGGGAAAAACCGCTGTGGAAGTGAATGATTTTCCCGGCTTTATTTCAAACCGCATTTTGCTTCCAATGATTAATGAGGCGATTTACTGTGTCTATGAAGGTGTAGCAGAGCCTGAAGCCATTGATGAAGTTATGAAACTTGGGATGAACCATCCCATGGGGCCGCTGACTTTGGCAGATTTCATCGGACTCGACACGTGTCTCGCCATCATGGAAGTGCTGTATGAGGGATTTGGCGACTCCAAATACCGGCCTTGTCCCTTGCTTCGCAAGTATGTTAAAGCGGGATGGCTCGGCAAAAAATCTGGCCGAGGGTTCTACGTTTACGAATAAACCGGTTTGCACTGCATAAATCGTCACAGTCACACAGGTACATCAGATTGAATACGAAAAGGAGGCTGTTTGATGGCTCTCGAACAAGCGGTTACTTTGTCGGTTGCGGGTCCCGTAGCAACCCTGACGTTGCAGCGTCCCAAGCAGATGAACGCACTCAACCGGCAGGTTTTAGAGGAACTTTTAAGACATGTGGAAATGTTAAAACAAACACCTGAAGTACGGGCTGTCATTCTTCGTGGAGAAGGAAAAGCTTTCGCTGCAGGTGCAGATATTAAGGAAATGCAGGACCTGACCGCAGTCGAGGCGCAGAGTTTCTCAGAGTTAGGGCAGACGGCTTTTCGGGGATTGGAACAACTTCACTGTCCGACCATCGCGCTCATTCAAGGTTATGCCCTTGGCGGCGGACTGGAACTAGCCATGGCTTGTGACATCCGAATTGCGGCGAAGGGGGCTAAGTTCGGACAACCGGAAATTGGGCTTGGCGTGATTACCGGGTTTGGCGGAAGTCAGCGTCTGCCCCGTATCGTCGGACAGGGCAGAGCCCTTTCCATGTTGCTGACAGGAGATCTGGTGGATACCGATGAAGCCTTTGCCATAGGTCTTGTGACACAGGTAGCTGAACCAGATGACTTGCATGAGAGGGGAGAAAAACTCGCTCAAAAACTGGCAAAGCTTGCTCCTAAGGCAGTGAATTGGATGAAGAAAGCCGTCTACGAAGGGGCTGAAGCAGACCTGACTCAAGGACTGTCAATGGAGGCTGCTTGGTTTGGCCTAGCCTTTGGTACAGAAGACCAGACTGAGGGTATGACGGCGTTTGTGGAGAAGCGGAAACCTGAGTTTAGGGGCAAATAACTTTCGGAGCAGATAACAGAGTTTAGACATGAGAAAGTGTGGGGAAACACATGGATTTTGAACGCACTTTGGAACAGCGGCAGATGCGGGAAATGGTTCGTGACTTTGCCCGTGAGCAAATCCTGCCGCGAGCTGCAGAAATTGATGCCACAGACGAGTTTCCTCGCGATCTCGTTCGTCAAATGGGTGAGTTGGGTGTTATGGGGCTTCCGATACCAGAAGAGTACGGGGGCGTAGGTGCCGATTTTTTGACTTACATCAATACAATTGAAGAGATTTCCTATGCGTCGGCCGCACTGGGTGTCATTTTAGCTGTTCACACCTCTGTGGGTACGTTTCCAATACTCTACTTTGGGTCGGAGGAACAGAAACAAAAGTATGTTCCTAAACTTGCCAGCGGTGAGTTCTTGGGAGCATTTGCACTGACAGAGCCGAACGCAGGCTCTGATGCCAGTTCCATCAGCACAAAGGCTGTGCTAGACGGAGACCACTATGTGCTGAACGGAAGTAAAGTTTTTATCACCAATGCTGGCGAAGCAGATGTCTACTGCGTTTTTGCGGTGACACAGCCCGCTCGGGGAAACCGAGGGATTACTGCGTTTCTGGTCGAACGCGATACACCGGGATTCAGAGTTGGTAAGAAAGAGTCTAAGATGGGGTTAAACGGATCGGCCACTTGTGAACTGCTGTTTGAAGACGCAAAAGTACCTGTCGCAAACCGTTTAGGTGAAGAGGGACAGGGATTTTCCATTGCAATGAGGCTGCTTGACGGCGGTCGAATTGGCATTGCTGCTCAGGCTCTGGGGATTGCGAGAGCCGGTCTTGACGCAGCCAACGAATATGTGCGTAATCGAAAGCAATTTGGCAACGAACTCATTCAGTTTCAAGGTGTACAATTTATGCTGGCAGATATGGCGACAAAAGTGGAGGCAGCACAGTGGCTGGTCTATCATGCGGCCATACTGCGAGGAGAAAACAAGAACTGCACGAAGGAAGCCTCGATGGCAAAGGTGTTCGCTTCAGACACGGCCATGCAGGTAACCACCGATGCTGTTCAACTGCACGGCGGGTACGGTTATATTAAGGATTTCCACGTTGAACGGCTGATGAGGGATGCAAAAGTCACACAGATTTATGAAGGAACCAATCAGATTCAGCGAATTGTCATCGCAAGACAATTGAACAACTAGATTGAAAGCAATTGTATCAACCATGTAAGTGGACCATTTCGAGAACTTACATCGGCCACTTAAACTGAGCGCTTGCAGAGCGAAAGAGAGAGGAGTTCATCGCATGGATTTTATGCTGGACAGAGAACATGAACAAATTCGTCAATTGGTCAGGGACTTTGCGAACAAGGAGGTAGCACCTACGGCGGCGGAACGCGATGAAGCAGAGAAGTTTGATGAAGCTCTGTTTCAGAAAATGGCGGATATCGGACTGACTGGTATTCCCTGGCCGGAGGAATACGGCGGCGCAGGTATGGATTACCTTGCATATGTCATCGCTGTCGAAGAGCTGTCCAGGGTTTGCGCCTCCACTGGAGTCGCATTGTCCGCACATACTAGCTTGGCTGGCTGGCCCATTTACAAGTTTGGAACGGAAGCGCAGAAGCAAAAGTATCTGACCCCCATGGCTGAAGGCAGTTGGATTGGGGCTTATGGGTTGACGGAGCCCGGATCGGGATCGGATGCTTCAGGGATGCGTACGACTGCTGTCAGGGACGGCGATGAATATGTCCTGAACGGCAGCAAAGTGTTCATCACAAACGGCGGTCCGGCTCATGTGTACGTGGTGTTTGCTATGACCAATCCCGAAATGGGATCGCGCGGAATCACTGCATTTATTGTTGAAAAAGGTATGCAAGGATTTTCGATTGGGAAAAAAGAAAAGAAAATGGGTATTCGAGCGTCCACCACTGTGGAATTAATCTTCGAAGACTGCCGGGTCCCTGTTGAGAATCGTCTGGGCGACGAAGGCTTTGGCTTTAAAATCGCCATGATGACGCTCGACGGCGGACGAAACGGGATTGCTGCCCAGGCGTTGGGAATTGCTCAGGGAGCTTATGAATTGGCGCGGGACTATGCAAAAGAGCGCAAACAGTTCGGCAAGCCCATTGCAGATCAGCAAGCAATACAGTTCAAACTGGCAGACATGGCCACCAAAATTGAGGCAGCCCGTTTGCTGACGTATCAAGCAGCCTGGAGAGAATCAAACGGTCATGAGTACGGAAAAGCCTCTGCCATGAGCAAGGTATTTGCTTCTGATACAGCCATGGAGGTGACGACTGAAGCGGTCCAGGTCTTCGGCGGGTATGGTTTTATTCGCGAGTACCCTGTGGAGCGCATGATGAGAGACGCCAAAATTACACAGATTTACGAAGGAACCAATGAGATTCAACGGATGGTTATTGCCCGTCTCGTGCTTAAGGAATCGTGATAAACTTTTTTAGCAACAGTTTTAGCAACAGTTTTAGCAACAGTTTCATCAACAGGTTCATTTGAAAGGGTGACGGGCGATATGCACCCGCTGCTTAACCGGATTTTAAGAGGGGAGCCCCGCGCTGTGGCACGGGCTCTGACTCTGATTGATAACAATGCCCCAGACAAACGTGCGCTGTTGGAATCCCTGTATACATACAGCGGGAAGGTGCAAGTCGTTGGTTTTACGGGATCGCCCGGGGCAGGGAAAAGCACACTGGTAGACAAAATGATAGATTTTGTCCGCAAACAAGGTTTGCGAGTGGGTGTACTTGCTGTCGATCCGTCAAGTCCATTTTCAGGTGGTGCCTTGCTCGGAGACAGGGTGCGCATGACGAAGCACAGCACAGACCCTGGCGTGTACATTCGAAGCGTCGGGAGTCGGGGCGGCCTCGGAGGCATCGGGAAATCCACGCGCGAAATGCTGTATGTACTCGAAGCGTCAGGCTGTGACGTGATTTTTCTGGAAACGGTCGGCGTGGGGCAGGCTGAACTTGACGTGATGCAGGTGGCAGATTCTGTTGTATTGGTACTGACCCCGGGTGCCGGTGACGATGTACAGACTGCAAAGGCTGGTATTATGGAGATTGCCCACTTGTTTCTTGTCAACAAACGAGATTTGCCTGGCTCAGATACACTGATTCAGGAGCTCCGGTTGATGCTTCACGAGAAAACACTCCTGCGTGAAAACTGGCTTCCGCCTATTGTCTCAGCGAAGGCCGTAGCAGGAGAAGGGATGGAAGAACTGTGGCAGGCTTTGACACGTCACTATGAGCACTTGCATGAGTCGGGTTTCTGGGAACAGCGCCGACGCAACCGGCACCGGGATGAGACGCTGAAACTGGTTGACGCAGCGCTCTCAGAGTATGTCAGGAAGCGGGCAAAAGAAGATACAGAATGGAAGAGGATTCTGGAGGAAGACTTGAGTCAGGACCCCTATCAAAGTGCAGAAAACATTCTGACAAACTTTCCTTGGAAACAGTTGTGACGAAACAAAAGGATTGTGCTATAATGTCGCACGTATTAAAATTCTGCACACACACGAATTACCTCGGTGTTCATGCTTCAACCATTATTTTAGAACCAGTTGGATAGATATAGTCAGGGGCAGGGAAAGGCCCTCTGACCAGTTTTTGAGGAGGAGTTTTCGATGGCAGTTGCGCTGTCAAAGTCACAGAATGAGATTCAGAACATGGCACTCGTCGAGTTGGCTTATGAGGTTCTTAAGCAATCGAAGGACCCGATGTATTTTCGCGATCTCATGAAGGAAATTCAAGACCTGCGTGGAATGACTGAAGACGAGGCTATGGCCGTCATCGCACGCGTCTATACAGAACTCAACATTGATGGACGATTTCTGTGCCTGGGTCAAAATGTCTGGGGTTTGAAGCGTTGGTATCCTGCAGATCGAACTCAAGAGAAATCGCTCACCAGCAAGCGCTTTGTGCGTAAATCCGGGGATGCCTTTAGTGATGACGATGAAGACGGTTTGGATGACACGGATGAATTAGAGATCGACAGCGATGATGACGAACTGTCGCCATTATTGGACGATGATTCCGAATCGGACGACGACGATTACGCGGACGACGATTCTGAATCAGACGAAGACTTCTCGGATGATGACGATGGTGAGTTTTCTGATGATGAAGACAACGATGATGACGACGAAGAAGAAGATGAAAGTGAAGACGAGGACGAATCGCTGTAAAACTTCATAGATTATCTGATACATCCCGTTAGGATATGCTTTCTAAGTGTGTCAGTTGCGTTCTGGTATTTGCCAGAACGCTGTTTTTGTATGCCAGACAGACGCGTTGGAATGGCCCTTTTGGGACAAGTTTGAGGAGGAGCGAGCATGGCGAAGTTTATTTTTGTTACAGGCGGAGTGGTTTCCGGCTTAGGGAAAGGCATCACTGCTGCCTCGCTGGGGCGATTACTGAAGAATCGCGGTTTAAGGGTTACGATTCAAAAATTCGATCCGTATATTAACGTCGATCCCGGCACAATGAGTCCATATCAGCACGGTGAAGTGTTTGTAACAGATGACGGTGCTGAAACGGACTTGGATTTAGGGCACTATGAGCGTTTTATCGACGAAAGCCTAACAGCTAACAATAATGTTACAAGCGGTAAGATTTATTGGACAGTCATCACAAAGGAACGCCGAGGCGATTATCTGGGCGGTACGGTCCAAGTGATTCCGCATATCACAAACGAAATTAAGGAGCGTATCATTCAAGCGGCCGATCCCGAAACAGACGTGGTCATTACAGAAATTGGCGGTACAGTTGGCGATATCGAAAGCTTGCCGTTCCTTGAAGCGATTCGAGAAATGAAGAACGAAGTAGGCAGACAAAACGTCCTTTATATCCATGTTACCCTAATTCCCTACCTGGAGATGACAGGTGAAGTAAAGACAAAGCCAACGCAGCACAGTGTGGCAGAACTGCGAAGCATCGGCATCAATCCGAATATTGTTGTTTGCAGAACTCAGGTCCCCCTGTCCCTCGATGTCAAAAAGAAAATTGCCTTGTTCTGTGACACAGATGTTGAATCGGTCGTCGAAGCGAGAGACGCACAGGTGCTATATGAAGTTCCTTTGATGCTTCATGAAGAAAAAATCGATGAGATTGTCCTACAGCACTTTGAAATGAACACGGCGCCTCCAAGTCTAGACGAGTGGAAAGCCATGGTGAACCGCATCAAGGAACTCAAACACACTGTTAAAATAGCAATTGTAGGAAAATACGTAGCGCTTCCGGATGCATATGCCAGTGTTATGGCCGCACTCAATCACGGTGGTTATGAAAACAATACGTCAGTCGAGTTTGAGTGGGTTCATTCTGAAGACTTGACTGCGGACAATGCTCCTGAGATGCTTGCGGGTGTGGACGGCATCTTGGTACCAGGCGGATTTGGCGACAGGGGCATTGAGGGTAAGATTGTTGCTGCGCAGTATGCACGTGAACGGGAAATTCCGTACTTTGGCATCTGCCTTGGTATGCAAGTGGCAGTCGTTGAATATGCCAGGAATGTGGCCAAGCTGTCTGGTGCTCACAGCAGCGAGATCGATCCCTTTACTCCTCATCCTGTCATTGCACTCTTACCGGAACAGGAGAACATTGAGGATATGGGTGGTACCATGCGGTTGGGCGCGTACAGCTGTGCCCTTACCCAAGGAAGCCGCTCGCGAGAAGCTTATCAGTCCGATTTAATCAGTGAACGCCACCGCCATCGGTACGAGTTTAACAACAACTACCGGGTTCAGTTGGAAGAATCAGGCCTGCACATTGCCGGAACGAGCCCCGATAAGAAACTCGTTGAGATTGTCGAAGTTCCAGAGCATCCGTGGTATGTCGGCGTCCAGTTCCACCCCGAATTCACGTCTCGGCCAAACCGTGCTCAGCCGCTGTTCCGAGAATTTGTAGCAGCTTCCTTGCGTTACCAATTTGGCACCTTGAAAGCTTCTGAAACGGCTTTATAAGATGTATTTCATCAGAATTCATTGTCGCTCAATTGGCGGCCAATCAATTCCGGGATAAATAGAAATTTTTTTGGACAGGCGTATGGTTCGAGCACATTCTCGTTCCATGCGTCTTTTTCTTTCTCGTGAAGTTAGTTGCAGGAATTCAGATTTCACACAGCGAATACTTGGTCAAGGCCAGACTTTACTAGTCATAGTAGAGGTTGTTTACATAACATACTCAGATTTTTCCTTCGAGAAGGTGAACGTCTTGGCAAAAAAAGTATTGATTGTGGATGACCAGCTTGGTATCCGTGTGCTTCTTCAAGAAGTACTCAGTAAGGAGGGCTATCAGACATATCAGGCCCACAACGGCTCTCTCGCACTGGACCTGGCAGTTTCAGAACGCCCTGATTTGATTCTTTTGGATATGAAGATACCAGGTATGGACGGGCTGGAAATTCTCCGTAATCTAAGAAAAAAGGAAATCACAGCGAAAGTGCTGATGATGACCGCCTACGGCGAATTGGATCTGATTCAAGAAGCCATGGAGATGGGGGCTGTGGCGCATTTTACAAAGCCTTTTGACATCGATGAATTGAGACAGGTAGTAAAGGCTCAACTGAATGCGTAGAATGGGTGCGGCTTAGCTTCACCCGCTTTTCTTTATGTTGCCCTCTACTGGGCTGATGAGCACTTGCGGCCTGGGAGAACATTGTTTTAATAGGGAAATTTAAAATGAGAAAGGGCGTAATAGGTGTGAGCGAACACGATGGTTATGAGAGTGTGATTCGTCTGCGTATGAGCGATGCTGACGCGCATTACGGAGGACGTCTGGTGGATGGCGCCAGAATGTTGTCTCTGTTTGGCGATGTGGCAACAGAATTACTGATTCACTCTGACGGCGACGAGGGACTGTTTGTTGCCTACGACAACGTTGAGTTCAAAGCTCCTGTTTACGCTGGAGACTACATAGAAGCACGAGGACAAATTACACGTTATGGGAACACTTCACGACAGATGACATTCACGGCTTACAAGGTGATTGAGGCCAACATAGACGAGGCTTTTCCATCGGCTGCGCAAGTACTCTCTCAGCCGATTATTGTTACAAAAGCCACGGGAACTTGCGTGGTACCAGCCGAAAAACAGCGGTTTAAAGAAAAGTAAATTGCAGGTCAAAAGGGAAATACCAGCGGAAGCGGGGATGTCTGTTGGAAAAACTGATTGTAACAGCAGCAATGGTCGGAGCGGAAGTAACAAAAAGCGACCAGCCTCATTTGCCAGTAACACCAGATGAAATTGGAGAAGCGGCTGCAGCCTGTCGTCAGGCTGGGGCGAGTATTATTCACTTACATGTACGGACTGACAGCGGCGAACCTACGCAAAATAAAGAACGGTTTAAAGAGACCATTGAAGCCATTCACAAGCGCTGCGATGTCATCGTTCAAGTCTCAACGGGCGGTGCAGTCTGGATGGACACTCCGGAACGTCTTCAGCCAGTATCATTACGCCCGGAAATGGCAACATTAACGTGCGGAAGCGTCAACTTTGGAAATGAGGTTTTTCGGAACGACTGGCAGACGTTGAAGAATTTCGCTGTTGAGATGAAGGCGTTTGGTGTTCGACCAGAATTTGAAATTTTCGACGCGGGTATGATTAAAAATGCCATGCAGTTGGCGAAGGAAGACCTCGTCGAGCCGCCCTTCCACTTTGACTTTGTGTTGGGGGTGCCTGGAGCATTGCCGGCATCCGCGAAAAACCTGCTCTTCTTAACTGAATCCATTCCGTCAGATGCCACCTGGTCTGTTGCGGGAATTGGTCGTCATCAGTTGCCCATGGCCGCCTTGGCTGTCACTCTTGGTGGACACGTACGTGTCGGGTTCGAAGACAATATTTTCTATCGAAAAGGCGAGTTGGCCCAAAGTAATGCCCAACTTGTTGAGCGGGTTGTCCGTATCGCGAGAGAACTGGATCGGCCAGTGGCGTCACCGGACGAAGCAAGAGCAATTCTTGGGATTCCCCGGATTACAGATACCACGGCAGATGGTATGATAGGGGGAAAGGGTACCACCTAAGAAAGCAGCAATAGAATACATTTTGGCCCGTACCCGTTACAATCCGTTTCGAATTTTGAAACGGATTCTTTCAGAAAAACAGGAGTAGGAGAGTGAACATGTATGAAACTGTTTATTGACACAGCCAATGTAGATGAGATTCGTAATGCAGCTGAGATGGGAATTTTAAGCGGTGTCACAACGAATCCAAGCCTGATTGCCAAAGAGGGCAGAGACTTTGTACAGGTTCTCAAAGAAATCGTTGAAATCGTCGACGGCCCAATCAGTGCAGAAGTCGTAAGTCTGGATGCCAAAGGCATGGTCGAAGAAGGACTTCCCTTGGCAGAATTGCACCCTAACATCACCATCAAAGTTCCGATGACGTCGGAAGGTTTAAAGGCAGTGTACGCCTTTGCCAAGAAGGGCATTAAAACCAACGTTACACTGGTGTTTAGCGCGAACCAAGCCTTACTGGCAGCGCGCGCAGGAGCCAGTTTCGTGAGTCCGTTTATTGGTCGACTGGACGACATCAGCTTTGACGGGATAGAGCTGATTAGCGATGTCAACATGATTTTCGACATTCATGACATCGATACTGAAATTATTGCCGCCAGTATCCGTCACCCAATGCACGTAACGGAAGCCGCAAAAGCAGGTGCTCACATTGCCACCTGTCCATACACAATCCTGGACAAAATGACGAAGCACCCGTTGACCGATCAAGGCATTGAGCGCTTCCTGGCAGACTGGAGCAAAGTTCAGAAAAAGTAGGCAGTGTTGCGAAGGATTGAGAAGTACGAAGGATTGGGAAGCAGCGAAGGCAAAGAGGAGAAAACGGGATAGCAAGCGGTGAAAGGGGAATGACGACTTTGGACGCGAACGAAATTATTGAGTTCATTCGGACCAGTGAAAAGAAGACTCCGGTCAAAGTTTACTTGAAAGGCGAATTGGCTGGATTGGAATTTCCGAGTGAAGTCAAGACATTTTTCAATGGAAACACAGGTGTTCTGTTTGGCGAATGGAAGGATGTTCAACCTGTCCTGGACCAAAACACCAACCTGATTGAGGATTATGTAGTTGAGAGTGATAGGCGAAATTCTGCCATTCCCCTGTTGGACACCAAAGGCATTCAGGCACGCATCGAACCCGGAGCAATTATTCGGGAGGGTGCAATAATTGGAAATAACGCCGTCATTATGATGGGAGCCTCCATCAACATCGGCGCGGAAATTGGCGAGGGTACAATGATTGACATGAACGTTGTGGTAGGCGGCCGCGGCACCATCGGAAAAAATTGCCACATTGGTGCAGGAGCTGTCATAGCGGGAGTGATTGAGCCACCCTCGGCAAAACCCGTGATTATTGAAGACGGAGTGTTGGTAGGTGCCAACGCTGTGATTCTTGAGGGAGTCACTGTCGGCAAAGGGTCGGTCGTTGCTGCTGGGGCCATTGTAACTGAAGATGTGCCTGAGCAAACCGTTGTAGCCGGTGTTCCTGCGCGTGTACTGAAGAAAATTGACGCGCGGGTGCAGGCAAAAGTAGAAATTAAACAAGAACTGCGGCAGTTATAAGGTGACAGCGCAGGTGGATTGGATTCAATTTCGCCGGTCGCTGCACCAAATTCCTGAGCCGGGTTTTGAAGAATTTAAGACTCAGCGTTTTCTCCTGAACTACATTGAATCGTTACCTCAGGAACGCCTTACAATCAGGACATGGCGCACTGGTATTTTTGTTCGCGTACGGGGAACGAATCCCAAGCAAACAATCGGATACAGAACTGATATGGACGGACTGGCTGTGGACGAACATACGGGTCTCCCATTCGCCTCGAAACACGAGGGGATGATGCATGCTTGTGGTCACGACATGCATATGACCATTGCGGCTCGCATCCTTACAGAGATAGTGACAAACCCGGTAGAGGACAATGTCCTGTTTGTGTTTCAGCCGGCAGAGGAAGGACCGGGGGGCGCAAAACCCATGCTCGAAAGTGATGAGTTTGTTGATTTGCGCCCAGACGTTATGCTGGCACTTCATGTAGCGCCGGAATATCCCGTGGGTACCATCGCGACGAGACCCGGCATCCTGTTTGCCAACACGTCCGAGTTGTGGATAAGCCTTGTTGGGCAAGGCGGCCACGCGGCTTATCCGCACCGGTCTAACGATATGGTGGTAGCTGCAGCCCATCTTGTAACCCAGTTACAGTCCGTAGTAGCACGCAACGTCGATCCGTTAGACGCAGCGGTGGTAACAGTGGGGAAGATTATCGGCGGCACAAGGCAGAATATCATCGCTGAGCGCGCAAGACTTGAAGGAACCATTCGAACCCTGTCAGCAGATTCGATGGTAAAAATAAAGGGACGCATCGACAGCATTCTTCGGGGCATAGAAGCTGGATTTCAGTGCGAAGCCACGGTGGATTATGGTTCAAACTACGTTCAGGTCTACAATCACGAGAACGTAACGGATGACTTCATGAGATGGCTTCAAGATACAGGCGAAGCCGAGTTGGTGGTTTGCCAGGAAGCTATGACCGGTGAGGATTTCGGTTACTTCTTGGCTGAGATTCCAGGTATGATGTTTTGGCTTGGCGTCGATACGCCCTACGGTTTGCATCATTCCAAGATGAATCCGTCAGAAGACGCCGTGGAAGTGGCCGCTCGAGTTGTCACCGGCTACATTCGACATCTAAGCCGCAACCCTTGACCTTGACCCGCCGTTGCTAAGCTGTCGCGCTGAGATTGAGATTGAGATTGAGATTGAGATTGAGGAGGTCAAGTTCGAGAGAGTGTATGAATTTGTTCATCGGTGGAGCAGATGTAACCGACATCTTGTACTTCGATGCGTTCCCTTTATTCTTCTCTCTGTTGATGCCATTGCACTGACTCCACTGGACGCTTATGACGTTGCAGTTGCAAGATGCCGGGTAGAGGTGGCTGCCCGGCGGCGATGTAAGGCTACGGTACGATTATGGTACGGTTATGGTTACCGTAAGGCGGTTAGTGCCTCGAAAGATCCCTATTGTCGGAGAGGCAATGCAATTGTGATCGCAATGATCCCTAATGGCCCCTTAGCTGAGGCATTAGTGTCATAAATGGACACTAATCTCGGCAACGGCAAAATGGAGTGTGGATGATAGGGAGCAACGGGATCACTATGTCAGGCGGCCTCCACATGATAGTTATCGAATGGATCACTATCATGTGGAGGCCATCATGATAAGGATCAAAAGGATCACTAACCAGCGTGACAACGAACGAGTGTCGCCCCCGAACCGAATCGCTGCTGATTCAGGATCGGCCCGCGCGAGCGTTTGCACAGCTGCGTACCCCGGTTCGGAATGCCTTGGCTACAGATAAGCTCCTCCCGGATCGCTATTTACTATTCGTACCCGCAAATGTTGAAGATAAGCGTTTTTCAAACGCTTATCCTCGACTCCATCAGTGATGGCGAGACCGGGGCCCCGCCGCCGCGAGCATTTGCACAGCTGCGTACCCTGGTTCGGGTGCCTTGGCCGCAAATAAGCTCGTCTGGGATCGCTATTCCGCTATTTGCACCAAAAACCGGCGAAATAAGCTCCTCCGGAAGTCTTATCTCGCCTATGCACCCCGGTTCGGAATGCCTTGGCTACAGATAAGCTCCTCCCGGATCGCTATTTACTATTCGTACCCGCAAATGTTGAAGATAAGCGTTTTTCAAACGCTTATCCTCGACTCCATCAGTGATGGCGAGACCGGGGCCCCGCCGCCGCGAGCATTTGCACAGCTGCGTACCCTGGTTCGGGTGCCTTGGCCGCAAATAAGCTCCCCTCGGATCGCTATTCCGCTATTTGCACCGAAAACCGGCGAAATAAGCTCCTCCGGAAGTCTTATCTCGCCTATGCACCCCGGTTCGGGATGCCTTGGCTACAGATAAGCTCCTCCCGGATCGCTATTCTGCTACTTACACCGGAAACCGCCGAAATAAGCTCCTCCGAAAGTCTTATTTGGCCGACTCCGCTCAGCCTCCGCTCAGCCTCCGCTCAGCCTCCGCTCTCCCGCTCTCCCGCTCTCCCGCTCTCCCGCTCTCCCGCTACGCGTTTATAGCTTTCGGAGAAAGTTTTCCATCCGGTGGAGGGCTTCTTTAAGTATTTCCATACTGACGGCATAGGATATTCGGACGTAACCTTCTCCCATTTCAGAAAAGGCATTCCCAGGCACTACGGCGACCCCAGCTTCGGACAGCAATTTGTGAGCAAATGCTTCGGAGGATAGGCCGAACTTCTCGACGGAAGGAAAGATGTAAAAGGCACCGCCGGGGTGGACAGGTTCGAGGCCCATTTGTGTGAGACGATGATAGACAAAATCTCTGCGTTGGCTGTATTCGGCGCGCATGGCAACGGCATCAGTGATGCCTTCCGTTAAAGCTTCGAGGGCTGCCTTTTGACTAATGCTGCTGGCGCATGAGGTGAGGTATTGATGGACTTTCAGCATCTGCGCGGTAATGTCTGCGGGCGCAAATGTGAGTCCGATGCGCCACCCGGTCATAGCGTGGCTTTTCGACAAGCCGTTGACAACAATGGTTTTATCCCGCATTCCTTCAAAGGCTGCGATGGATGTATGAGGCTTGTCATAGACAAGTTCGCTGTACACCTCATCAGACACGATAAAAACATCTAGCTTCTTCAGCACCTCCGCTAACTCTGCCATCTCTTCATATTCGAGCTGTACGCCGGTAGGGTTTGAAGGATAGGGGAGGACTACGCAGCGGGTTCGGTGCGTTACTGCTTCGAGGATGCGACGAGGATGCAGGCGAAAGCCTGTATCGCGGGTCTCAATGTGAATTGGTATGGCACCGCACAGCCGAATTAGAGGCTCATAGCCCGGGTATACGGGCCCGGGGAGAATGACTTCATCCCCTGCATCGAGGATAGCGTGGAAAGCCATGGCGATACCTTCTGTGCTTCCGTTAGTCACAATCACCTCAGATTTACCATCGTAGCGTAATCCGTACCGGCTAACGTACTGTGCAGCAGCAGTCCGCAACGGCAGAATTCCCGCGTTGGTGGTGTAGCCTGTGAATCCCGCATCGATGGCATCTTTAGCAGCGCTCTTGATGTGAAGGGGAGTTGGTAAATCAGGCTGTCCGATTGTAAGAGATAAGGCGTTTGGATACTGTTGCACCAGGTTAAAGAATCTGCGAATGCCCGAAATTTTTATGTGTTCTACCCTTTGGCTGAATGCAGGACTCAAAGATAATTTCCTCCTAATGCAGCTCGTCCAGATAGATGCGTCCGCAGGTGCTTGTGCCAGTTGTTGGGACGTCCATTCCGTAACTCGTCTTCGTCTGGATAGCTTGTGTTTGTTTCATGGCATTATAGCACAGCTGTTACCACGACGACTCAAACTCAAAAGGACCTGGATGAAAATCCAGGTCTCATCTTAGTTTTGGTATTAGGCATATCGAAGGTACCCAATCTACTCTCTATCTTGAGAGCATTTTGTAATGTGAGTCAGTTGTTGTCCTGATCTTCCACTACATGCGGCTCTTCAATTACATGGACGTAGTCGTACGAGTGCGTGCAGTGCTCACAGTGAACGAGAACTACCTTTTCACCAACAGGGCATTTTCCGTGATTCACTTTGCCACAATGTGGACAAACGCTGTCAAACTCCCAATGACTGTGTGCCAATTTGGGTCACCTCCATTCAACATACTAGGATACATTTCACAAAAACGCAAAGAGAAATTTGACACTGTCAAGGACCTTGTCAAGGAGGTTGCCAAGGACATTCGCAAAGACCTCTTCGAGGGCATTCCCAAGGACATTCGCAAGGGCATTCCCAAGGGGCGTTTCAAGGATATCGTGAAGAGAGAAATTTGAGGCTACCAAGCGGTCTTAATAGTGTAGCATAATTAAGTAAACGTGATATACTATTGTCGGCGTATTTATCAGTATTCTTAAGACCAACGTAGAGAGGATGCGATGGAATGGAACGCGAACTCGCACTCGAAGTCGTTCGTGTCACAGAGTTAGCAGCTCTGAGTTGCGCACGCTGGATGGGACGGGGACAGAAGATGGAAGCTGACGATGCTGCGACTTCAGCGATGCGTCTCATGTTCGACACCATTCAAGTTGACGGGACGGTTGTGATTGGTGAAGGTGAGATGGATGAGGCCCCGATGCTGTATATTGGGGAGAAACTAGGAACGGGTTCGCTGCCGAAAGTAGACATTGCGGTCGATCCCCTTGAAGGCACGAACATTCTGGCAAACGGTCTCTGGAACGCACTTTCGGTGGTTGCAATCGCACCGGAGGGGACCTTGCTCCATGCTCCTGATATGTATATGGACAAGATTGCGGTCGGACCTAAAGCCCGCGGCAAGGTCAGTCTGGATGCATCTGTGAAAGAAAACCTGGAAGCTGTTGCGGCAGCAGGGCAAAAGGACGTCTCGGATGTGGTTGCTGTGCTTTTGGACAGGCCCCGGCATCAGAAAATAATTGATGAGATTCGAGCAGCGGGTGCGAGAATTAAACTGATTACTGACGGGGACGTGGCAGCCGCCGTCAATACAGCCTTTGAGGATACAGGCGTAGATATTATGTTTGGGTCTGGCGGCGCACCAGAAGGTGTACTTGCTGCAGCAGCCCTCAAGTGCCTAGGGGGAGATTTGCAGGGCCGTTTGCTCCCCGAAGACGAAGCCCAGCTTGCGCGCTGCAGGGACATGGGCATTACGGATGTAACCAAGGTTCTGAGTTTGGACGATCTCGTTAAAGGCGACGACGCAATCTTTGCCGCTACGGGTGTCACAGAAGGCGAACTCCTGCGCGGTGTGCGCTTTATGGGCAAATCCAAGGCGCGAACGCACTCGCTTGTCATGCGTGCGAAGACAGGAACCGTCCGTTTTGTCGAAGCACTTCATGATTTGAACAGAAAATCCATTATTAAGGGATAAAACAAGTAGAATTTCTATGGGGCTCAGCCAATTTGTTTCGAATTGTACAAAAAAATCGTGCACAAGCTAGATTTTTTGGGCATAGAATCGAATTGGCTGGGTAAACATGATATAATGCAGACGGCTCGCAGTTTTTATTACGCCCACCGGGCGAACATAACTAGGCGGAAGAACCGCGAGCGTCATAGCAGATTGTGGGGGACGCCTATTGGACTTAAGGGAATTAGAACCACTCAAGTTGACGGAACTCTATAAACTAGCAAAAGAGTTCCAGATACCATACTACGGCACGATGAAAAAGCGAGAACTCATCTTCGCAATTCTTAAGGCACAAGCGGAAAAAGACGGACTGATGTTTGCAGAAGGCGTACTGGATATTATGCAGGATGGATATGGGTTCTTAAGACCCATTGGTTACCTTCCCAGCGGTGAAGATATCTACGTGGCTGCCTCGCAGATTCGAAGGTTCGACTTACGAACCGGTGACTTGGTCTCCGGAAAGGTAAGACCGCCGAAGGAAAATGAGCGGTACTTCGGACTGTTGCATGTCGAAGCCGTCAACGGAGTTAGTCCACAGGAAGCTGCGGAACGACTTCACTTCCCCGCTCTTACACCGTTGTTTCCTCAACAACGGATGATTCTCGAAACAGCACCGGATCACATCGCATCACGCATCATTGACCTTTTTTCTCCCATTGGATTTGGTCAACGCGGGTTAATAGTGGCTCCGCCAAAAGCGGGTAAGACGCTGCTGTTAAAGGAGATTGCGAACAGCATAGCCGCAAATCATCCTGACACCCATATGTTTGTGTTGTTGGTCGACGAACGCCCAGAAGAAGTGACGGATATGCAGCGGTCTGTACAGGCCGAAGTGGTGGCGTCGACATTCGATGAAGTTCCGGAGAATCACATCAAAGTTGCCGAGTTGGTACTGGAACGCGCACTCAGGCTCGTAGAACACAAGCGAGATGTGGTGATTTTGCTAGACAGCATTACGCGATTGGCACGTGCATACAATCTGGTGGTTCCTCCGAGTGGACGAACCCTGTCAGGTGGTATCGATCCCGCTGCATTCCACCGGCCCAAACGCTTTTTTGGCGCCGCGCGAAATGTCGAAGAGGGCGGCAGTCTTACGATTTTGGCTACTGCTTTGATTGAAACGGGATCGCGTATGGACGATGTCATTTACGAAGAATTCAAGGGAACAGGCAACATGGAGCTTCACCTGGAGCGACGCTTGGCAGAAAAGCGTATTTTCCCGGCACTGGACATCCGCCGTTCAGGAACGCGCAGGGAAGAACTGCTGCAGGAGAAGTCAGAAATGGAACGCGTATGGGCCATTCGGAAATCGATGGGAGAAAACCCGGATTTCACCGAGATGTTCATTCGCAAGTTCAGGCATTATAAGACGAACCAGGAGTTCCTGGAAAGTCTGGAATTGCGCAAGGATACAAATCACAAGGACACAAGTCACAAGGAAGCGAATCACAAGGAGCGAGAGAAGAAAGAAGCGCCCGTCGCCAGAGAAAAAAAGGCATAGAGCGCTTGGATTATTGTGCAACTCCTTCGCTTTTCACAGAGGTCAAAATATCATATCAGGTATGATGTTCAACAAGAATCCACGTACAGCTCTGTAAAACGGTATCACTGGCCGCTGATTGATATTTTGCCCACGGCTGCTCTCTTGATTACACACTGCAGCGCGGCACCGTCGCAAGCGCAACGGCGAACTGCTTGTCGTGCTGTACAAGCCCAACGTATTAAGGATACATTTTCACAGCCGAATTACTGAAACAATGCAAACGCAGCCAGCCAATCAGGTTGTTCCAAGCGATGTGGCGATACAACCAGAATTAGTGCAAATGTGAGAACGACTGCCAGAGTTCCCGCTAAAGGCATCCACCTGACTTTCAAATGCAGCACCTCCCCTCTCTGATGGTTCACCATTAGAGTAAGAGATTGAGGACTTTATCCCAACATTGGACGGAATATATCCATATAGCATGGGGAATTGTATGTGTCTGTTTAATGACACGCGGTCTGTACTGCCAGGTGGATGAGGCTGCCATAAGGCGGTCACTCGGTGAGGTTTGGTGCCTCGGTGAGGTTCGCTCCCGGTAGGGGCCGCTTTCTTGGCAGGACAGTTTCTAGGGCAATTGAGCGGCTGGTGTCATTCTAATTTTATTTTTGTTTTTTGGATGGCAAAAGTCGCGGTTACGTGTTATAATGTTTCGCAGTGTCTTAAGTTTGCCAGAACGAGGTGAAACGAATGAAAACCGCAATCCACCCGGATTATCATATTACGACGGTCACATGCGCTTGCGGAGAGACTTTCGAAACGGGTTCAACGAAAGAGAATCTGCGCGTCGAAATCTGTTCCAAATGCCATCCGTTCTTTACCGGAAAGCAGAAATTTATTGATGCAGGCGGTCGTGTGGAACGCTTTAACAAGAAGTACGGTTTGAAGCAAGAGGAAGAGCAAGAGTAGCCAACTTAAAACGTTACAGGGGCATTGCTGGGTATCGTCATGTTATTTGTGACGGTTCGGTAATATCCCTGTTTGCTGAACCCGGATAGCTCTGCAGCAATCCGGGTCGTTGTGCTGGGTAATTATGATTCTGGATTGTTGGAAAGGCGTCCTTGTGCTCGTCCGGACGGTGAGGGTAGGGAGGTGTAAGGGTTGTTCGACAAATTGGAAAACATAGCGCAGCGCTATGATGAACTCAGTGAAATGCTCTGCGATCCCAATATCATTTCAGACACGGATAAACTTCGGAAATACTCGAAGGAACAATCTGATATAGCGCCTACGGTTGAAACGTATCGACGCTATTTGCAGGTTGAGAATCAGTTAAGTGAAGCAAAAGAGATGCTTCAGGAAAAACTGGACAGTGAAATGAAGGAATTTGTAAAGAGCGAGATAGAGGAATCTGAAGCAGAATTGGAACGTTTGCAGGAGGAATTGCAGTTACTCTTGCTGCCAAAGGATCCCAATGACGATAAGAACGTGTTTGTAGAAATCCGTGCAGCAGCAGGCGGAGGCGAGGCGGCACTGTTTGCCGGGGATCTGTTACGTATGTACACCCGCTATGCTGAGCGCCAAGGTTGGAAACTCGAAGTGATTGATGCTCACTATACAGACATTGGAGGCTTTAAAGAGGTAACTGTCTCGATTCAGGGAAAAGGGGCCTACAGTCGTCTGAAGTTTGAAAGTGGAACGCATCGGGTGCAGAGAGTACCTGTTACGGAGTCAGGCGGGCGTATTCATACGTCTACAGCTACAGTGGCTGTTCTGCCAGAGGTCGAAGATGTTCAGGTTGAAGTGTATGAGAAAGACCTGCGCGTCGACACTTTTTGTGCCACAGGTCCAGGCGGCCAGAGTGTCAACACGACACAGTCCGCGGTTCGCATTACTCACATTCCAACAGGGATTGTGGTGTCGTGCCAGGATGAGAAGTCACAGTTGAAAAACAAAGACAAGGCCATGAAGGTACTTCGTGCCAGGCTCTTTGAAAAGTTCCAGGAAGAACAGCAGCAGGAGCTGGCCGCGGACAGAAAGAGCCAGGTAGGAACGGGAGATAGAAGCGAGCGCATCCGGACCTATAACTTTCCTCAGAGCCGTGTAACGGATCATCGAATTGGTTTGACGATACACAAATTAGAAAGCTTCCTTGACGGAGACATGGAGGAAGTCGTGCAAGGTCTGATTGTGGCAGATCGGGCAGAAATGTTGGAAGTAGCTGAAGGATAAGCCAGAAAGCCATCATGACTTGTGTTTTGCTGAGGTACTGCAGGGCATGAGAGGGCATGAAGTATACGGGATTGGACCGTGATTGGAGCGCTTTCAAGCAACCGGCGGTTTCATCGCGTTTGAGTAAGGAGAATTCCTGTGAGCGCAGAAACTTGGAGTATCGGGGAAGCCCTCAGTTGGGCTTCCTCATTGTTGTTAAACGAGAGTCAGATTGCCATGCAGGAAACAGAACACCGGCAGTCTATTTTGCGTTCAGAGGCTGAAATGTTACTGCAATGGGCAGGAAGCTGGAATCGAGTACAACTCTTGTCTCGGCTCTCGGAACCTATCCCAGCGGGTGTGGCTGAGAGGTTTGCGGAGGCCGTACGAGATCGGGCAAATAGTATTCCACTTCAGTACATCACAGGTAGTGCCGGATTTTACGGCAGAGAGTTTGCCGTGGACGAAGGCTGCTTGATTCCTCGTCCGGAAACGGAGTGGCTGGTGGAGACCGCTAAAGAGTGGATAACAAATCACCATAGAAACGCAGCAGTTGTCGACGTAGGGACCGGAAGTGGTGCTATCGCAGTAACCTTGAAACTGGAGTGTCCGGGGATTCAAATGCGTGCTGTGGATGTGTCTGAAGCTGCGCTGAACATCGCACAACGGAATGCGAAATCCTTTGGTGCAGAGGTGTCGTTTCATTACGGCGACGGAATTGAGTTGGTGCGCTCCGGGAACATTCAATTCAATGTTCTTGTCACCAATCCTCCCTACATTCCAACAGGTGAACTAGATTCTCTCGATATCGAAGTAAGAGACTTTGAACCGAAAACAGCTCTTGACGGCGGGGTTGAGGGTTTGGACTTTTACCGCCGGCTTATTGAGATGGGGCAAGGGGTGTTTGCTCCGGGATCGGCTGCGCTGTTTGCGGAAGTCGGAGCAGGCCAGGCGGAAGTCGTATCTCGCTCTTTCAAGGAGTCAGGAAAGTGGAATGGCTGGCATTTCTGGACTGTGGCAGATTTGCGGGGTATTGAGCGAATTGTCGCTGGAAGCCGCGGTGTCATCTGACCTGCCGTGAGTTCGGTTTCCGGGCGTGGGCGGTGTGGAAGCGCCCGGTGTCGGGTGGTGCGGGGAGGAACAGAGGAGCAGAGGAGCAGAGGAGCAGAGGAGCAGAGGAGCAGAGGAGCAGAGGAGCAGAGGAGCAGGCAGGAGTCGCAGGCAGGAGTCGCAGGCAGGAGTCGCAGGCAGGAGTCGCAGGCAAGAGTCGCAGGCAAGAGTCGCCGTCAAATAGAGATCCGAGAGGAGCTTATTTGCTGAAATTGAAGCTGTTCGGTCGAAATAAGCGCTTGAGACAAGCTTATCTGTTGTTTTGCCCCCGTTTTTGGAGGATTTTGGGGTGATAAGCTCTTCTCGAATGCTTATTTCCGTCGAGCGACAGGTTTATTTCAAATAAGCACTTGTGGGATCGCTATTTTCTGCTCTACACCCCTCATTGAGCCTCCCGACACAGTTCCGCCACATTCGCGTCGGATAGCAGGTTGCTTTGTGGCTGTTTTGTGAACGCCGGGGCTCCAGATTGGCTAGCCTGGGCGGTGAGCTTCTGCGCCAAAAGGAATCTGGTCCATTTCCGCTGCTTTTTTACCTTGGAGGGTGGATAAACGGTTCCCGTTTATCTTCCTTCTTTTCCTTCCTGTTCTGTTGTTTTCGGCACTCCAATGACTCTCTGCTAAGGGGCATCTCAGAGGAGTCGCAGGCAAGAGTCGCCGTCAAATAGAGATCCGAGAGGAGCTTATTTGCTGACATTGAAGCTGTTCGGTCGAAATAAGCGCTTGAGACAAGCTTATCTGTTGTTTTGCCCCCGTTTTCGGAGGATTTTGGGGTGATAAGCTCTTCTCGAATGCTTATTTCCGTCGAGCGACAGGTTTATTTCACATAAGCACTTGTGGGATCGCTATTTTCTGCTCTACACCCCTCATTGAGCCTCCCGACACAGTTCCGCCACATTCGCGTCGGATAGCAGGTTGCTTTGTGGCTGTTTTGTGAAGGCCGGGGCTCCAGATTGGCTAGCCTGGGCGGTGAGCTTCTGCGCTAAAAGGAATCTGGTCCATTTCCGCTGCTTTTTTACCTTGGAGGGTGGATAAACGGGTTATCCCGTTTATCTTCCTTCTTCTCCTTCTTGTTCAGTTGTTTTCGGCACTCCAATGACTCTTCGCTGACCAGCTATCCCCGTCCTGCCGTCATCCGCCGGCCCGCGGCTCCCCACGTCGCTCGCGCAGCGGATCTGGACCTTTCCGCTCACCGCCAATCAGCTCGTTGGGGGATGCCTTTGTCAACGTCACTTTGCTGCTCGGGCTCTGTCCAAAAACAAATTGATGCGCGCGGCGGCTTCTGCCAACCGTTGCTCCGGTTGGACAAGTGCTATTCTGACATAACCTTCTCCCAGACTGCCAAAGGCATTGCCGGGGGTTACAGCGACTCCCGTGGTTTCAAGGAGATCGAAGGAAAATTCACGGGAGGTCCAAGGAGCCTGTCGCCCGACCAAGTTGGGAATGGGTGCCCAGACAAACATGGTGGCTTCTGATCGCGGTACTGGCCATCCGGCTTCGTGCAGCCCGCCTATCAACGTGTTGCGCCGTTGTTCGTACTGTTGTACAAGTCGATCCAATACGGTATGCGAGCTGCGCAATGCTGCAATTCCCGCTCTTTGAATGGGCTCGAAAATCCCATAATCAATATGGGACTTGAGTCTCCCCAACAGCCCGATGATATGCTGGTTTCCCATCACATAGCCAATTCGACATCCTGCCATGTTAAATGTCTTCGAAAGTGAATTGAACTCAACAGCTACTTCCTTGGCGCCTGGGATAGACAAGAGGCTCAGAGGACGTTTGCCGTCGAAAACAAGTTCAGAATAGGCAAAATCGTGGGCAACCACGATGTTGTGGCGCCGCGCAAACGCGACTAACTCTACGAAGAACTCCCGGTTAGCCAGCGCAGTCACGGGGTTTCCAGGGTAGTTCAGAATCATCAGCTTGACTCGGCTCAGGTCCTGTTCTGCAAGTGACTTCAAGTCAGGCAGAAAACCATTTTCCTTTTGGAGTGGCATAGGAATCAGTTGCGCACCGGAAATATGAACGCTGGCTTCATAAATAGGATAGCCCGGGTTGGGCACAAGAACCGCATCTTCTGGATTCAATAGTGCGGTGGCTAAGTGAGCGAGGCCGTCCTGAGACCCCATCAGTTGGAGTACTTCTGTTTCCGCCATGACTTGAACACCGTACCGGCGATAATAGAAGTCTGCTGCCGCCTCATGAAATTCGGGTAACCCTCGCAGCGTGTAACCGAACTGGGACCCGTCCTTGACGTTCTCAACGAGTGCCTTCTGAACTTCGGCAGGAGGGGGGAGATCCGGGCTGCCTATGCTCAGATCGATAACATCTTGCCCTAAGGCTTTAGCTGCTCTCTTCTTCTCAGCCAGCTCAGAAAAGATTCCTGTTGTCAATTGGTGAACACGGCGCGATACCGGAACATTCATATGCAGCCTCCTCAATCTCAAAACACTTGGTGTCTGCGCAAACTTGATGTCCCCGCAAAACTAGTCGTCAGAATTATTCACTAAATTATAAACAGCCGGATGAACTCTATCAACCGCCGCCAAGATCGTGCTCAGAACCGCCACCAGAACCACCGCCAAAACCACCCCAAAAATAATCCAAAAACAAACTCTATCAACGCGTTTAAACCTATCATTTCGTGGGCAGACTGTTTGCTAGACATGGTAGGAGGGGAAACCACATGGGATGGAAGAGGCTCATCGCGTTTGTAACTGTCGTTGCGGTTTTGGCGGGTGGTGGACATATACTTGAAACAATGAACCATATCAGTAAGACTGCGGTCGCTGGGCTGCGGTCATCTGCCGCCGGCGTTGCTGGTCGGGTACAAACAGGCCAGGTCCGGTCTGCCACACCCCCAACATCTAAACAGCAAATATCGTCGCAGGCTCAAGCATCCAAGCCGGCGGATTTAACGGTGAGTTCCCAGGTCGATCCCGCCGTTCCACACGACGCCCCCATCCCCAAAAACGCCTTGCGGCTGCGCATCATTGCCAACAGCGACAGCGCGGCAGACCAGCAGTTGAAACGTGAGGTGCGAAACGCCGTGGTTGTTCAAGTTGCCAAGTTGATAAAAGGTGCGACCACTGAAGCGCAGGCTCAGAAAATTGTTACCAATCACCTACCTTCACTCAAGTCACTGGCCGTACAGGTTGTTCATCAGCACGGTTTCCGGTACGATGTGAAAGCGAAGGTAGGGAAAGTCCCCTTTCCCACAAAGGTTTACGGGAACCGCGTCTATCCTGCTGGGAACTATAAGGCTCTCCGCTTTATTCTCGGGAAGGGACAGGGCAAGAACTGGTGGTGTGTGCTCTTTCCGCCCTTGTGTTTCGTAGATATAGCAGATGGAGATGCGGTGCCAAACACAGGAGGTTTTCCGGACCTGCCGCCGCTCGAAACAATTACAGTTCCAAACTTACAGGGGAAACCCACGAAAGTAGCCGTTCGATTGGCGTCCGTAGACTACGGAGAAGAACTATGGAAGACCGTTAAGCAATGGTTTTAGAGCATATGTTTACGATTTATGACAATAGAGGCTTACAGCCAGTATGATGATAGAGCTTATAACCAGTATGATTTTACAGGGATCCTGTCATAGCAGGCAGTCCCGTTTCAGGAGGCAAACCCACTGTGGAAGTGTGGCATATTTCCGAAGAACAGGAATGGAAGGCGGAGGACCTAAGCCGAGCAGCAGATATCTTGCGCAACGATGGTCTCGTAGCGTTTCCCACAGAAACTGTGTACGGCTTGGGAGGCAATGCCCTTCATCAGCGAGCCGTACTGAAAATCTTTGAGGCGAAGCAGCGCCCGGCGGACAACCCGCTTATCGTACATATTGCAGACGTTTCACAGTTACATCAAGTGATGGATGAGGAAACCGCTCTTCCCGAGGCCGCAAAAGTCGCAATGGAACAATTTTGGCCGGGTCCACTCACTCTGCTCCTTCCCGCAAACAGCGCCTTGGCCGAAGGTGTCCATCCAAACTTGCGCAATGTGGGTGTGCGTATTCCGCGCCATCCCGCGGCACTGAAGCTTCTGGAAGCGGCAGGATGTCCAGTGGCGGCTCCAAGTGCCAATAAGTCTGGCAAGCCCAGCCCAACTACGGCCGCGGATGTCATTGAGGATATGGACGGCCTTATCGACGGTGTGGTTGATGGCGGTGCCTGCAGCGTGGGCCTTGAATCCACTGTGGCTGAGATCTTCGACGATCACGCTGTCATTTACCGCCCCGGGCACATAACCCGCGAGGTTTTGGAGGATGCCCTGCAAATCCCCGTCGTGTACGCTGAAAACCTAGCTTCCAGCGATTCAGGTGAATCGCCCCAGTCACCTGGAATGAAGTACCGGCACTATGCTCCTGAAGCAAAGGTGCACGTCTGGTATGGCGATTCAGGACGGATCTTGGTAGAAATGATGAAGTTCATTGACGACTATAACAGCGCGGAAATTGCAGTCATTTCGGAGAGGGATTTTACTGGCCGAGTAAAATCGTGGAAACCCCCGGAAGGGGAGTCTTACATAGGTGCGCTCAGCCGTGAACTGTATCGCCTCCTGCGTGAATTTGACAGACAGGGTGTTCGCCATGTCTTGGTACAGGGTGTACCCAATACGGACATGGGGGCTGCCCTAATGAACCGCTTGGGAAAAGCGGCCGAAGGCAGAGTGAAGGAAGTATAGCGGCTCCATATAAAGAATTCTATGACGGCCCTGAGCGGACAGCCTGAGCGGACGGCCTCGCAGGCCCATCGGAAAGCCTTACTGCTTGGTGTTGCCGCCGAGGGCCTTCCAGAATTCGTATACCGGGACATACAGGTTCTGCCCGGAATTAAGAAACTGTCCTTGCCCCAACTGGATGACTGGAGCGTTTAGCCGGACTGGTTCACCGTCTATTTCAAGGAGATAATCCGTTTGCTGCAACTGGACGAACTGGGTAGTGCCGGTCGCGGTGTAATGCACATTGTAATCTCCTTTCCCTGTTATTTGGTCGGGACTTTCGTACATCGGCCAAAAGTAATGCAGCACAGGCGGTGTCTTGTGTGTATCTACCCACCCTTTAATTCCGCTCTGTAAAATCGTCTGAACATCGATTGTCTGATTCTCTGTTCCTACCTGGAGATTGGCCCCAATCGCTTTTGCAAGCTGACTCAGAGATGCATAAATGGTGTTATGGAACCGAAATCCCTTAATGGAAGGACTCATTTGTACATGGATTTGGCCTGAGTCAACTGCTGTAGACGGTGTTTGTTGACTTGTGGCCCCGGAATTGTTGTCTGCCGCGTTGTTTAAAATGGGGCCGAGGTGGCTGGGTCTAGGCCAGGGCCAGTCAATCAATTGTAGATTTGTCCTTTGTACATAGCCGACCTGTGCGGTTGCTGTCCTAACACGGAGCCAGTCTTTCTTGCGTCCGATGACCTGAATCAGATGCCCTGCCGTAACGGTTGCGGCGGGTGACGTAGACGGATGCGGATGTGAATAGATGTTGAGGTCTGAAGTTGTGTAGACATATTGCTCCGGCCGATAGTTTTGGGCGTTGTTAATGACGTTCTCAACGACATTGGCAATGGCTTCTTGTCCGGCAATCGTAGGGTGAATGTCGTTGCTCTTCACACGAACCAGTTCGTTCTGATGGTGGTTCATGAGGCTGTATATGTTTGCGAGCATACAGTTGTGTTCGACTGCTGTTTGCAGGACGATATGGTTGGCTTTGGCCAGCAGAGGTTCCGTGATTTCGTGGAGCGAGCTGCCGGCGGGGAACGGATCGTACAAGGTCATGAGAATAATCGGAGCATCGGTCTGTTTTCGAATTTGGGTAATAATTTCAGGGAGCTTCTTGGCATAGTTGTTCAGTGCCTTCGCAAATATCGCTTGTTGGGTCTGAGGCGAAGTGTTGCTTGGATCTTTAAACATCTGTTCAAGAATATTGTAGGCGGCGGCAATGAGATCGTTGCTGCCTATATCAACGGTTACAACGTCCGCAGTTCGCAAATCGTGCTTCACTCTCTTATTTTTCATATACCTCAAGAGTTGCGTAGAAGTATATCCCGCCATCCCTAAATCATGAACATTCCACTTTTCTTTTTTGCCCACTAGAAACGGATAGGCATATTTTGACGGCGTGCCCTGTTTCCCTGGTACAACAGGAAGCTTTGACCCTGGCAGATGTTCACCAAACGTAATAGAGTCACCAAGGCTGACCAGGCTCACACCTTCGTTTTGATTTTTAGCATTGCTTGGGCTGGTGGACAGCGTCAGAGATTGAGGCGTTGCTTGTTGCCCGCAGGCAGACACACTGAATGAAACAACGACAGACGCCAACAGGAGTTTCGCCACAGAGTGTGTCAAAAAACGATTCGTCGAGTTGTGTGGGCTCTTGTTCACTTCTTGTTCCCCCAATCATGTCCACGTGGACAGGCGCATACATTTTGGAAGAGGATGGCGCTGCCCATTTCTTTGGTCGATTCGGCCCCTGACAATCCGAAAGCTGGCGAAGGGGGATAAGGTTGCTAAATCACATACATGACTTACTCGAAATTCTAATGATGTCACTGGCATTAGGTATGGATGCCTTTTCCCTCGCCGTCGGTCTGGGGCTTCAAGGTATCAAACGCGACACTGCCTGGCAGCTTGTGACAAATATCGGACTTGCCCATGTCTTTATGGCATCCGTTGGGCTTGTCGCAGGAATGGTCGTACAAGGCCTCCTTGGTCAGGTTGCCCAGTGGTTCAGCGCGTTATTGCTGATTGGGCTTGGGCTTCACATGGTCTATTCTACTCTCTTCTCGGGGGAAAGCGAGAAGTCCTTTAATCCGCATTCCCTTGCAATTCCTATATTTTCTCTCACAGTTTCTTTTGACGCACTCTCAGTTGGATTCAGTCTTGGTCTGCGGAGTACAGCTTTCGGCGTTGTCTCGGTTCTGTCCTTCGGGATAATCGGCTCGATGATGTGCCTGCTTGGACTGTGGTTGGGGAAAAGAGTAACTTCATTGGCGGGAAAATACGGAGAACTGCTTGGTGCTGCAATTCTGATTGGATTCGGAATCCATTTTCTTATAAAGTAGCAGGCTGTTGCATGGTGTTTTTGACAAGGGCTATACTGTAGACAGCAAAAGTCTTGCGGAAATGACTTGGATAGAGTGGCTTTGGTCATGAGCCTGCTGCGCTTTGTGACTAGGAGCTTGCGTCTCGTTTGGTTTAGACAATTTTAGTTGAAACGGGCTTGGTTGAGACAGGAGGGTCTGACCCTTATGCATATTGTGTTTGTATGTACGGGTAATACTTGCCGCAGTCCGATGGCGGCTTTTTTACTGCAGCAAAAGTTACAACAGAAGGGCCTGAGCTGGACGGTAACGTCAGCAGGACTATTTGCTGCCCCGGGGATGCCTATGTCAAAACACGCGGTTGGGGCGCTGGATGAACTGGGGATTAACGGATCGGCCCATTATTCACAGCAATTGAGCCCCGAATTGATTGCTTCCGCATCTTACGTGTTTACAATGACAGCAGGTCACCGCGCCGACCTTCTGGCACACTTTCCCGAGTTTTCATCCAAAATTCATCAACTCGCTAAGTTCGCGATGGGTGCGGATACGGACAGTGAGAACGCGGGACGATATGATATCGTAGACCCATTTGGCGGTTCCAAGCAGGAGTATAAACAGTGTGCCGCAGAGCTCAATAAATACATTGATTTGCTGATTGATAGACTGAACGGGACAGGGCCCGACACAGGTACAAAGTAAAAAGCAAATAACAGTAAGGGGATGGAATCGATGAAAGTGGGAATTGGCAGCGATCACGCAGGCTATAGATTGAAAAAACTACTCCTGCCCATGTTGGAAAAGGAAGGTTTTGAACTCACTGATGTCGGAACCTACTCCGAAGATTCCGTTGATTATCCTGACTTTGCGGTTCAGGTTGCGAAGGGCGTTGCCTCAGGTGAGTACGATAGAGGTGTTTTGATTTGTGGTACAGGCCTTGGTATGGCAATCAGTGCCAACAAGGTATCCGGAATTCGTGCAGTAACAGTCCATGACACATTCTCGGCTGAAATGGCTCGCAGGCACAATAACGCCACTGTGATGACCATGGGTGAACGCGTCATTGGTCCGGGATTGGCTGCAGAAATCGTGAAAGTCTTCTTGACCACTGAGTTCGAAGGGGGAAGACACCAGCGCCGGGTTGATAAAATGACTGAGATTGAGCGGCAGAACCTGGATGCTACATGTTGACTTGCCATGTAAATCACAGCTTCTGACGAGAGGAGAATGAGGTTGTGAGCGACATTACAATGGAATTGACGGAATGCTTGGAAGACCTGCGTGATGCGGCTTCTCTGCAAGCAGGGGATGTGTTGATTGTTGGTGCTTCCACCAGTGAACTGTTGGGGAAACACATTGGCAAGGCTACTTCACTCGAAGTTGGACAACAAGTTGTCCAAGCGTGTCTCGACTTTGCAGAGAACACGGGCTGTTCCGTCGCTTTTCAGTGCTGTGAGCATCTGAACCGGGCGGTTGTGGTGGAGAGGTCCGTGGCTCGTCAAAAAGGCTGGCGTGAAGTAAATGCGATTCCTGTTCCTGGTGCAGGAGGAGCAGTTGCGGCTCACGCCTTCTTTGCGTTGCCAGGTGCCTGTTTGGTTGATGCAATTGAGGCCGATGCCGGCATTGATGTCGGCGACACACTGATTGGCATGCATCTTCGACATGTCGCCGTACCAGTGCGGGGCAGACGCACAGAAGTGGGGCAAGCCCATATAACGATGGCACGAACAAGAGGGCCTCTGATTGGCGGAGCAAGAGCCGTCTATGATGTAGAAGAGGCACGCAGACGGGTATTTCCCGACTTGGACAAGCACACAAGCGGCTCAGTGGGCACTGACAGCCCGGCGCCGAACGAGCCGAAATCAGGCGCAACTGAACCAGGGAGCACCTGCGATTAGGTGTGTTGAATGAGTTGAATGGGTTGAATGAGTTGAATGGGTTAGACCTGTTGAATGGAATTCGCGGCAGACGGGTTGGTACAAATCGTGTAAGATAAAATCAGACTGAGAGAGGGAGAAAGAGAGGGATTTGGTTGGCTAATTTGAAAGACTGGGACAATGAAGTTGCAGAAGCAATGGAGCAAGAGTTGCAGAGACAGCGAAATAAGATTGAGTTGATTGCGTCAGAAAATTTTGTAAGTGAAGCTGTTATGCAGGCAATGGGCAGTGTTTTGACAAACAAGTACGCTGAGGGCTATCCAGGTAAACGTTATTACGGCGGCTGTGAGTACGTGGATGTCGTGGAAAACCTGGCGCGGGATCGGGCAAAGGCACTCTTCGGTGCCGAACATGCAAATGTACAGCCTCACTCTGGTGCTCAGGCCAACATGGCTGTCTATCATGCCATGTTAGATCCCGGTGACACTGTACTTGGAATGAACCTTTCTCACGGCGGTCACTTGACCCACGGGAGTCCTGTAAACTTTTCCGGAAAACTATACAACTTTGTCGCCTACGGCGTAGATGAACAGACGCAACGCATCGACTACGATAAAGTCTTGGCTGCGGCCAAGGAACACCGCCCCAAGATGATAGTCGCCGGCGCCAGTGCTTATCCGCGGATTATTGACTTTAAAAAGATGCGTGACATTGCTGACGAAGTCGGAGCCTATCTCATGGTCGACATGGCCCACATAGCAGGCTTGGTTGCAACAGGCCACCATCCTTCTCCGATTCCCTATGCCCATTTTACAACGACAACCACGCATAAAACCCTGCGGGGTCCTCGCGGCGGCATGATTCTGACAACCGAGGAGTTTGCGAAAGCCATTGACAAAGCCATTTTCCCCGGTATTCAGGGCGGCCCGTTGATGCACGTCATTGCAGCCAAAGCTGTCGCCTTTGGAGAGGCGCTAAAGCCCGAATTCAAGGATTACTCCAAGCGGATTGTTGAGAATGCAGCGGCTTTGGCACAAGCCTTGGGTGCCCGCGGATTTAAACTGGTTTCAGGCGGCACTGACAACCACCTTCTGCTGATTGACGTAAGAAACTTCGATTTAACAGGTAAGGAAGCAGAACACAGGCTGGACGAAGTCGGTGTTACGGTCAACAAAAACACGATTCCATTCGATCCCGCCAAACCCTTCGTCACCAGCGGCATCCGCATTGGTACACCTGCCGTCACGACTCGCGGCTTTGATACACAGGCTATGAGCGAAATTGCAGACATCTTCAAGGTAGCCCTGCAGAGCGAGTTTGGCGATGCAGCCCTGGCCGAGGCACGGGGCTTAGTCGATGCGTTGACAGTGCGCTATCCCATGTATGAAGGGTTGAGCTACGCACAGTAACTAGTAACTGCCGCCGAATCCCTATGCCGGTGTACGGTTGGCGGTCACCAAGATAGTGGAACAATGCCATCTTGTCTTGTCTCTCCTCTGAGTAGAATCTGGGTAAAATTGGACCTGTCAACACAACCAGTTCTATGAGGAGGATGACAAGATGGTACCACTCATGCAGGCTCCCGGTCCAAGCCACTTCGTTCGGAAACATCCGTTCGTTAGTGATCCTTTTGCTCCCTATTACGACGCGGGCCAGCCAATAGTGATCGATGCGATCACTATCACCAGCCGCCGTCTACAATAGGGATCCCGTTGCGCCCTATTACCTACGCTCCACCTTGCCCCTCTCCGCGGTAGTGATCATTTCGCTCCCTAATGTCTCGGGCCGGGTGGCAATAGGGATCATTGGGATCACAATTGCATCGCCCTTTGCCAAATAGGGATCATTCGAGGCACTAACCGGCTCGCCGACGGAGCCCGGGCCCATCCCGCCAGCCATTCCGTCAGCATCAGACAGCGCGATCGACGAAGAAGGTGAGCGGAAAAGTTCCTTTTATTCGACTTATATCACCGGATTCCCATTGTAGACCATAATATGATGAATTTGGTTTAAAACAAGACGGTACCACTCATGCAGGCTCCCGGTCCAAGCCACTTCGTTCGCAAACATCCGTTCGTTAAGGATCCTTTTGCTCCCTATTATGACGCGCGCCAACCAATAGTGATCGATGCGATCACTATCACGAGCCGGCTTCTACAATAGGGATCCCGTTGCGCCTTATTACCTACGCTCCACCTTGCCCCACTCCGCGGTAGTGATCATTTCGCTCCCTAATGTCTCGGGCCGGGTGGCAATAGGGATCATTGGGATCACAATTGCATCGCCCTTTGCCAAATAGGGATCATTCGAGGCACTAATCGGCTCGCCGACGGAGCCCGGGCCTGCCCCTCAGGCACTAATCGGCTCGCTGACGGAGCCCGGGCCTGCCCCTCAGGCACTAATCGGCTCGCCGACGGAGCCCGGGCCTGCCCCTCAGGCACTAACCGGCTCGCTGACGGAGCCCGGGCCTGCCCCTCAGGCACTAATCGGCTCGCCGACGGAGCCCGGGCCTGCCCTTCAGGCACTAACCGGCTCGCCGACGGAGCCCGGGCCCATCCCGGCAGCCATCCCATTCACTCAGCCGACGGCCTTACATCGTGTCCGGGGACGGAGATGTACCGCAGTTGACGGAGACTCTGTCTACTGGTTACAATGAAGCCACAGGACGGCGTGAGTCGTCACAAGTACATTGTAAGTATTGCAAAGGTGATGGAGCTCACCGAGAAAACTACCTTCGTGGTTGATGGCTCCTGCGAAACGCATTTAGGTTCGCAGGAGCCTTTTTGCGTCAAACATCGAAGGAGGGGCATTATGAACATCTTTGCAATTGCTGTTTTTGCTGCGTTGGGAGGCGCTTCACGCGTCTTGTTGGAACACCTGCTTGGTCCCGTCGTGGGAATGGTTCCGGCGTTTCAGATGCCATTTGCTACTCTGGTAAGCAACCTGGTTGGGTCGTTCTTCATTGGCTTCTTCTATATTGCGGCATCACGCAGGCGGGTGCGTGAATGGCTTCAACTCGGCGTCAGCGTGGGTTTTCTCGGGGCCTTTACCACCTTTTCCACGTTTACACTCAATATCTTACAAGTCGCAACGAACAATCCTGCTGCAGCGCTGGTGTACACCGGACTAAGTCTGGTTGGAGGTGTATTTCTGGTCTTGGCTGGAGAGTCTCTTGCAGAATCTTGGGTGCGCCCCCGAATCAGTCCCCGAATCAGTCCCCAAATCACCCTGAGTTCGGAAGATGTCGCCGAGACACCCTCGGCTCATCGCGATCTAAAGGGGATGAGGGAATGAGCTTATCGGCCGAGGTGGTGGTTGGGGTGGGTGCAACAGCGGGATCGGTATTGAGATACGGCATTGGCAGCCTGACCGTACGCATTTCCCAATCTGATTTTCCTTGGGGCACCTGGGTTGTGAATGTGTTTGGGGCCCTTCTGCTGGGGCTGATATTTCGGAACCTGGGTACTGTTTCTGCGGATGTGAACTGGTGGCTGCTACTTGGTACCGGATTTTGCGGGGGATTTACAACATTTTCCACGATGTCCGCAGAAAGTCTGCATTTGGCAAGGAAGAGCAAGAGAAAAGCGTTCATTTACTTAGGGAGTTCACTGCTTGCCGGGTGTTTCGTCGTGTGGGTCAGCCTGATACTGTAATCCGATGCGATTGTAAGATCGAGTAAGATCGATCTCGTTAGTTCTCAAATGCTGCCGTCCCACTCACTGTATGTCAAATGTTGCGGTCGCTAATGTGGCTAATCTCGTCTAAAAGTAAGCGAATGGAAATGCGATCGTAAACTGGTCGTAACATTTAATCTGTATACTTTGTTTCATAGGAAGACTGTATCACTGCCACTTGTAAGCATGCCCGTTTACCACTTGATGTGTCTGGTATGCCCGGGTTGCGAGTTGGATTGTCACCAAACATGGGCGTAAGGTAAGAAAACGAGGCGATAAAGGTGACAGTTAAGTGTTTCTGTATGAGGTGCCAGCAGGAGATTTCTCACGAAGAAATGCATCGAATCTTCCAAACGTGCTTTAAACGCCAAAGGGGACAAGATATGCACACTGGATTTTGCAGCAGATGTAACTCACCAGTGCAATGTAGCTCCGTAATGTCATCCCGTAATGTGCACACGTAATGTGATATATCGCAGCGTTTGAATGAAAAGGTCGAACTGTCGAGCGAGACTGAGCGACCACCTTCTCCGGATGCAGGCGAGGATGGCCGCAGAACTCATTCATTTTTCATGAAAAATGCCTTCCTCAAGGCTTGGATACTTGAGTGAGAAACCCAAATGTCTTATTTTGCTCGTGTCTAACACTAATGTTGCCTCCATGACTCGACGCAGCATCGGGGGAATGGTTGCTTGCCCTTGGGGCTTTCGGTCTGCAGTACCCAAAGATTTGCGAATAATGGAGGCGGCATCGTGGACTGTCAGCGGCTGGTCATCGGCGACGTTATAAATTCCCGGAGCATAATCGGAACTTGCCAGCATTAAAATGGCTCGAACCACGTCCTCTCGATGAACAAAATGGGTGGTGTTGTTCCCTTCGACCATCGCCGCTAACTGAGGAAATCGAGTTATCGACGGACTTCCCGCACTGTACACCTGTGGAATTCGGATAATCACAACGTCTGTCTTATCATTGCCGAGGGACAGGAGCTGCTCCTCAGCTTGCATCTTTGAAATTGCATACGCATGATCACGTAAGGGATTACACACGGTCCCCTCAGACGCCGGCGGTGTGACAATGTCTCCATAGACGACAGCAGCGCTCAAATAAATGAAGCGTCGAACGCGGTGTTTGATTGCATCTTTCATTAAACGCCTTGTTCCATCTACATTTACGGCCGTTAGATTTCCATCAGAAGGTCGCATACCGCCACCTAAATGAAATACCGTCTCGACATCCTGGGTCACGTTCTCGAGTGAGTCGGGAACAGCTAGGTTTCCAACCACCTGCTCGATGTTCTCAAGTGAATCAATGGGGTCAACGCGGCTTCTGACTAATACTTTTACATCATGCCCAGAAGCTTGCAATGAGTGTAATAAACGATTGCCAATGTATCCCGTGGCTCCTGTAACCAACACCTTCACTTGCTTTCCCCCTCATTATCTAACAAGTTCAAATTCAACACTGCCTTCTGCAGGAGTTTGACAACGAAAGCTTCCTCTTCGGAGGTAATACCGTTCATCATTTGTGGGCGAAGGACCTCAATGGGATTGGGTATATCTACCCAGCTTTGATGGCCCTCATGTGTCATCTTGAGTCGTTTTATTCGTCTGTCAGACGGGTGTTCTTCTCGGACGAGCCAACCTTTTTTCACTAGAGAATCCACAATTCCGGTCAATGTTCCCGATTCAACCTTCATAGTCGTTTGTAGTTCCTTCTGAGTAATGCCATCAGGACTGTCGGAACCGGCTATGCGGTATAAAACTTCCCATTGGCTCCTAGCTAAGCCGTAGGGGCGCAGAACCTCATTCGTGTGGATTGTGATTTCATGGTAGACACGGCGGACCCAATGTCCCAAATTGTTTACAAAAACGTCTGTAGGATCTATCTGGACCCCTCCTCCTGTACCCCTCCGCAAAATACTTTGTACATATTTAATTAGTACCAAACTAATTGGTGAGATGCAACTGCAAGAATGATTTCAACTCCCGTGGGACTGTTAAACTGGGCGATGTAACACTCAGCCACGGCGTATGTCATGTCTTCGTATTTCCGTGTTTTGCGCATGTTCTCTGTTTATTAGGGTGCAACTCCTGCTGTTTGTTTGTTAAGGACTTTCAATCGGCGGTCGGCAGTGGTCAAAATCAGGGCAATCGCGCTTATCGTTATCATGATGAGTGCAATATGATGAAGACCGCCGTCGGACACCCTTGCGTGAAAAACAATACCGATGAGTGCTGAGGAAGCAATTGAACCGATGTATCCGAAGGTCCGGAGCAGTCCTGAAGCGGTTCCAATTTGCTCGGAAGTCACCTGCAGGTACAAAGCTGTCTGGTTGGCACTAGCCATCGTACCCATCGTGACGCCGAACACTACCGTAATGAGCACAATCCAGACAATTGAAGTACTCCCGGTGAGAAAGAGCACGCCAATCGAGGCAACAATGGACGATCCCGCACAAACAAGCAACGGGCCCCGCACCAAGTTTCTTTTCGAAACAGGGCCAACAATGATCGCCGAAACAACGCTCATAGGGAGTATGAGTAGACCGGCTTCGAGTGCTGACGTTCCCCGTGCCGCACCAATCCATTCAGTAACACCGTAGAGGACTGTGTAGATACACAGCGTGATTAAGGAAAACCGTACGTAGGTTCGGGCTAAGGCTAAGTTGGTAGCGAGCATACGCACATCGATAAAAGGATGGTTTGACTGAAGCTCCCACCATATGAGCAAAACACCAAATACGACAGAGAGAGCTAAAACAATCCACTCGGCACGAGGCAGCGAGAAGAGGAAGACCATCAGGGCAGTGATGGTTGCAGCGAATCCGACAATACCGGTGATATCAATACGAGATAGGACTTGTCCAATGGTTCTGCCGCCGACGATAGGTCCGTCCTTTGGAATCCAAAGAGCAGCCATGACAAATGCAACCAGCGCAAAGGGGATATTCACCAGAAATACTGTCCGCCACCCCCACGCATCTACGAGCACTCCGCCAATGGGGAGTCCCACAGCTGCTGTAGCCACTCCGGCAATTTGGAGTGCACCCAGTACGTTTCCGGGCGGTTTTGCCATCCCTGCCGACTCTGCACGTCTGCGAATCAAAAGCATGGCAGACGGGTAGGCGGTAGAAGTTCCAATGCCGATAAGAATCCGAGAGAGAATGAGCATGGTTAAGTCAAGTCCAAATCCACCCAGCAGACCGCCCAAAAGCACCAGGAGAATGCCTGTTAAGAAAACCCTGCGGGGGCCGAATTCCACAGAAAGCTTTCCGGCAGTCGGTTGAGCAATCGAACTCGCCAGATAGAGGGCGGTAACGAGTACTGTGGTTTGTGCAACCGAAACATGCATAAATGCCGAAATGGGCACTAATGCTGTGGCTAGCATTGAGCTGTTAATTGGGTTCAACGTTGAACCCATATACATCGGTGCAACGAACCTCCATGAGAATGGGTTCTCGTTGTGCATTCTTCGCTTCACTCCTTACAGTGACTCCAACGTCTTGTATGCAGTCCATCGATTCGCTATGATAAAGCGGAGACCACTCCTGTTATAATAAACGGAGATATCTCCGTTTGTCAACGGCAGTGCTATTCCAATGTGGGGACTTGATGTTATGAATCATCCAGGAGAGACACGAACAAGGCGTAGGGATGCTGCAGAGAATCGTCAGCGCATATTAGACGTGGCTAGTATGCTCTTTGAAAAGCACGGCGTAGAAAAAGTGAGTATGAATCAGCTTGCCACTGAAGCTCAAATCGGGCCAGGTACCCTGTACCGCCATTATAGAAATAAGAGCGAGTTGTGTTTGGAGTTAATTAAAGACAACGTTGTGATTCTGTTTGAAGACATTGAGGCGTACTTGGAACAACACAAAGGTGACATGCCCAGACAGCGGTTGAAAGGCGTTCTCAGCATATTCATCCGTTTTCGGGAGACGAAGCTGCAGCTTCTGACGGGTGTCGAAGAAGGCGCTGACAGGAGTCGGACTGCGGCAGGTAGACGCAACCCCATATATGATCAACTGCATGAAGTATTCACCGCGCTGTTTGACGAAATGAATACGGCTGGGCAACCATCCCCTGACAGCGTCTTTCGATCAGACTTGTTGCTTACCGTATTACGCAGTGATACGTATCTGTTTCAAAGAAATGTACGGGGCTTGTCGCCCGAAAGCATTTTAGAACAACTCTGTTTGACGTTTTGTCCGTAAATGTTGTGGGTATCCCTGTACGGCCAATGCTTTTGGTGCCATCATTATGAATGGGCCACTCTCGGGGAGGCGACTACGATAAAAATTGTTAGCTCTTGTCTGATTGGATGCAAGTGTCGATATGATAATAAGTCCGCACTGCATCCAGAAGTTGAGAAATTGGTTCAAAACAGAGAGGCTGTTCCAGTATGTCCTGAACAACTCGGGGGACTTCCGACGCCGAGGTTTCCAGCTGAAATTGTTGGGGGAGATGGGTTTGACGTGCTTGACGGTACAGCCAGAGTCATCGACAGTCATGGCAATGATGTTACACAGAGTTTTATTGATGGAGCGTACCGAACGCTCAATGTGGCACAAACTATCAAAGCAACCACGGCAATTCTCAAAAAGAACAGTCCTTCATGTGGCAGCAATGTCATATACGATGGTTCATTTTCAGGAAACAAAAAACAGGGTGTCGGAGTAACCGTTGCACTGTTACTAAGAAACGGGCTTATTGTTTCAGATGAAGAAGGGGTACCGGATGCCCCGTGCTAAGGAGGTGTGAAACAGCAACGCTGGTTAAGGGCAACTCTCACGCAACTATTAGAGCCCACTGAAGGCCGCATGAATATGCACTTTTACAATACGACGTTGTTCAAAAATTAGAGAAAATTCCGTCAAAACAAGAAAAGACGAACAATGAGGGGTGAAGCACTATGAAGATTTGGAAGGATAAGCAGTGGCGAATTAACATTTTGTTTGGTCTGCCATTCGTGTTAATCGGACTCACTGTACTTGGCTGGAATGTATATCAACGTAGCTTATTTACATTTTCACATCCTACTTCGGTGTATATTACCCGTCAACGGCACGGAAAATTCAAGCCGTTGAATGTAACGGTTAAGGATGTTGACATAGTACAAAAGATGTATGCGGGATTAAAAGTGTTCAAGGCATTTCCTAGAGGTTCAGTAAGTTGTCCTGCTGATTTCGGTATCGAATATACTTTGACATTCGAATCAGGAAACAAGAACCTTGTGACGGCACACGTTGATCCAAACGGCTGCGAAGAAATCAGACTATCCACGGGGCAACATTTGACGGGTGCGACAAACAATCCTAAAGCAAATATCTTTTGGAGCTCTCTTGCCAGTGCTCTTCATCTTCCAGATCAGAGTTATTTAGGCGGTGCAACACCTTGAATGTGTAGATGAAATCCAAGCGTTTTCGGGCAGACTATATGACGGAGACCCGATATTTGCTAAAATATTTATAATATGGATGTTATTCATAACACGCTCGTTAGACAGGGTAAAGTCCTATCTCAAATAATAAATATAGCCACGGAGGTGTGACCTGTTGAAAAGGTTCTTGATTTCGAGCACAGCTCTCCTAGCGCTGACTGTAAGCGTGTGTAGTTCACCGTTGCGGGTCAACGTGGCTAGTAAAGTAAACGTGATCAAAAAATCGCAAGCAAACAGGTCTCCAAGAAAAGAGAGACTCCGAGCTTTTCCATGACGGAGCTAAACACAAATAAAAAGGTCTCGTTGAACTCTCTGTTGGCAAGGGGGCATCCAGTGATTTTAAATGCGTTTGCATCATGGTGTGCTCCCTGTAACAAAGAAGCCCCAGAACTGCAGAAGTTAAGCAAGCAGTACCAAGGCATCATAACCTTTGTTGGTGTGGACACCATGGATACAGTATCTGGTGTTAAGAAATTCGTCAGAAAACACAATTTAACAAGCCCGTGTTGCTGGACAACCCTGAGCTTGTTACGGCCTGTTTTTCGCAACCCACATGAAGCGGCTTCATAGAGCACATGCCTCAGTCTGCTTGAACCGCGTTTGTTAATGCGGCTGAAGGTTACTGCGAACTTGCCAGACGAGAGGACACTCGGGTCTACACCGGCAAACTCCACTAGTTTCTTAGGATGATTCAACCGGTCTATTTCTCCGGTTTCAGAGATAATCGTTGCCACGGTTTTCTGACCAATACCGGGGATAGACTGGATAATCTTATACTTTCGATATCTTGAGCAAGGGCATCTATCTGTTTTTAAGTTGGGACAGGTGCTCGTTGTATTGGAGAATGGTCTTGACATACGTCCGAAGACTGAGTGTTAAGAGTTCTGTTGTTGAGTTCTGTTACTATTTGACTTTATATAACGAGTTCGCAATGCGCACTAATGCCTTTTGCGGTAGCACGGTTCCGTTTCTGCTCCGAATCTGTATGAATGTGTTCCCTTGCTTAAAGGTGATGAGCGACGCAGATTGAATATTTCCGTTTGTTCGTTTCAACTCTGCGATGGCAAAACGCCCGCTCTTATCATTCGCTATCTGCACGTTTTTTTCGCTGCTGATTCCACCTGGAACCGACATGTGTGTAGCACTCTCAAAGAGTGAGAATTTACGGAATTTCAACTCTACTGTTTTACCACTTGTAAACGTACCGGTTCCCCGTTGAATTGAAATTAATGCATCTCCTTTGGCAGAGAGGTGAGGCACATAAAGTGCGGTTCCAATCTGTTTCGTCTGCGATTTCACTTGGGAAAGTTGCTGGTGCGTGTACTGAGCGGCTCCGAAGACGATCTTAGGGGTAGAATTCGGTACACCTTTGAACGAACTCGCGATAGCAATAAGCTGCTGCTTGGTTGGCAATTGACCCCGCAGATGTTGTATTGCAATGTATGTCTTTCCTTGCTTAAAGTACAATGCGTCATTATTCCTTTTTAGCTTATAAAATGTACTTTGATTGTTTTCTGGCAGCGTTACAAATTCTTTTGAGGAGATGTATTGACTCTGTGGCGGTGATATCGGCTGGCTGCTTTCGATGATCCAGATTCGGTTAAAATCTAGAATTGCAGACCCCTTCCCGCCGTTTTTTACAACAGTAACTTTACCGTCTGGCAAAACCTTGTGAGGTAAATACATTAAGACACCAGATTGCGTTGCGGTTCCCTGTATGGTTTGGAGCGTCTGTTTTGTATATTTGATATTGCTCAAACCGGTATCATGTGCCGCAGTACTTGGTTGTTTCGATCCGTTTACAAGATTTGATAATCCGTAATATGTCACTCCTGCTGCTGCTATCGCAAAGGCGGCTGCTGACATCGCTGGGAAAAGTCTATTTCTACGCCGGCTTTTGTAACCAGCAAAACGTTTTAATCCGGATTCGTAATCTTGAATAGCATCTTGAAGATTGGTACGGACCTTCTGCTCTGATTCTCGCGGCAGCGTAATGTGATTTAAAGGTGCAAGTACTTGTTTCATTTCGTCTTCTAATGCCCGCGGTTCCATTGTTCTGTTCTCACGCCTTTCAGTTCACTTCTCAATTCTTTCATGGCACGATGCAACATTGTACGAACCTTAGCTTGTGACCACCCCAGAATTTGGGCTGCATCTGCTGTAGACCAGTCCTGTAGCAAGCGCAAAATCACAACTTCACGATATTTGTTAGGTAAATTTCGAATCACCGTTTCCAATTCCACAACACCATAACTGCTGTCTGAACTGGCTACGTCAAATCGTTCGTCTAAGCTGTCACTTGTTCGATTTTTACGCTTTCGGGTGTAGTCAATGATTCGATTTCGAGCGATAGACCAAATCCATGACTTCACTTTCGCTTCTCCACGATAGGAATCCCAAGAATGAAGTACTCGAATGAAGACATCCTGAACAAGGTCTAGGGCTTCATGTGGATCACCAAGAGAGAAGCGGATGTAGCGGTACAAGTCGTCCTTATACAATTCGTATAATTGTTGCGTTGCTTCGGCGGCACTTAGATTTAAATCCACATCTGCATTCCTCACCTTCTTCTATAATTAAGGCGTATGAAGTCCGCACTTTGTTACAAAATAATTGTCATCCTATTTGTATCGCTGGTGAGAAAATTGTTGTAACAATTTATCTAGCTGTTTCGTCGTACATTGAGAATAGCGTACCAATTCAGGGATGGCTCAAATATACTTAATAAATGAGAGAGGGTTCTTGCATGAACATATCGAAAACAGCGCTGGCTTTGGGGTTATTGGGAACGTCGGTCTTGGTTCTCACTGGCTGCGGCTCGAAGGGTGCCACTAACTCAAATGCATCCGCAAATAAGAGTCTCGATACCAGTAATGCAACAAGTACCGCGTCTAGTAATGGTCAAGCAACAAATAGCCCATCGAATTCACAAACTTCGAACGAAGCACAATCTTCCAGTAACAGCACTGGCAGCACTGGCTCAGCCAACGAAATTAGCAACAGTTCCTCTAGTGGCAATACGCGTCCCGTGTATGTGTTCAATCAGCCGATTCTCAAAGCGATGTATGCAATTTTACGTGCACAGTCTGTTGGCCCCATCGAACCACCGCAGAACCTAGTGAAAGAGACGGGGAAATGGAAATCCAAAGTCTCCTTGAAGATGCTGAATTATGCACCTAAACAAGAGCGCCAACTAGATAAACAACTGATAACTAGCATCCGTAGCTCAAAAGGTATTCCATTACTGAAGGAGCTTCCGGGGTACAAACTCAAACACTACAAGACTCCGACAAGTAGTGGCGCGTACTGGTGGCCAATGAATAATCAATGGCCAAAGTGGGTGTCCCCGACTAAACACTAATTCCGGTTCATAAGAAGGGCTGTTCCATTTAAGGGACAGCCTTAGTATTTGGAACAGCCCGGAGTATCTATACACCCGATGGAATTTACGAGACACAGTCGTATGGAGATAAGCAACTCGACGTAACGGTAGAATATAAACTACAACCAACCCATCCGCATCCATTACAACTGCTAACGCAGGACGATTGTGTCACACCTTCATCATAGCCGGCACTATTTTGGCTACAACTATAGTATGTTTGTCCGTTACCCGCTGTGGTTGAAGTCATGTAACAGTTGTTGGAGACGGCCTCGTCAGATCCGTTAACAACGCAATAAACTCCGTTATATCGCCCTGTAGCATAGATGTTAGCCGTATATCCGGACCCCGGTTCACAACCAGCTCCAATGGCTTTACATGCCTCTTTCAACCCGTAATTATCATATGCCCACTTTACAAATGGGTATTTATTGTTCATGGCTGAAATATAGGCATTGACGCCATTAGTCAAGGTTGAGAACGATGAGACTCCGCAACCTCCGCACGCAGAGCACGTTGGCTGTCCTGAAACGACGAGATTGCCTGGATTGTTACAACTCGGTAATCCAGCTGATGTTCCCCATGCTGTTTCGAGGCCCCAATGTCCAAGAATAAAACTTACCGGTAAACCCGTCTTATTCGATGCCGTTTTTGCATAACTCAAATAGTTATTAATAAACGTTGTTTGATTCGATGAGCAGGCAGTCGGAGGTGAAGAAGGAAAGCTGCAACCTCCTCCGGTACCTCCGCTAGGACACGGGCAACTTTGGTCGCTATTTCCTTTACAACTGTTTTGCGGTGTTAGTCCGGCAGGCATACTTGAACTCGGAAATTCATTCGGATAGGCACAATTGATAGCATAGTACGTCAATGCCATCACACGATAGAAAGTGTCTGCTGCTGTTGTTCCTGCCGCGTTGATAAACATATTAGTAGGTAATGCGCTACACTGCGCTGATGTGTAATAGCTGAATGGCGTACTGCCTGCACTGAAACCGCCCCAACCACAGGGGTTGTAATATAGTGCATAAAGCGCCGCTCCACCTACAGCGAGGACAAAGTTTTGCGAGGAGACCTGAACTAAGCTGTACGCAACAGCGAAACTACCAATAACATTTCCGCTCGATACGCCAGCTAATCTCGCGGCGGCTTGTGCCATTCTAAAATCCCCGGCAGTGGCCGCATATAGATAAATGTTGCTTGTTGAAATAGCCAATTCATATCCCTCCATTTCAGTTTAGTAGCAATTACAAGACACGTTACTGCTCATTCTTTGCTCACAAGTAGTACCTGCTGCTGACGGAGCTGGCAAAGAACCATATCCTGATGGGTAACTCCCGTGGACGGCATAATAAGCTAACATGGCAACGAGTTTAGCTGTTGCATATCCACCATTTCCCGCCGCATTCTCATAATAATCTGCGCCTGGGAGAGTATCTTGAGGTTCGCTGGCATATGCGAACGGAGTGTGTCCTGCAGCTTCACCAATTGGGTTGGTCCAGCCACACGGATTGTGGTAGAGAGCTGTATTTGATGGTCCGCCAGCCGCAATAACTAAAGCAGCGTTATTACTGATGGTGTTCCAAGTGCTCTCAAAATTTCCTATTATATTACTAGGAGAAATTCCCGCAATCGCAGCTGCACCAAGTGCAATTTCCATGTCGGTGGGGTCTGCTACATAGACTTGGACTTCCGACGCTGATAAGGTCATATCGAATTGCCTCCTTTATTTATAAAACCGGGTTGGCCAACCGTTGAGAATAATCGTTGCTTATAAAACACAGAGGAGAATGATTAGGGAAACGTATAGGTCATGCAATATCATGAACTGCATCCTTAGTGAACGCACTGTCTTTGTCTCAAAATCCAGGCTATAGAGTGTTGGTGAACGGGGTGGGCTTCACTTATAGGTCATCTTGTTCATTTTCTTTTCTCATCGGCCGAACGCTAACTCTTTCGCTATTTAGTAATAAATAGACACCTCCTATGTTGATATGTGAGAGGGATAAGCCGCGCGGTTTGACCTCTCTGTATCTTAAAACGCTCATTCATTCGGATCTGATTCAGAATTGGGTTTTCGACCGATAATTTTCAGAATGAATCGGTGTTTTATTTCATCTGATATGGTGTAGAGTTCATTTTGATCAACCATTTTCGCTACGTTTGTAATTTCTGGTGCGAAGCATTTCCATAGTTCCCTAATTGCCGGCGAGTAACCTTGGCGGACTTGAGCCAGGAGAGTGTGTACGTGTTCGGGTGTACACTTCACAGGAACACTGCCCTTCTTATCTTAGTTAACGCGACGTGTAGACTTCTAGTCACAGACGATTGGCTTAAATTACATAATTTGGCCGTTTCGCGTTGTGAAAATCCAGACCAGAAGAGATTGAGAACAATACATCTTTCATCTGTGCTTAATAACTTCTCAAAGAGCATAAGCCACTCGATTGAATGAAACGGGAGTTCACTGTCATATGGAGATGACTGCGTTATGACAGGCAGGACTCCAGCCTTCTGAAGGGTATCAAGGGACAATTCGTGACGTGACAGCCGCTGTCTCTTTCTCAATAGCGTAAATCCAATGTTCTTAATTACTTTCTTACACCAAGCCACTTCTTGTTCCGCGGTATATTCCATCATTCTAATCCCTCTCTTCGTGACTTCTGTTTTTTCAATAGGGTTTGATTCAGAATTTTCGCTTGTTTGGCGAGAGATTCACACATGGTAGAAAGACAATTGTATTGTACCGGGTCATTGACATTATCAAGGCATTCCGAGCAGTTAAGCAGTGCCCTGTGCGTCTGAGAAAGTGCCTGAATGAGTTTTTCGTTATGCGTCATTTGTGTCTGCCTCCAAAATGGGGATTATTTGAAGCTATGTCCATATGTTATGAAATGAGGACGCTGTAGCGACGGCGACCGCCTTTGGTGAATAAACAGAGGACTTCCTAACTACTACCTACTATTTAACAACGGCTATTTTCGCTATATATGTGCACTCCCACTTTGGGCTCACTACCTTTGGTTTGGAAAGACGATAAAACTGCGCCTGAGGGGTGAAGCCTATCTCATTCGATACATTGATGGTTTCATTGTGTGCTTCCAATATCGAAGTGACGCTTTGAGAGTCCAAAAGGCACTGCATCTGCGATTAAACAAGTTTAAACTTGAGCTCGAAGCCAGCAAGACTCGGCTCATTGAATTTGGGAGATTCTCCAGTAAACAGGGATCATACAAGGGAAAGAAGAAGCCAGAAACGCTTTACTTCCTTGGCTTCACCCACTATTGCACGCGGAATTGAAAGGGCAATTTTATGGTGGGCAGGAAAATGGAGAAACAACGAATCAAGCGTAGTCCTTCGAAAGTGCACGAAACGATGCGGAGAATTCGACACCAGTCACTTGAGGAGCAATCCCGCCAAATCAACCAGATACTTCGAGGGCACTATGCGTAGTATGGAATGGCCGGCAACCTAAAATGGCTCATCAAGGTATATGTTGCCGTCGATAAGTACTGGCGAAAAATGCTCAGCACCGCCAAACTGGCCCATTTCTCGAGGGTAAGTGGCCGGACCATCTCGATGAACTTTAACAACGCTGGGGATTGAAACGCATTTTTGCGCCGTACCAAGACAGCGGGGGCCTCATCGAATTGCTGAGTAAGTTTGTGAGTAGCTCGGAGCCTTGCTTGTACCGCTTGTTCCGCCTCAGACGAAGGTGAAACGTCAGCAGAGGGCGTCTTATTGAACCATATCGGGGGCTTTTCATCTGCGGACACGAGCATGCCCTGCACTGATTTCAGTACAGGGCAAAAGACGCCGCTCCGGTCGTAACAGTTCGTCGCAGTCGGTTGTAGTTGGTGTAGTTGGTGTAGTTGGTGTAGTTGGTGTAGTTGGTGTAGTTGGTGTAGTTGGGTTGTAGTTTGTACAGTCCGTTAGAGCCGGTGTCTAGACTGGCGGCGTCATGACGAAGGCAGTTTACCCGGGGAGCCAGCAAGCGCTACTCGCTGGCTTCTGAAGTCATGGCAGAGGCTTTGGCCATTTGTCGAGCTGCTGGTGTCGCGTGTTTTTGCCACTCGTGGCTGAAAACAACACCCAAGTCCACGTGTGTGGCCACCGTTCCGTGTGAACTCAAATCCAATCCGATTTCTTCTTCTTCGCGGCTCACTCGCAGGGGTACAAACAGATTGATAAGTTTCAGCGATCCGAATGTGGCACCGACCCCCCACAGGCTCACGACAACAGTTCCGAGCAGTTGAACACCGAGCAGATGCCAATGGCCGGTTGTTAAGAGGCCGCCTGTTTGTGCGAACAGGCCCACCATGACGGTGCCGAAGACACCGTTGACGCCGTGGACCGCGACTGCGCCGACGGGATCGTCCACGCCTATTTTCTCTACCCAGCCCGTAGCCCAAATCATCAGCACACCGGCAGCTGCGCCAATCACAAGCGCACTCCAGAATCCAACAAAGGCACAACCTGCTGTGATGGCAACCAGCCCCGCCAAGATGCCGTTAATCGTAGCACCGATATCCGCCTTATCTTCGCGGAACAGTGTATAGAGCATTGCCGCTCCGCCGCCTGCGATGGAAGCAAGCAGTGTATTCATCGCAATCTGCGAAATGTCAGCGGCCTGCGCGTTGAGCGTACTGCCGGCATTAAATCCAAACCAGCCAAACCATAAGACGAAGGTTCCGACAGCAGCCAACGGCAGGTTGCTGGGAGCGAAGGCCTGAGGCTTCTCACCTGTGCCAAATTTTCCGATTCGGGCACCAATCATGGATGCTGCAACCATGGCTGAAAAGCCTGCCATAGCGTGAATTACGGTCGATCCCGCAAAATCCTTCATCCCCATCTGCGCCAACCACCCGTGGTTGCCCCAAACCCAGTGTCCAGAGATAGGATAAATAATGGCTGTCATCAGCAACACGTACAGTACGTAAGCCTTGAAGTTCATCCGTTCTGCTACAGCGCCGCTGACAATACTGACAGCAGCCACTGTAAAGGCGGCTTGGAACAGCCAAAATGCCTGATGCGGAATGGTTGTCGGCAGATGGGAAAGAACACCCTGCATTGCGAAGCCGCTTGTGCCGATGAGCCCGAAGGCACTTTTTCCGAACATTAAACCAAATCCAATTAAGAAATATGCGAACACCCCAAAAATCAGGTCTGCGAATACTTTCATAATGATTGAAACGTGGTTCTTGGAGCGGATAAATCCCGCTTCTAGCAGCGCAAACCCACCTTCCATGAAAAAGATCATGGAAGCCGTCAGTACAACCCAAGTCGTATTCAATCCGGTGACAATGGACGGGTTTGGCATTTGGATTCCTCCACTCTTGAACATTGCAAAAATTCACTTGATGTGGTTTTAGTATGCCAAGGGGCATGTGGAGGAACAAGAGAATTTGTTAGAATACCTGACACGGAGCGCGGAGTAAGGGTTTTCACTCCGGTGAATCTGTTCTATATGGTGCTAAGTGGCAGCAGCTTTTCCGTATCTATCGATGAGTTCCTGCCGACTCATCCATACGTGCTTGACGTGAAGGCTTTGTCGCCCCTGTCTCAATCTGCGCACTCCGTCTGGGTGGTACAGGGCCATTAGGAAGCGCATATAGCGTTCCAAACGCCGCCTTTCCCGGTGGGAAGGTAGGTCTTCCACATGAAATCCAAGTGTTTCGATTCCCCGGTGGATCAAGGTAACTCCGGTAATTGCTTGAATATCGTGGTATGCAGGGTGATACTGCAACAAAGCTGCGAGACGTTGCAACCCGCGTCGAGTTTGTCTCAGACCTCCTATCAGCGACTTTGGGTTATCTGCTTGGGAAAGCATCGCCAGAGTTGTGTTTTGAAAGTGGAGGTCCAAAGCCGGCATACCATCGTGCAACAGGGCTTGCTTAGGCAGCAAGTGAGCAGCGTGATTTGCTGCAGCGGGGGTAGAGGTAGGGGGAGAAGCATGGGAAGGGGCAGAGGTAGGGGAAGGGGCAGAGGTGTATTGCCTCGGTCCGAATGACCATACGGTTCGGTTGAAGCGGAATATTTCATCCAGGCTTTCAATCTTGTACAACCGGGTAAAGCCCCATTCCACCAGCCTCCACACAAAAATCAATGATCGCCTTGGCAGAGGGTACGTTTTGTACAGAGAAGCTTTCGAGGCCGGTCTTGTTTCATGAAGTTTCTGATTGTGCAGATCACCCACCGTTTGAAAACTGTACTGCAGGGCCTGAATCGTCTCTATGGCTTCCGGCAAGGCTTCAATTGTACGGACGGGTGCGGCTTCGGCGCCGCCGGCATCATGACAAAGGATGATTGCTCCTGAACAGGCGCTGTTAATCATGTTATTTCTTACCGCGGTGCCGGTTTGCTTTTCCATCCAATCCATGGCCCTTCCGGACCACAAGACAGGCTTAAGCCCTGCTGCTCTTATGGCGAGTCTTGAGACCAACGAGAAGGCACCCCATGGTGGACGGTAAAACCGTACGGGTTGTCCGGTTAGATTTTCAAGTATCCTTTTCGACTCCCGAACGTCTTGAAAAACAGTGAACGGATTTTGTAACCATGCATGGCGATGTGTGCAGGAGTGAGATGCGATTTCGTGGCCCTCTCTAATCATTCGCTGGACCAGTGCAGGCTGTTGCAGGGCGTTTTCTGCTACCAGAAAAAACGTAGCTCTCACGTTGTAGTTTCTGAGGCAATCCAAGACGGCAGGTGTATAGCGTTCATCGGGACCGTCGTCGAAGGTGAGTGACACAGCGCGTACGGTACCATGTACGGCATCTAATCCTTTATAAAATGTGCCGATGTGAAGCCAGTGAAACAGGGCTTCAGGAAGCAATGCATAACACAGAAAGAGGCCAGCAAGAAGCGCCAGTATCAAAAGTGTAATGAGAGTAAGATGAGGCACCAGACAACCCTCCAGCAACGACCACCAGTTTTTCTACTGTCATTGTATTGTGCAGTGCTCCTGATGTGTCCAAAAGCCGCTGCACTCCTACCCCGGGACATACCCTGGGCATTACCTCGGTTCCTACCTTGGGACCTACCCCGGGAACGAGTACTGCGCTTGAACCTCCACTGCATCCGCCATGTTCATGAGCTCCGCTGCAATTTTACCTGCTGCGTTACGGCGGCGGATGAGCCGTGTCATGTGGCGCATTTTTTCGCGCTTCTGCGGGTTTTCCACCAACAAATCACGGAGTGCGTCTGTGACCTGGGGGCGAGTCTCAGCTAGTACAGCAACACCTGCAGATACCAAGTAGTCGGCGTTTTGCACTTCTTGTCCTGGGATGGGGCGGTATAACAGCATTGGCAATTCCATGGCCAGGGCTTCTGAAATGGTTAATCCACCGGCTTTGGTCAGTACGATATCGGAGACCCCCATCAACTCGTGAACGTCCTGCGTGAAGCCATAGACTTTTACGGTTTGTTTCGCGTTTGCAACGAGGCCGTCAATTTGTGCTTTCATCCTGTCGTTGCGCCCTGTGACTACAATCACTTGCACAGGTTTTGGATAGTTAAACAGCTCTTCGCAAATCAGATTGATATCGCCCATGATGCCGTAGGCACCGCCCATGACAAGGACTGTAGGCAGATTCTTGTCCAAACCGTATTTTTCCTGAAGACTCTTTCGGTCATAAGCAGCGTCAAAAGCAGGGCGAATGGGAATGCCGGTGACGGAAATGTTGCTGCGGCTTGTGCCGCGGCGGATGAGGCCTTGGCGAACGTGATCGGACCCAACAAAATATCGTGTCGTCAACGGATGGATCCACTGACTGTGAATGGCATGGTCTGTGATGATAGTCGCCAGCGGGACCTGTGTCCGTCGAAGTTGCTTCAAAAACGAAACGACTCCAGCTGGAATGGGGAACGTAGACAGCACAACATCCGGGTTGGACTCGGTCAGCAGACGTTCCAAAGCGTGTATGCCAACGGAGTTCAACTTCTTTTGAATCATGGAAGACGGAGATAGATTACTTGTACCTTTATAAAACCAGTCCCACAGCAAGGGTGCGAACTGGACACTTTTGAGATAACAGTATCTTGCAACGGAATCCAAAAGCGGATGAACCATTCGAACGAAGTCGACAATCACGACTTCGGTTTCCGGACTCTGCAACGACAGCGCATCGCGAACGGCGTACGCAGCCTGTTGATGACCTTCGCCGTAAGCGGCGGATAAAATGAGCAGCTTGGACAACTGAGCCACGCACCGGCACCTCTTTTCAAAATGGGATTGAGGGAGAGGTCGTCCGATCCTCGGGATTTCCAGACATGTACGACTACTAATGTCGGATTCAATTTACGAATTCGTCATTTCGTCTTTTCGTCATACTGTTGAATTTGGCAGACCACATTATATCACATGAGCACTTTCATTATCTCGAAAAAACGGACTTAAGCGCATTGTATTTTGGGACTTTTGTTATAATGACAGGGAGTTTATTTATTTCATGAAAATATACTGCGAAGGAGTGTGGGTGCGTGGGACAAGTCCATGTTCTGAAACACCCCCTGATTCAACACAAACTGACATATATACGGGACAAGGATACCGGAACTAAAGAGTTTCGAGCCTTGGTGCAAGAAGTCGCCATGCTCATGGCCTACGAAATTACCAGGGAACTGCCGCTGGCGGATGTAAGTGTGACTACGCCTGTCAGTGATGCCAAGACCCAGGTGATTGCCGGGAAGACACTTGCGCTAATCCCCGTTTTGAGAGCAGGATTGGGAATGTTGGATGGAATTCTGAACCTGATTCCGAATGCGAAGGTGGGGCATGTGGGATTATATCGCGATCCTGAGACGTTAGATCCCGTAGAATACTACTGCAAGCTTCCACAACACATGGAGGAACGGGATGCTATCGTTGTCGATCCGATGCTTGCAACAGGCGGATCGGCCAGCGCAGCCATTTCAGCCATTAAGAAAAGGGGAGCAGTTTCCGTCAAGCTCATGTGCCTTGTGGCAGCCCCCGAGGGAATTGAGAAGGTGAAGGCCAGTCACCCGGATGTCGATATCTATGTGGCTGCAGTTGATAAGGAGCTCAACAGTCACGGGTATATTGTTCCGGGCTTGGGCGATGCAGGCGATCGACTGTTTGGCACACGCTAATCGCTTGGACTGAACAAAGTAGAAACTGAGTTGAAGAGTTGAGTTGAAGAGTTGAGTTGAAGAGTTGAGTTGAAGAGTTGAGTTGAAGAGTTGAGTTGAAGAGTTGAGTCAAATCGAAGGAGGAAAGTGTGTGAATGCGTCTCCGTTGCGCGTCATGACAGTCTTTGGAACTCGTCCGGAAGCAGTGAAAATGGCACCCTTGGTTAAAGCGCTGGAGGCCGAACCCGATGTGGAATCACTTGTCTGTGTAACTGCTCAGCACCGTGAAATGCTCGATCAAGTGTTGCAGGTTTTTGAAATTAAACCAGACGATGACTTGGACATTATGGAACCTAATCAGTCTTTAGGGACCATTACCGCGAAGGCGCTTAAAGGAGTTGAGCCGGTCATTCGCGATCGAAAACCGGACATCGTACTGGTTCACGGCGATACGACCACGACATTTGCGGCCGCTCTGGCAGCTTTTTACCAATCTGTATCGATTGGCCACGTGGAAGCCGGACTCCGTACATATGACAAGTACAGTCCCTTCCCTGAAGAAATGAATCGTCAGTTGGCAGATGTACTCTGCGACATGTATTTTGCTCCCACTCAGTGGTCTGCAAAGAATCTTTGGAGTGAAGGGAAGCCCGCTGAGCGCGTGTTTGTTACCGGAAACACAGTGGTTGACGCAATGAAGACGACAGTTCAACCGGATTACGAGCACACCGTGTTGAATCAAATCCCATCTGAGTCTCGAATTATTTATATGACAGCTCACCGTCGCGAAAATTTCGGCGAAAAGTTGGAGAATTTGTGCCGCGCAGCGTTTCGCATTGTGGAACGGTTTGAGGACGTACATCTCATTTATCCAGTCCATCTGAATCCTAATGTGCGCGAAACAGCTTATCGTCTGCTTGGGAATCACCACCGAATTCACTTGATTGATCCGTTAGGCGTCATCGACAACCACAACTTCATGTCGAAGGCTACCCTCATTTTGAGCGACTCCGGCGGCATTCAGGAGGAAGCACCGAGTATGGGCGTGCCCGTGCTTGTTCTGCGCGATACAACAGAACGTCCTGAGGGCGTCACAGCTGGTACTTTAAAGCTGGTCGGTACCAATGAGGACGCGGTTGTGAGTGAGGCCACAAAGTTGTTGACTGATTCAAGTGCCTATCAGGACATGGCCCACAGGCAGAATCCCTACGGCGACGGCGAGGCCTCGAAACGGATTGTGGAGGCAATACTTTACCACTTCGGGCGGGGTCCGCGCCCGCAACCCTTTGTATACAAGTAGAGTCCGGCACGCACATCTGGTCGATGCATGCTACCCGCATCGGCATGGCTGAGACGCGGCTGGGGACAGGCTCGCGGCCCGGGGGTCGACTGGAGTGGCGGAGTCGAGTGAAGTGACACAGTGGAGGATAAGCGTTTGAGAAACGCTTATCTACATCATCTGCGGGTTCGCGCGGCGAATAGCGATCCGAGAAGAGCTTATCTGGCGGGCCACACCCGGCAGGCTCCGGATGCGGCCCCAGCCCAGCGGTCGAGTGCAGTGATGGAGTGGAGGATAAGCGTTTGAGAAACGCTTATTTACATCATCTGCGGTTTCGAGGGGCAAATAGCGATCCGAGAAGAGCTTATCGGTGGAAAAGCCGCTCTGAACAGGGGTGTCGGTAGCGGATAAGGATCCGGGAGGAGCTTATTTCGGCGAATTCGGGCCCGGGCGGTGCAATAGCGATCCGAGAAGAGCTTATCTGGCGGGCCACACCCGGCAGGCTCCGGATGCGGCCCCAGCCCAGCGGTCGAGTGCAGTGATGGAGTGGAGGATAAGCGTTTGAGAAACGCTTATTTACATCATCTGCGGTTTCGCGGGGCAAATAGCGATCCGAGAAGAGCTTATCGGTGGAAAAGCCGCTCTGAACAGGGGTGTCGGTAGCGGATAAGGATCCGGGAGGAGCTTATTTTGGCGAATTCGGGCCCGGGCAGTGGAATAGCGATCCGAGAGGAGCTTATCTGGCGTCCCGTCCCGCCCCCCAGCCCACACCCGGCAGGCTCCGGATGCGGCCCCAGCCCAGCGGTCGAGTGCAGTGATGGAGTGGAGGATAAGCGTTTGAGAAACGCTTATTTACATCATCTGCGGTTTCGCGGGGCAAATAGCGATCCGAGAAGAGCTTATCGGTGGAAAAGCCACTCTGAACAGGGGTGTCGGTAGCGGATAAGGATCCGGGAGGAGCTTATTTCGGCGAATTCGGGCCCGGGCGGTGCAATAGCGATCCGAGAAGAGCTTATCTGGCGTCCCGCCCCCCACCCCGCACCCGGCAGGCCTTCGGATGCGGCCCCAGCCCAGCGGGCGAGCGCAGTGACACAGTGGAGGATAAGCGTTTGAGAAACGCTTATCTACATCATCTGCGGGTTCGCGCGGCGAATAGCGATCCGAGAAGAGCTTATCGGTGGGAAAGCTGCTCTGAACAGGGGTGTAGGTAGCGGATAAGGATCCGGGAGGAGCTTATTTTGGCGAATTCGGGCCTGGGCGGTGGAATAGCGATCCGAGAGGAGCTTATCTGGCGTCCCGTCCCGCCCCCCACCCCACACCCGGCAGGCTCCGGATGCGGCCCCAGTCCAGCGGGCGAGTGCGGTGACACAGTGGAGGATAAGCGTTTCAGAAACGCTTATCTACATCATCTGCGGATGTAAAATAGTTTGCCATCAAATCGTTGCTTTTTCGCCGTTGGGAGAAGTGTGGAAAGTGTTGGTTTATCCGCTTTTCCCTGATAATATGAAAGTGCTTACACCTCTCTGCGCAGGTCAGGGCCCCCATCAAACCGCGGCAGTGCTTCACGATGGAGGTGCTTGACGATGCAGGTGACAGATGATGGATCTCATTGTGCTCTGGTCAAATGCGTCGCAGAGACTGTTACTGGGGCAATCATTTTTCAACAATCGCTTTTTCAAAACGTACCTTTTATACTTTCAGCAGCATCCTTTTCACAGCGAATTCAAGACATTTAAAAGGGGAGAAGCCACATGGGCAAGGAAGCGGTTATTGTGAGTGCAGTGCGAACACCGGTTGGCAGTTTTAACGGTGCGCTGTCACCTTTGTCCGCACCAGCTATGGGTGCCATTGTCATTAAGGAGGCCTTGCAAAGGGCGAACATTGATAGCAGTGCTGTTGAAGAAATCATTATGGGAAATGTGTTACAGGCCGGAATTGGTCAAAACCCTGCCCGGCAGAGTGCAATTCAAGCAGGTATTGCGGACACTGTTCCGTCCATGACCATTAATAAGGTCTGCGGTTCAGGGTTGAAAAGTGTGATGCTGGCTGCACAGGCCATTCGTGCCGGCGATGCGGATGTGCTCGTGGCAGGCGGCATGGAGAGTATGACAAATGCTCCGTATTTGTTGGAAGGTGCACGCAGCGGCTTTCGCATGGGTGACAAGAAAGTTGTCGACAGCATGATTCGGGATGGGCTGTGGTGTGCGTTTACGGATGTGCACATGGGTGTCACTGCAGAGAACGTAAGTGACCAGTTTTCTGTAAGCCGGGAAGAGCAGGATGCGTTCGCCGCACGCAGTCAGCAACGCGCCGCTGCGGCTATTGAAGCAGGCCGTTTTAAGGATGAAATTGTGCCTGTGGAAATTCCGCAACGCAAAGGCAGTCCGGTTACATTTGACACAGATGAATACCCGCGGGCCGGCACAACTGCTGAAGTCCTTGCCAAGCTCCGCCCCGCCTTTAAAAAAGATGGGTGCGTCACAGCCGGGAATGCGTCGGGTATTAACGACGGTGCGGCAGCTGTCACTGTTGTAAGTGAGGACAAAGCTGCGGAGCTGGGATTGAAACCGATGGCTCGCATTCTCGGCTACGCGAGCGCTGGGGTCGATCCCGCTATTATGGGCATAGGTCCCATCGAAGCCACGCGAAAGGCCCTGGCTAAGGCTGGACTTACGGTAGCAGACATGGACTTGATTGAGGCCAACGAAGCCTTTGCCTCACAGTCTATTGCTGTCGCCCGTGAGTTGGGATTTCCAGATGAGAAAGTCAATGTAAACGGAGGCGCTATCGCTCTGGGACATCCCATTGGGGCAAGTGGGACAAGAATTCTTGTCACTTTGCTGCACGAACTACAAAAGCGGGGCGGACGCTATGCACTCGCAACGCTTTGCATCGGCGGCGGCCAAGGAGTGGCAATGGTTGTCGAACGCATGAATTGATGGATTGATGTGCTGCGTTAGGATTCAAGCGAATCTGGCAGTTCCGTCCATCGCCTTGACCCGAGCCCGGCTCTGGGTTCCGCCGGGCTCTGCATGGAGTCGAGCTTAGGCTTTGCGGAAATCCGCGCTGCATCGAATTGGCAGTTTGTTTTGGGACCGTTTTCTTGAGAGTGAGACCGTCTGTTTCATGGATTGTGCATGCAAGAATTTGTTTGCGAATTTGTTCGTAATATTGTGCATGATTTTAATGAAAAGAGGGAAAACTAGAGCCGTTCTGTGAATAGACAGTTTGCGACGCATCATGGCTTAAAGATACAGCCTATAATCCGTTGACATTGAGCGGCTTCTTAGTTACTATTAGCGAGGGTTCTAGGCTTTTCACAATGAGACACGGTCTTTCACCTACGAAGCATAAACTGGCTAGCAAGTTTGCTTCAGAAAATACCGCTGTTTCAGGGTTATAGAGGCTCTAATGGGCAGATGAGAATAACCTGGTGAAATCGCGTTCACACCCTGAATACCGCGATGTACAGTCTCTCTTTTTGTCCCTCTCGCTATTCGCGTTAGGTGGTGTACAAAATAGCAGACCGAAAACATCCTCAACATCAGGATGGTTCAAGTATGTGGAAGACGTTTGCTGTGTATTCAGGTGCCATGTTTCAATTTGCGGCCTGTATGGTCGTTTTTGGCTATCTGGGGCACCTCATGTCGAACCATGTTCATCATATGTGGCCAACTATTGTGGGGGTTGTGTTTGGTGTCGTCGTAGGTTCCACAGGGCTCGCGTTTCTCGCCAAACAGATTCTGGGAGACAAGCGATGAATCAAGACCGATTAAATGCTCGGATTCGTGCAATCAAATTATGGGGACTAGCTTTCATCGGCCTGACAGTCATAGCCTGGCTCGTTTTGGGGCATTGGCGGGAAGCGTTGAGTGGTCTCTTCTTAGGGGAACTTGGCGGCGCATACGTTGTGCTGAGCTTGATTCACCAAGGGCACCGGAATGACAACACTGCAGGAACAGCGTTGTTTGCGTCCGGAGTTATTGGCATGTTCACGCGTGTCATTGCCTTGATAGCGGTGATGGTCATTGCTGAACACTGGCGGACCTTCTTCAACCCCTATGCAGCACTCATCGGTTATTTACTTGGGTTTGTCTTCATATTTGTGGGTCTCTATGGTTTTGCAAAGGGCCAGAACACTGACTCGTAAGCAAAGAGGGTGAGAAAATGCCGAATTTTCCCTTGCTGTTTCCGAACTCCATATTCAAGACGGATATCGTCGTGATTGGAACCATCTTTTTCACGGGACTCATTGTCCTCATTGTCATGCGAATGGCTGTGAGTAAGATGGATATGCGACGGCCGCGGGGAGTTCAAAACTTCATTGAGTGGGCAGTTGATTTCACGGCCAATACGGCTCGGGATACCATGCCTTCGGAAACAGCTGTGCGTTTCGTTCTGCCGTTGGCGTTCTTTACTGTGTTCTTTCTGTTTATCGCCAACTGGCTGGGCCTCATCATCACTGTAGCGGTGAAGCTCCATCATCCGATTCCTGCACTTGGACTGACTGCCACAAAGTTGGCAAACGTCAATCCGAAGGGAACTATGATGCTGTTCGATTCGCCGACAGCCAACATGAGTACGGCTCTAGGTTTGGCGGTTATGGTCTGGATTATTGCCAACGCGCGCGGACTTCGCCACCCGGGACTCTGGTTTCGTCACCTTTTCTCTCCGAACCCGCTGGGGCTCCTAGAGGAAATCACGAACCCGCTCACGCACGGAATGCGTCTTTTCGGCAATATCTTCGCCGGAGAAGCCTTGCTGCAGGTGATGCTCAATGCACCCTTTGCGCTGGGGTGGATTCCGTGGACATTCCCGCTGATTCTACTATGGCTGATCTATGCGGGGTTCGTTGCTACAGTTCAAGCGTACGTATTTATGGTGCTGCTGACGCTGTATATCGGCAACAAGTCCTTTGACGGCCATGGCAGTCACGCATAATCAAGTACAGCGCCGACTCGATTCTCTAACGGCTGTTCTAGGTTTTGGGTACAGTTGACTGTTGTTAAGTGGTTCGTTGCGGCAAATCTCATTATTGCAGGGAATTTACTGCAGAGAATTCAAAGGTTTTGCTGCAAAGAATTTTATTGCAAAAGCATCTTGGTGCAAAAGCAACTTATTGCAACAAGCTCTGTGTAAACAAGATCATTTCTAAGTTGTTTAGCTGTTGCACAGTTTGTTGAAGTGTCACAGTCGGATGGTCGCTGGTTTGGCTGTCCAAGGCGTGCTGCTGCCGTTCTTTCCAAACTATAGTCCTGTAAGGGACTTCAATTCCGAACTCCGCATTACAACAATGCGTTATTACCATCCTATGTTTAATACCTAGGTACACATGTACAAAACTGAATGCAAGGCATTCTTGAGAACAGGGTTAAGGAGGAAAATCTTAATGTCTCAGATGTATATCAAAGCTATGTTCGATATTGCAGCTGCTTTGCTGCTTGGTATGGGAGCGCTTGGCTCAGGTGTCGGTGACGGTTTAGTTATGAGCAAGTATGTCGAGGGAATTTCCCGCCAACCGGAAGCCCGCGGTCAAATCTTTGCAGGTTCCATCCTGGGTATTGCTTTCGTTGAAGCATTCCCTGTTATCGCAATGGCCTTCGGTATCATCATCCTGTTTGGCTCTGGTCAGCTCTAAGTTGCAGCCATGAAGCGGAGGGCATGTACTGAGATGAGAATTCAGTATTGTGTTGTTCCGGTGCGAAACGGGCAAGACCAAGCTTTGACAGAAGGGAGTGGCGAAGGTTGTTCGAGCTAGGTACGTTTATATTTTCAATTATTTCGTTCCTTATCATGTTCTGGATTGTTTCAAAATTCGGTTTCAAGCCCATTCAGAACATGCTGGAACAGCGGCGGGCTCATGTTGAAGCGCAGATTAACGAGTCTGAAGAGAACAGAGCCCAGGCTGAGCGCTTGCGGAACGAACAGGCGCAACTGTTGGAAGAAGCTCGGCAGGAAGCGAAGTACCTGGTGGAAAGCGCCAGGGGCCGTGCAGATGAGCAGGGTCGTGAAATTGTTGCCGAAGCGCAGGCAGAGGCAGCTCGTTTGCTCGAGGAAAATCGCAGCCAGATTGAGCGTGAGCGCCGAGAGGCCTTGGACAGCGTGTTGGACAAGGTTTCCGAGCTTACGGTGGAATTGACCACGAAACTTCTTCGCAACAACGTTTCCGACGAGGTACATCAGGAAATGTTACAAGAAGCTGAGAAGCGGTTAGGTGAATTAGTATGATTAGCGGAGTGGTGACGAACAGGTACGCGCAGGGGTTGTTCCTCGTCAGTGAAGAGCACGGTGTGACCAATGCGGTCGACGAGGGTCTGCAGTTGCTTGCCGGAACCTTTGCAGAATATCCAGAGTTTAAATCCATCATAGAGCACCCTGTGATTTCCACAGAGGACAAACTAAAGTCCATTGACAAGGTGTTCGGAGATAATCTTGACGGGCTTGTGAAACGTTTTCTGCATGTCCTGTTTGGCAGGGGCAGAAGTGCCTATGTCACCGCAGTTGCTGAACGCTTTCATCAACTCACGGATGAAGCACAAGGTAAACGGACGGTTGTCGTAGAAACGGCCAAGCCTCTTGCTGACGGAGAAGCAGCGAAACTGGATGCGGAATTGAGTAAAGCCTGGGGCAAAGAAATTCATGCAGAGGTTGAAGTCAATTCCGAATTGTTGGGCGGCTATCGCATTCGCGTCGGCAATCGTGTGCTTGATGCAACGGTGCAAGGCGCATTGACGCAGTTTACTGAGCAGTTGCTGGCCGGTGCGGTGAAGAGATGAGACGCATAGTACCGCAAGATTCGCAAAGTGAGGAGGGAACCTTTTGAGCATTCGACCTGACGAAATCAGTTCTCTGATTCGAGAGCAGATTAATCAATTCGAATCACAGGTGAAAGTATACGATACAGGTATCGTTCTATCCGTCGGTGACGGAATTGCTCGCCTGCACGGCTTGGATAACGTCATGGCTGGCGAGTTGGTTGAGTTCCAGAATGGTGTGTTCGGTATGGCGCTCAACCTTGAAGAAGACAATGTAGGTGTTGTTGTGCTGGGTTCCGTACAAGGAATTCAGGAAGGGGACGAAGTGCGCCGTACAGGCCGAATCGTGCAGGTTCCGGTTGGACACAACCTGTTGGGCCGCGTCGTTAATCCCCTTGGACAGCCCGTAGACAACCAGGGCCCCATCGAGGCAGCGGGGCATCGCCCCATCGAGTCCAAAGCACCTGGTGTTATTCAGAGAAAGTCAGTTCACGAACCTTTGCAAACTGGAATTAAAGCCATTGATTCTATGATTCCAATTGGACGCGGACAGCGTGAATTGATTATCGGCGACAGGCAGACAGGTAAGACCGCCATCGCCTTGGATACCATCATCAACCAGAAAGGCAACGGTGTGAAGTGCATCTATGTTGCCATCGGTCAAAAGCAGTCCACAGCTCGGCAGGTTGTAGAGACCTTGAAGAAGCACGGAGCGATGGAGTACACCATTGTTGTTACGGCCAGTGCCTCCGATCCAGCACCGCTTTTGTTCCTGGCACCTTATGCCGGTTGTTCCATGGGTGAGTACTTCATGTACGAGGGCGAGCATGCCCTTATCATCTACGACGACTTGTCGAAACAAGCAGCAGCATACCGCGAAATGTCCTTGCTGCTTCGTCGTCCTCCCGGCCGTGAAGCCTTCCCTGGAGACGTTTTCTACTTGCACTCCCGCTTGTTGGAGCGCGCGGCGAAGCTGTCCGATGAAATGGGCGCTGGGTCACTTACGGCTCTGCCATTTATTGAGACTCAGGCCGGAGACATTGCGGCCTACATCCCAACCAACGTGATCTCCATCACGGACGGACAGATTTTCCTTGAATCAGACCTGTTCCACTCCGGTGTGCGTCCGGCAGTCAACGTGGGTACATCCGTTTCTCGTGTTGGTTCTGCTGCACAAGTGAAAGCCATGAAGTCGGTCGCGGGAACACTGAAGCTCGACTTGGCACAGTTCCGCGAACTCGAGGCTTTCTCTCAATTCGGATCCGATTTGGATAAGGCAACCCAGGCGCGCCTGGCTCGAGGTCAGCGCATGGTGGAAATTCTTAAGCAGCCCGAGCATGAGCCGCTGTCAGTGGAGCGTCAAGTGGTTTCCATCTGGGTAGCTGTTAACGGTCATTTGGATGACGTGGCACTTTCTGCAGTTGGTAAATTTGAGAAGGAATGGTTGGCTTTTGTTCAGTCTGATTACCCGACCATCTATGAAAATATACAGAACACCAGCAAACTTGGTGACGACACAGTCGCATTGCTGGAAGAAGCCGTGAAGAAGTTCAAGGCCGGCTTTGTCGCATAACCAAAACTACTGCCAAGACGGACACCCGCATCTGCAGAATCTGTGCAGGGCTGGTGTGAGCCGTTCGGTGGAAAAGGTGGTGAAGTAAGTGCCACAAAGTTCAAGAGATATTAAGCGGAGAATCAAAAGTGTAGACAATACCTCGCAGATTACCAAAGCAATGGAAATGGTCGCTGCGGCGAAACTGCGCCGGGTCCAGGAAGCTGTGCAACAGGCCCGACCCTATCTCGCAAAGATGCAGAGCATGCTTGCTGGGATTTCCAAGGATGCACGGTATGTGAAACATCCGCTGCTCGCTGTGCGTCCGGTTCGAAAAACCGGTTATTTGGTTGTGACAGCCGACAGAGGTCTTGCCGGTCCTTATAATTCCAACATCATCAAGCAGTCGCTGGTGGAGTTCGAGGAAAAGGACAAGTCCAGCTATGTGGTGTATGCTGCCGGACGCCGGGGCCGTGACTACTTTCGTCGCCATGACTATCCGCTCGGTGGAGAAATTATTGGATTGCCTGATGCTCCTACCTACCAGAGTGTAGTCGATTTGGCTGAACGAGTGGTTAATGCATATGGGGCAGAGGAGTTCGACGAGCTGTACCTGATTTACAACGAGTTCATCAATCCTATGCAGCAATACCCTGTTGTGAAAAAGGTCTTGCCGCTGTCGGATCTCGGCGAACCGGAGTCAGGGCAGACACCCCACTACCTGTATGAACCGGACGCGGAAGCGGTTTTGAAAGCACTGCTGCCAAAATACGCAGAAACGCTGGTTTATCAGGCAATTCTTGATGCGAAAGCCAGTGAACACGGCGCCCGCATGACAGCTATGGGTAATGCCACCGATGCTGCTGAAGATATGGTCAAGAACTTGACACTGGATCTGAACAGAGCCCGTCAAGCAGCCATCACTACGCAGATTGCGGAAGTCGTCGGCGGTGCCGAAGCGCTGAGCTAAGCAGTCGTCTGTCGCAGCGCTACGAAATCAGCAGTCGGTGTAAAGTCTGCGGCCGGTGTGAATCTGCAGCCATAAAAAAACGTGAAGAAATGACCTGCCGTTTAGTCCGGGCAGGAGAATCTAGAATCTTGTGTGTCCCCGACTCTGTACCAAGGGTGCTTGCGCTCCGACGGGCAGAGGGGGAACTGTTTAGGAGGCGTAGCACTTGAACAAGGGACATGTTGTGACAGTCATGGGCCCAGTTGTGGACGTTCGCTTCCCTGAGGGACAGCTGCCTGCCATCAACAATGCTTTGCGCATTGATAATGAAGGTGAAGTCTCCATCCACCTGACGATGGAAGTCGCGCTGCATCTTGGAGACAACGTCGTTCGCGCTGTTGCCATGTCGTCTACGGACGGCTTAGTCCGTGGCACTGAAGTAGAGGACACGGGTCAACCCATCACTGTCCCAGTGGGGCCCAAGACCTTGGGCCGTATCTTCAACGTATTGGGCGAGACCATTGACAATCGCGGTGAATCCGGAGCGGAGGAACGGTGGCCTATCCATCGCAACGCGCCGGAGTTCTCCGAGTTAAGCCCAGGATCGGAAGTGTTCGAGACTGGAATTAAGGTCGTTGACCTGCTGGCCCCGTACATTAAGGGCGGTAAAATTGGACTGTTTGGCGGTGCTGGTGTCGGGAAGACAGTTCTGATTCAGGAGCTGATTCACAACATCGCTAAAGAGCACGGCGGGTACTCCGTGTTCGCTGGTGTCGGTGAGCGTACGCGTGAAGGAAATGACCTCTACTACGAAATGACAGATTCCGGCGTTATCGACAAGGCCAGCATGGTGTTTGGACAGATGAACGAACCGCCTGGTGCACGTCTCCGGGTGGCACTCACGGGTCTGACCATTGCTGAGTACTTCCGGGACGTCGAAAAGCGCGATGTGCTGCTGTTCATCGACAATATTTTCCGGTTTACACAGGCTGGTTCAGAGGTGTCCGCACTACTCGGCAGAATGCCGTCCGCCGTGGGCTATCAGCCGACGCTGGCAACCGAAATGGGGCAATTGCAGGAGCGTATTACGTCTACCATGAACGGATCGATTACATCTGTTCAGGCCATCTACGTGCCTGCTGATGACTACACGGACCCGGCTCCGGCAAACACCTTTACGCACTTGGATGCGACGACGAACCTGGATCGTAAAATTTCTCAAATGGGTTTGTTCCCCGCGGTCGATCCGTTGGCCTCAACTTCGAGAGCCCTGTCGCCGGACATCGTGGGTCAGGAGCACTACGATGTGGCCCGCTCTGTCCAGCAGGTGCTGCAGCGCTACCGTGAGCTTCAGGACATCATTGCCATTTTGGGTATGGATGAATTGAGCGAGGAAGACAAAACCACCGTCGGCCGCGCCCGTAAGATCCAAAACTTCCTGTCACAACCGAACTTCGTGGCAGAGCAGTTCACAGGCCTGAAGGGCAAATATGTGACAGTGAAAGATACCGTGCGCAGCTTCAAGGAGATTCTTGAAGGTAAACACGACGATATTCCTGAAGTGTACTTCCGCTATCAGGGTGCAATCGAAGACGTGCTGGAAGCAGCCGCAAAGGACGGCGTCAAAGTTAGTTGACAACGCGTTGACGGCCAGTCAGGACACTGATAGGAGGAGGTGGCAACATGAGTACAGTGCTGTTGGAAGTGGTTACGCCCAATAAGCAGGTTTTGTCGCAAGAAGTGAACATGGTGACTCTGCGCGGCGGCGCCGGCGATTTGGGGATCCTCCCGCGACACGCACCGTTAGCCACCACAGTGAAACCGGGAATTGTGAAGGTGAAGCTTTCCCAAGGCGAAGAATTTCTGTTCGTTTCCGGCGGATTTCTTGAAGTCCTTCCTCATCAAATCACAATTCTCGCGGACGCTGCCGAAATTGGCGGGCAGATTGACGTCGATCGCGCACGCAGAGCACAGGAGCGCGCTGAAGCGAGAGCTTTGCAGCCTCCCGAAAACTTTGACCGTGCGCGGAATGAGGCTGCTTTGCTTCGGGCACTAAAACGTCTTGAAGCAGCAGAATTGTCTGCCAGTAACGGTTATTTACTGGGGCGGGAAGAGAAGGTTGAAGTGTCCGTTGACAGTTAAATATGCCCGGATTGGACAACACATTCCGGATCCTCAGTTTCTGTCAATAATGTGACATAAAGAGCACAAACCCCTGTGGCTTAAAGGCCGCAGGGGTTTTATAGTGAATAGCCATTTGCTATAATTATCAAGGCTATAATTCTATATGAATCGGCAAAGCGCAAAGGGTTCCACACGTGCTGGTCTGGTGTTAATCCACGCGCTTCGCCGGTCCGACATCCTTGGCCAGCCTGGAGGGAACGCGATGTTCCACTATTGGAACGGGTATCTGTTCGTGGTCTTGTTCATCCTGCTGGGTATTTTGTTGCCGGTCGCTGCTCTGTGGGTTTTGGGTCCGCTCTTGCGGCCGAAGAAACCCAGTCCGGAAAAGTACAGTACGTACGAAAGCGGTCTTGAGCCGGTTGGCGATGCCCATGTGCGCTATAATGCGCGCTACTATTTGTTTGCTCTTATGTTCGTGGTTTTCGATGTGGAAATTTTGTTTCTTTACCCTTGGGCCGTCAGCTTCCATAAGCTCGGTCTATTTGCGTTGACTGAGATGCTGATTTTCATCTTGATGCTTGTCATTGGTCTCATCTACGCGTGGAGAAAGAAGGTGCTCGAATGGACCTGACAAGAGCCAACCAGCTTCCTGGTTTCGAGTACGAGGGTTTTACCCCAGAGGAAAATGCACAACTTAGGCAGTCAGGCGTTATTGTCAACTCGCTGGAACAAATTAAAGGTTGGGCAAGAAGCAACAGCCTGTGGCCGCTGACCTTCGGCTTAGCCTGTTGTGCCATCGAAATGATGGGTACTGGTGCGTCTCACTACGACTTGGACCGCTTCGGAATCATCTTTCGAGCTTCACCGCGTCACTCGGACGTCATGATTGTCGCAGGTACCGTTACCAAGAAGATGGGGCCTTTGCTCAAGCGGTTGTATGACCAGATGGCTGAGCCAAAGTGGGTTGTTTCCATGGGCGTCTGCGCTACAGCAGGCGGTCCCTATGTGAAAAGCTACTCAGTGGTCAAAGGCGTTGACCAGATTGTGCCGGTTGATGTGTATATTCCGGGCTGTCCGCCATCGCCACCGGCCCTGATGTACGGCCTCAACATGCTTCAAGACAAGATTCGCATGGAGGCACGCGGGAAGCGGGTGAGCCGTACATGAGCGACGAGGAGAAGAGGGAGCAGTCCGCAAACGAGCAATCTGCAAGCGAGCAGTCTGCAAACGAACAGGGCTCAAGCGATGAGTCCGTGACGAAAGCGTCTGCAGCCAAAACGGACAAGGACACAGACACGGCGAAATCAGAACCTGCACAACCAAAACAGACAGAAACGGCTGATGCCAAAGTTCAAAAACAAGAATCTGTCGGCGCAGATGCCGACGGTGAAAAGAAGCCTGCGACTCCGAAGAAACCTGCTGCAGCAGCAAAGCCTGCGGGAAAGGCAGCTGCTGCCAAGAAGAAAGCGGAGCCAAAACCGCCAGACCCAAGAGAAGTCGCGGCGAAAGAAACTGCTGAGCAAATCAAAAAGGATTTGGTCTCGCAGTTTGGGGAAGACGTTGTGGAAGAAACGGGTGCGGCAAAATTCAAGCCAATGTTGGTGATTAATAAAACCTATTGGCTGAAGGCTGTAGACTATCTGCGCACGGCTGACAACTGGCTGTTAAATTACGTGGAATGTATGGCGGGAACAGACTATCCGGATTTCCTCGAGACCGTCATTTTCGTTCAATCTACGGAGATGGGTCACTTTATCTGCCTGAAGACGCGCACGGATAAGGAAACAGCCGAAGTTCCCTCTCTCGTCTCAGCTCATCCCGGTGTGAATTGGGAGGAACGGGAAATCTATGACCTGGTTGGTGTGAAGTTTACTGGGCACCCAGACTTGCGTCGCATCATGATGTGGGATGAGTTTGAAGGACATCCTCTGCGCAAAGACTACGACGAGTGGGGCTAAAAGCAGAGAGAGGAGGAACGAACATGGCTCTAATTGATGAAGGAAACACCCTTCGCGAAGAAGAGATGCTGCTTAACGTCGGTCCACAGCACCCGAGTACGCACGGTGTATTTCGGCTGGTTGTGAAGTTAAACGGTGAAGAAATTGTGGACGCCGATCCCGTTGTCGGCTACCTCCACAGAGGCACCGAAAAGCTTGCTGAGGATCTGCAGTATACGCAGATTATCCCCTACACGGACAGACTCGACTACCTGGCGGCAATGTTAAACAACTATTCTCTCTGCCGTACGGTTGAGGAAGCCATGGAAGTGGAGATTCCGGAGCGTGCTGAATACATCCGGATTATTGTCATGGAATTGCAGCGCATTGCGTCCCATCTCTTGTTCGTCGGTGCATATTTGTTGGATTTGGGCGCCATGAGTCCATTCCTGTATGTGTTTCAGGAACGTGAACGCATTGTTCAGTTATTCAATGAGATTTCTGGAGCGCGCCTTACGTACAACTACGTTCGAGTCGGCGGAGTCCGTCAGGACGCACCTCCAGGATGGATTGACGAGGTTCGGGAATTCGTGCCGTTCATGCGTGAAAAGCTGAAGATGTACGACGATCTCATTACTGGCAATGAAATCTTCCTAAACCGGACGCGGGGTATCGGTGTTTACGACACAGATACCGCTCTTGCTTACAGTCTCAGCGGTATCAACCTGCGTTGTACCGGACTAAAATGGGACTTGCGTCGAAATAAGCCTTACAGCATTTACGACCGCTTTGATTTTGAGATTCCAGTTGGCAAGAATGGTGACTGCTTCGACAGGTACTACTTGCACATGCTTGAGATGCACCAGTCCCTGCGGATTGTGGAACAGGCTGTCGCGCAGATTCCGGAATCGGGTCCAACCCTTGGAAAAGTTCCGAAGATGATTCGTGTTCCCAAGGGTGAATACTACACCGGCATCGAAGGCGCGAAAGGTGAGTTGGGCTTCTACATTGTCTCTGAAGGAAAAGACAAACCTTATCGCTTGAAAATCAGAAAGCCATCCTTTGTTAATCTACAAATTCTGCGGAAGTTGTTGCAGGGGCAGAGCATGTCCAACGTCATTGCAATTCTCGGCGCCATTGACATTGTTCTTGGGGAGGTCGATGCCTAATGTGGTCATGGAGTACCCATCCATTACAGTGGAGTTCGGCAATCGCAATGATTATTGGCGCCGTTCTTGTGCTGCTTCTGTCCCTTGGCGTCGTCGCCTATTCAATTTACGGACAGAGAAAGTTTATTGGCTGGATTCAGGGACGCATTGGTCCCAACCGGGTCGGTCCGTGGGGACTATTCCAATCGTTTGCAGACATACTCAAATTGCTCATCAAAGAGGATATTATTCCCGACAAAGCTGACCGATTCCTGTTCCTGCTTGCACCAATTCTTGCGTACGTACCTGCTTTTATGGTGTTGGCAATTATCCCGTTTTCACGACACCATGTCTTTACGGCCGACCTTAGCATCGGCGTTCTCTACTACATCGCTCTGTCCGCCATCACCATTCATGGGGTTATGCTCGGCGGCTGGGCGTCCAACAATAAATACGCGCTCATCGGTGGCATGCGTTCCGCAGCACAGATGATTAGTTACGAAATTCCGTTAGGCATGTCTATTGTTGGCGTCATTCTGATGTCGGGTTCGCTGAATCTGAACGACATCATTATGGGTCAGGCAAAAGGCTGGTGGTATGTTGTTCCGCAGTTCCTCGGCTTCTGTATTTTCATGGTTGCGTCTACTGCTGAACTGAACCGTACGCCTTTCGACTTGCCTGAAGCAGAATCAGAGTTGGTAGCCGGTTACCATGTTGAATACAGTGGATTCCGGTTTGCGTTCTTCATGCTTACAGAGTATACCTATTTGTTTGCAATGGCCGGATTGGCCACTACACTGTTCCTCGGCGGCTGGAGCGGACCCTGGCTTCCGGGTTGGCTGTGGTTTGCGATTAAGGCAATGGCGTACATCTTGTTCCAGTTCTGGGTGCAAGCAACGATGCCGCGTATCCGAGCCGATCAACTCATGAGCTTTAGTTGGAAGATTTTGCTGCCTCTGTCTCTCATAAACTTGGTTCTTACAGCCGTGATTAAACAGTTCTTTTTCTGACGGCTTTCCAAGCCGGGCTGACACAGCCGGGAATGCCGCAGTACAGACTAGCAAGTGAACGGGGTGAATCTAATGTTTGGGTTTTTGAAGGGCCTCGGTGTTACTCTCAGCCAACTGCCAAAGAAGAAGGTCACCCTGCAGTATCCGGAAGTAAAGCCGGAGTGGCCAGAACGGTTTCGCGGTGTACACCGCTTCATTCCGGAGTTGTGTATTGTTTGTAACCAGTGTGCTCGCATTTGTCCCACCGACTGTATCTCACTGTCAGGGACTCGCGGTGACGACAAAAAGATGCGCATTGATACCTACGATATCAACTTCGATATCTGTATTCTTTGCAGCCTCTGTACGGATGTCTGTCCGACTGAATCTGTCTTGATGTCGGATACTTTTGAACTGGCAACCTATGACAGAGACGACTTGTACTTGAACATGCACTGGCTGTATGATAACGAACTTTCCTACGAGCGTAACCACCCGGATCGGTTTGAAACAAAACCAGAACCGGAGAAAGCAGGTGACGCCTAATGTTTTGGCACGGACCGATGATTGCGTTTTTCATTATTTCCCTAGGAATTTTGGCTTGCGCTGTAGCATTGCTTTCAGTTCGTAAAGTCATCTATATGGCGGTTTCCATCGGTGGTGTGTTCATTGGCTGCTCTGCCATCTATTTGTTGCTTGGTGCTTCCTTTGTAGGCATTGCGCAAATTCTGATTTACGCAGGGGCTATAACCATCCTGATAATGTTTGCTATTATGCTCACCAATCATGAAGCGGTTGAGCCGCCGACGAAATGGACAGCCAGGAATGTGGCCAGCGCACTGTTCAGCTTTCTGCTCGGTGTCACGCTGTTGCTGGTCATCCGGTCCCAGTCATGGCCGCAGGGGAATCCCAATGTGAATATTAACGGCGGGAAAGGCATTTCCAACACCATGGCAATTGGCCAAACCATGTTCACGCACTACGTGATTCCTTTCGAACTGGTCTCGCTGCTTCTGATTGTCGCATTGGTTGGAGCCGTCGTTCTGGCGCAAAGCCGAAAGGAGGAAGAGTGACATGGGGGGAGCCGGTGCAATTCATATCCCAACGGGATCGCTATTGGGACTTGGCGCAATTCTATTCTGTATAGGGCTCTACGGCGCTCTGTCCAAACGGAACCTCATTATGGTGCTCGTGTCGGTCGAGTTGATGCTGAATGCAGCAAACATCAATCTGGTCACTTTTTCACGACTAGGTGTCAGCCCCAATCTTGACGGCCAAATTTTTACGCTGTTCACAATAACAGTGGCCGCTGCCGAAGTTGCTGTTGGTCTGGCACTGATTCTGGCTATCTTCCGGCTGCGTAGGACGACTCACGTCGAGGACTTGGATGTGGAACGTCACTAACTCGCGCAGGTCAAAGGAAACTGTGAGTGTTAGGACAAGAGTGACAGAACGGACAGAATGTGGGGGCTCGCCGAGTTTGAGGGCTTTGCAAAGTTCTAAGCCTTTGTCTTAGAGGTTTAAAAGGCCCCGGATTTCGTTAAGAGAACCCAGGAGTAAGTCCGAAGAGGGGTGGATTTATGGTACAGTACGCATGGCTCGTCCCATTGCTGCCGTTAGTGGCCTATGTATTCCTGCTCTTATTGGGCCGCCGGGCGTCCGAGGGAATCGTGGCCGGTACATCCGTGTTGTTGACGTTCATATCGTTCCTCATCAGTATTGGTGTGTTCGTCTCGCTCGGATCGGGACCCAACGCGACGTATAGGTTTCCATGGCTGAACATCGGAGCAACGCATTTGAGCGTCGGATTTCAGGTGACGCATCTGAACGCCCTGATGCTCCTGGTGGTAACCGCGGTCAGTACACTGGTACTCCTGTTCTCCATTGGCTACATGCACAAGGATGACCGTTTTCCAGTGTTCTACCAGTACTTAAACTTGTTTGTCTTTTCAATGTTGGCACTTGTTATCTCGCCCAACCTTCTTCAGCTCTACATATTCTGGGAAATGGTCGGGCTTTGCTCCTATTTATTAGTGGGCTTTTGGTACTTCAAACCGGAAGCTGCTCTTGCAGCAAAGAAGTCTTTCATTGTTACGCGCATCGGAGATACGGGCTTTTTCGCAGGAATCATCTTGCTGTTTATTGCCAGCGGTTCCTTTGATTACAGCCACATTTTCCAGGCAGCGTCAGCCGGACAGTTGGCTTTGACCGTGAATGGACACATGTGGATCTCCAGCGGCCAAATGGTTACACTGTCTGCCATTTTGATTTTCGTCGGTGCTGTGGGTAAATCAGCTCAGTTTCCGCTGCATGTCTGGCTGCCGGACGCTATGGAAGGCCCGACGCCAGTGTCCGCTTTGATTCACGCCGCTACGATGGTGGCAGCAGGTGTGTATCTGGTGGCACGGGTTTATCCGCTCTTCCACGCCAGCACCGGAGCAACCATGACCGTCGCCTGGATTGGCGGAATTACCGCGTTGATGGCATCGATTATTGCTTTGACACAACACGACATCAAGCGCGTGATTGCTTATTCAACCGTCTCTCAATTGGGTTACATGATGATGGCCCTTGGGGTTGGCGCATACGCATACGGTGTGTTTCACTTAATGACACACGCATTCTTCAAGTCACTGTTGTTCCTTGCGGCTGGCTCTGTCATACACGCCGTTGATACTCAAGACCTGTTCGAGATGGGCGGGTTAGGCAAGAAACTTCCGGTTACAAAATGGTCCTTCCTTGCCGGTGCATTGGCTCTTGGCGGGATTGTACCGTTTGCAGGCTTCTGGTCGAAAGACAGCATTCTTGCGGCAGCTCTTCACACCGGACATCCTGTGCTTTACTGGTTTGGCTTGATTGCAGCGTTCTTCACTTCCTTCTATATTTTCCGTGTTTTCTTCCTCACGTTTACGGGGGAGCCGCGGAACAAGGAAGCCTACGAACATGCACATGAGGGCTCTTGGGTGATGAAATTACCGCTGGTTCTGCTGGCAGTGATGGCGACCATTGCAGGTTTCTTCAATTCGCCGCTCAACAACTACGGTCTCCAGAAATACCTGTTTCACGATTTTGCCAGCGGCACCATGGGATTCACTGAGCCTGACAGCCTTGGTTTGATGGTGTTTAGTGTGGTTGTCGGTTTGCTTGGCATCGGCTTAGCCGCCATCATGTACTGGCGTCCTGCAATCAATCCGCAGAAGATGGCGAAAGGGATGGGTCCGCTGTACAAACTTTCTTTCCGAAAGTTCTACTTGGACGAAATCTACTACGCCATTGTAGTTGCCACTGGTAAGTTCATTGGTGCTGCTGTGGACATCGTCGACAGATACATCATTGACGGCATCGTTAAGCTGGTCTCGCGCGCAACATATATTCTCGGTCTCGGCTTTAAGTACACGCAGACCGGTCAGATTCAGACCTACAGCATGGTTGCAGTGTTTGGCCTGTTCATCATTATTGCGGTGGCCATGTTACGAGTAGGGGGTGTTTTCTAATGGGTCTTGTATCATGGATTGTAGCAGCCCCCCTCTTGGCTGCGGCGCTGATACTCATCCTTCCGAAACTCGCGCCGGGTATGTATCGCGGACTGGCGTGGCTTGGTACGGTCGTTGCATTCATTCTCACCTTTGTGGCTTGGGGTCAATTTAGCTTCACTACCAAGGGAGCGCAACTGGTCAGCGGGTTGCACACATGGTTTACTCTCCCGTTTATGTGGCAGGGTAAAGGGCTTAGTATCGGACTGTTGTTTGGTGTAGACGGCCTGTCGCTGCCTCTGGTGACATTGACAGTGTTTGTAGCACTGTTGGCTCTCATGGCAAAGAACCACGCTGGACAACACGAGAAAAGCTATTATTTGTGGATGCAGTTGGCAGTGGCCGGTGTGCTCGGAGTCTTTACAGCTCAAGGGCTGTTTGCCTTTCTGCTGGGACTTGAATTGTCGCTGTTTTCCACGTTCTTTCTCATCTTTCTCTTTGGCGGCGAAAATCGCCGACCTGTCGCTTTCAAGTTTCTTATCTATCGCGGATTCGCCACAGTGGCTTTACTGGTTGTCTTCATTGCACTCGCCTACGGAACAGCGGGTGCTCTGTCTGCACAAGCTCACACTGGCACACTGACCTTCAGTATTCCGGCACTGACGGCTGCAGCTGCCAAGCACGCCTCCTGGTTTGCAGGCGGCTGGCGTTCAGCACTGTTCATCGTCTTGTTGCTCGGTGTTTTCATCGAAGAGGCTTTCGTGCCCCTTCACACCTGGTTGCCCGACGCACATGAACAGGCCGATACGCCCACAAATATGTTGCTTGGCGGAATCCTGACAAAGACAGGCGCCTATGTTCTCCTTCGAATCGGTGTTGGGATGATGCACGATCAAGTTCACCACTTCGGCATGCTCATCGCCATTCTCGGGATTATCAACATTCTCTACGGCGCATTTGCAGCCTGGGCGGCAAAAGGTTGGCGTCGGCTGATTGCTTTCGGCGGAATTAGTCACATGGGCATTGTACTGCTCGGAATAGCTGCACTGAATGCCGCCGGTCTGCAAGGGGCAATGTTCATGATTGTCTCATCAGGTCTGTTAACGGCCATGCTGTTCTTGCTGACTGGAAGCATCGAAGAGCGTACCACCACTTCAAACATGGACGATCTCGGCGGGCTCTCCAAAACGATGCCCCGCATTTCCGGATTCCTCCTGTTTGCAGCGCTTGGCTCGCTCGGCTTGCCTCTAACCAGCGGCTTCATCAGTGAGATTCAGGCGTTTATAGGCGGTTTCGCCCAGTTTCCGGCGGTGTCCTTCGTCGGCATCGGCGGTATCATCTTGTCTGCGGTGTACCTGCTCTATGCAATTCAAAGAACTACATTCGGCCCGTTGCGGAGAGCCTACGGTAGGTTAAGTGATGCGACCGTATCGGAGTTGGTGCCGACGGTTGTCCTCACTGCGTTGGTGCTGGTCATTGGTGTTTACCCGCATGTCATTGGGCAATTCTTTGGCCTATCGGTCAAAACGCTACTCGGGATAGGGGGTTAAGCAGATGACAAATATGCTCCATCAACCCTACTGGTCGACCATGGGCCCCTTGTTGGTAATTGTCATAACGGCGTTTGTCGTCATGATTTTGGAGTTTCTGTTTCGCAACGGTTCGCGGCGCTGGCTGACGCTCATCTCCCTGCTGGGTGTCGTCGTGGCCTTTGTGCCAGCCATACAGCACTTTAGCGTGCCTTATAATCCAAAAAGCAGTTTTCTGCTGAATACAATCATCGCGGATGGCATGTCCAGTGTCTTTACCATCCTGATATTGCTTACTGCATTCCTTGTCCTCCTGTTTACACTTGACTATACGGGACACAAGAAGATTGCGGCAGAACACACTTATCTCTTGCTGTTTGCTGTGGCAGGTGCCCTGACCATGGCAACCGCATACGATTTAATTGCACTCTATGTAGGACTGGAACTCTTGTCCGTTTCAAGCTACGTACTCGTTGCAGTAAGAAAGCAGTCCGTCAGAGCAGTGGAAGGCGGTATCAAGTATCTCATTATGGGATCGATTGGTTCTGCCACACTCCTGTACGGCATGTCCTTTATCTACGGATTGACCGGAACGACCGACTTAGTGCAGTTGGCATCACAAATGGGCCCCTCCTTATTCGGCAACTACGGACCCATCGTCGTCCTGTCCTTTGTGTTGATGCTAATGGGCATGGGATTCAAACTTTCCCTCGTTCCCTTTCACATGTGGACGCCCGATGCCTATGACGGGGCAGCATCCCCTGTTAGCGCATTTTTAGCCACACTTGCGAAATCAGCAGCATTTGTCATGCTGCTTCGCATTCTGCTATTTGGATTCTTCAAGGTTGCGCCGCATATGTTCTTCTGGGCAGCAATCCTTGCCGCTGTAACCATGTTTGTAGGAAACATTGTGGCTCTGCCGCAACGAAACATGAAACGACTGTTGGCATTCTCCAGTGTTGCCCAAGCCGGCTACATTTTCATTCCATTCGCTTTGATTGGCACCGCCTCTCAGCTCGATTGGAACGGCCTGTTTAGCAGCATTGCGTTTTATCTGTTCGCATACACCTTTATGACTGTCGGTGCCTTCGCAGTGGTTTCTGTGGTGTCGCGCAATCGCGGCTCCGTTGATGATGAGGCTTTGGTGGGCTTGTACAAGCGATCACCTTGGCTGGCCGGAGCACTGACCATATTCGTTCTGTCTCTCGCCGGTATGCCTCTGACCGCAGGCTTCCTTGGTAAGTTTTACATCTTTACGGAAACCCTGCACTTGCACTACCTCTGGCTCGGCATTGTCCTGTTCGGAACCAGTGTCATTTCGTTCTACTACTACCTCGGCTGGCTGCGAAAGGTTTACCACCGTGACAGCGAAGGCGTAGCAGTAGCACGCATCCCAGTCGGAGGCGTTATGACCACCCTGTTAGGGCTCTGTATCGCAGGCACACTGGTGCTCGGACTCGCACCAGATTTACTCATGTATCCGCTGCAGCACTTTGCGCAGTGGCCCTAGGCTTATGCCAGATACAGGTTTATGTCAGGTATAGGCTTATGCCAGGTACAGGTTTTGCTCAGCGCTCCACAGACTCATCTCTGTGGAGCGCTTTTTTGGTATGATAATGTCCGTAAGCTTCTTCAAAGCGCACGTCCCAAAAGGAGTGTCAAGTATCATGCTGCAATCCAATCTCATCGTCTCCAACGTATCCGGCGCCATCGACGGAATGATTTTCATCATCACTTTTCTTATTGGTATATATATCACCTACCGGGCCCTCGGTTCTCTTAAATGGGACAGATTTATGTTCGATCCCATTGGCTCCAACATTCGTCTCCTCCGCTTCCTGTTTGCCCTGCTGGGAGGATTCGTGCTGGGTTTGGCAGCCGCCGCCTACGTGTTTGCCGTTCAGTTGGTCCAAATCATGTTCTAGTCAGGGGTTAGGCTCTACGTATGCTCCCGTCAGACTGCGCTCCCGAGGCGCCAACAGCCTGCCAAGGATTAAGAGCATGAGAAAGCATAAGAAAGCGCAAAAAAGCCAAGAAAGCGCAAGAAGGATGATAAACGGGGTGACCCGTTTATCCACATCTACATTTTTTCCCTCGTTAGAGGTGGCTGCCCCAACATGTTGCACTACCTTACGTTTCCATTATTCTTCGCTCTGTTCTGCGCGCTGGCACTGACTCAACCGGCCCCTTGCCGGGGGCCGGGGGCTCGGCGAGGCTCCGGGAGGCCGGGAGGCCGGGAGGACCGGGAGGACCGGGAGAACCGGGAGGCGATTAGTGCCTGAAAAGATCCCTATCCGCGGACGGCATATGGAATAGGGATCGCAAAGCTCCCTAATGCTCCCGGGTCCGGGGCATTAGTGTCATAAATGGACACTAAGTTGGGGAGCGTCGGGCGGGAGCCTGGGTGTTAGGGTGCAACGGGATCCCTATTGTAGAGGGCCTGTTGGTGATAGTTATCATGAACGAAGTCGGCTCCATGTCACAATTTCGTAGGTTAATTGGCAATACTGGATTTGTAAGAGAACCAGAAAACCAATCAGAGCTACATTGTGAAGGAGCCGATACTATGCAGGATAACACAAAATATGTTGGTTTAGACACGTCCAAAGATACGATTGCTATTGCTGTTGCCGACGCCGGCAGAGATGCACCAAGGTCATGGGGGGTTATTCCTAACACACCGGAAGCAATTCGAAAACTCATTCGGAAGTTGGGTCAACCTGAGGATTTGGATGTCTGTTATGAAGCGGGTCCCTTAGGATATGGACTCCAGAGAATGCTTACCCAAATGGGTGTAAAGTGTTCTGTTATCGCCCCGTCTCTCATTCCGTCACGACCTGGAGATCGAGTGAAGACAGACCGTCGAGATGCAATCAAGCTGGCACATCTACACCGAGCAGGGGAGCTCACAGCGGTATACGTCCCGAACGAAGACGATGAGGCACTGCGAGATCTAGTGCGCTGTAGAGAAGATGCAAAAGAGGACTTACTAAGAGCAAGACAGCGCATGAGTAAGTTTCTTCTTCGTCATGACTTAACATCCCCTGCCAAGATGACAAAGTGGAAGAGCAAATATATGGCTTGGCTACAGCAGTTAAAGTTTTCGAACCGAGCTCTACAACAGACACATCAAGAATATCTACATGCAATTATTGTAATTGCACAACGAATTGAACGCTTGGAAAAAGAAATTCACGAACTGGCTATGAAAAGCCCACACAAGCCAGTCATTCAAGCACTACAAACACTCCGTGGTGTAAAAGAGCTTACGGCAGTGACCTTAGTTGTAGAGGTTGGAGACTTCCGTCGCTTTACGACTGCCCGTCAATTCATGGGATATACAGGATTAATACCGAGTGAATCATCGAGCGGCCCTGTGCGACGTCAAGGGAAAGTTACAAAGACAGGAAATACCCACCTAAGAAGAGTACTCGTCGAAGCGGCTTGGAGCTATCGCTATAGACCTGCATTGAGGGGGACATTCGAAAGCGACAGGAAGGGCAGTCCCCTTCTGTGCAAAGTATCTCTTGGAAAGCCCAGGACCGCTTACATCGTAAATACCTTCGATTGCTCTCTCGAGGTAAGCCTAGTACCAAAGCCATCGTTGCACTTGCCCGAGAGTTAGCTGGGTTCGTGTGGGCCATCTCTAAAGAAGAAATGAATTCAGTAGCTAGTAACTGAGTAAGTTGCCGTTGTCATAGCCCTGTGGGATAACCGTTTGAAGTGATATAAAGGCTTGAAGATTGGACTCGAAGGCAAAAGTGTAAAACCGTAGAGGAGAACCCACGCAGATCACTTGTTGCTACGTGGAGAGTCTTTCTCCACCGAACGCACGCCAATAGTTAGTCGGAAGCTCCTTGGACGGAGAGATACTATGTGGTAACCAACCCACGCATATCAGAATGCTCATCGTCGAGAAGTTTTTGCCTTCGAGTCGAGTCTTTCAGCTCAAGTGGCTTGACTTGGAGCCTCTGCAGCCGTGATGACTGCAGCCAAGGCAGCCTATATAAAGTACTTAATGGCCGCGGCAAATGAGCCTATCACGGCAGCCACTCCAATTCAAGCCACGCGGTACTTAGGTACTCGAACGGTGTAGTGTCATGGAGTCTAAGTTGTAGTTGACACCTTCGTTCATATCAGTGATCCCATCGATCACTATCCTCTGGCAGGTGTCGTAATAGGGAGCAAAAGGATCACTAACCACCGTGACAGCGAACAAATGCGACGGCCTGAACGCCTGCATCACTACATTTGCCGCTTTAATGACCGCCAACTCCGCACTCAACTGCTGTTGCAGTGGACAATGGGAACGTTTTTGCCTATCTCTATCGCCGATCCCGCTGCCGACAGGGCGGGCTGGGGGCGATTAATGTCCGGAAAGATCCCTATCCGCGGACGGCATAGGGAATAGGGATCGCAAAGCTCCCTAATGCTCCCGGGCCCGAGGCATTAGTGTCATAAATGGACACTAAGTTGGGGAGCGTCGGGCGGGAGCCTGGGTGTTAAGGTGCAACGGGATCCCTATTGTAGAGGGCCTGTTGGTGATAGTGATCCCATCGATCACTATCCTCTGGCAGGTGTCGTACTAGGGAGCAAAAGGATCCTTAACCACCGTGACAACGAACAAATGCGACGGCCCGGCCGCCTGCATCACTACATTTGCCGCTTTAATGACCGCCAACTCCGCACTCAACTGCTGTTGCAGTGGACAATGGGAACGTTTTTGCCTATCTCTATCGCCGATCCCGCTGCCGACAGGGCGGGCTGGGGGTGTGCGCGGGGAGGCGGGAGGCGATTAGTGTCCGGAAAGATCCCTATCCGCGGACGGCATATGGAATAGGGATCGCAAAGCTCCCTAATGCCACCGGGCCCGAGGCATTAGTGTCATAAATGGACACTAAGTTGGGGAGCGTCGGGCGGGAGCCTGGGTGTTAGGGTGCAACGGGATCCCTATTGTAGAGGGCCTGTTGGTGATAGTGATCCCATCGATCACTATCCTCTGGCAGGTGTCGTACTAGGGAGCAAAAGGATCCTTAACCACCGTGACACCGAACACATCCGACGGCCCGAAGGCCTGCATCACTGCCTCTGTCGCAGCAATTTCCGAATTTAGGATGTAACTCTCATTTGCGTTGATAAATGGAACTTATCCGCTTGCTTTACCTTCGATCCCGTTGCCCCGCCGGAGCTAGTTGCCCCGCCGACGGACGGCCATAAGGCGCTCCGAACCGCCTATTTCCTGCACCTCCTCGCCCGAGCGCTCCCTCGATGCGTCTCCTTTCACAGGTCAGAGTCCGAATGGCAGAAACGGGTGTGGAAATAAGCGCTTAAAAAGCGCTTATACAACTGATCCATCAGTGTGACGCATATATAAGCACTCGAGAAGAGCTTATACCTGGCGGCACACCTGGGATCGGCCCCTGAACCTGCGATAAGCTCCTCCCAGGGGTCTATTTCTGCAACCTCGGCTGTCATGATGGCAATAAGCTCCTGCGGGAGGCTTATTTCCTGTCGACGCTCCGCCCAGCCGCCCTGCACCCCCAGGTTCGACACGCTCTGAATGCTCTGCACTCCTGCACCCCCAGGTTCGGCACGCTCTGAATGCTCTGCCCCTCTGCCGACCCTCCGCCCAGCCCCTTTTGGCCGTTCGTTCCTAGGCCCGGCCCTTCTCCGATTCGAATCTAGCAAACTCGCCCATACACATTGATAGATCTAGTATATTTCCCCCTCCGTTTGACCATACTGCAAGACAGAACTACTTACGCCTACTAATGTTCCACAACTGGTGTTCTCTGTGCCTTCGAGAAGCGGGCGGAGCGTCAGAGTGGACGCAGCAGGTGATACTGGGGAGGAATCGTCATGAAGAAATGGCTATGGATTATCAGTGCAGTCGGTCTGGGACTAGCCTTCATCAACCTGTTACCTAATTTGGTGCTCGGACAGAGCACGCAGGCACCAGTTCGGAACCTGCCGGATGCTAACCCGATGACCATGACGGCAGGTTCCCCGAGTCTTAGTCCGGCAGCCGTGGCAGAACGGAGTTTTGCAGGGACAGGAGCCAAAATGAACTTTTTTGAGGTCCACAGTTGGGCACAACTCAACCGTAGTTTTACATCTCAGAAAAGTTTAGAAAATATTGCTTTGAGCCTGGAGAAGGAAATACCTGTACAAAAGGCGAAAACCTTAAAGAGAGCGGATAAGAACGAGCATTTTTACGAAATATATGGACAGCGGGGTGCACACTCGAACGTAGCCATTATCTTATCGAGTTTTCGCTTTCCGAATGCGCAGAATGAGACCATTCTGATAATTCGTGAAGACAGTCAGTCCAATAAACCGCAGAAATTGACTGCAGAATATCGACTGGTAAAGAATGCTGAGGCAAAACGAGGAATACAGCCCGAAATCAGTGCTTGTATCAAGGGAATTCGCAATGATAGAATAAGTGGCGGTCAAAAAACCCAAGTGGTTCACAATGCGTTTGCGGCTGTTGGCGCAAAAAGCATAGGTGGTATTGACACAAAGAACGTAACCAGCATCTCCGGATATAGTCCAGAATCCGCACAATACATCACGAGCAACAAAAAACGCATGAATGTGCAGGTGGGACTACATTACGATAACCTGCATCACCGTACAAACATTGTTGTCGGTGCCCCTTATATTACCATCACGTATTAGGCACTAATGGCCCAGGCATGCCAGGTTCGCGACACTAGCATGCTGTCGTCAGAGTTTGTTCTGAAGTGCCGCCACTACTACGGAGGTTAGAGCGTTGGCGAAAATCATAATCGAAGGCGGACACCGTCTTGAGGGAACTGTTCGTGTCAGTGGAGCAAAAAACGCTGTCCTTCCCATACTCGCAGCAAGTCTTCTGGCAGAGTCCGGACTGAGTCAAATTGAAGATGTGCCAGATCTTCTCGATGTAACACACATGGCAGATACGGTTGCTGCACTTGGAGCCTATGTGGAAAAGCGGCATGGGAGTGTCCGTATCAGTGCAAATACGGTGAACAGTATTGAACCGCCAGCACAACTCGTGCGGCGCATGCGTGCTTCGTTCGTAGTAGCGGGTCCGTTACTGTCGAGATTCGGTGAAGCGAAGATTGCTCTTCCTGGTGGTTGCAACATTGGTCAAAGACCAGTGGACCTACATATTAAGGGCTTCGAAGCAATGGGTGCCACGACGAAAATTGAGAACGGGTATGTATATTTCCGCGCACCGAGAAACGGTTTGCAGGGTGCCAGGATATATTTGGACATCCCCAGTGTGGGTGCCACACAGAATATCATGATGGCTGCTGCATTAGCAAATGGGCAGACAACTATTGAGAATGCAGCCAAAGAGCCGGAAAATGTCGATCTCGCAAATTACCTGAACAAAATGGGAGCCCGCGTGCGGGGCGCCGGTACAGATGTCATTCGGATTGACGGAGTATCCAGCTTGTCCGGTGTTAGTCATACGGTGATACCTGATAGGATTGAGGCAGGCACCTTTTTAATTGCAGGCGCAATTATGGGCAAAGGTGTATACGTGGACAATGCAGTATCTCAGCACCTTATGTCTCTCATTGCGAAGTTGGAAGAAGCCGGCGTGCAAATCGATGACGAAGTCTCCGGCATCCGTGTCTATCCTGCTCTGAACTGGCGGATGAAGGGACTTGATTTGAAGACGCATTACCATCCTGCGTATCCCACTGATTTACAGGCTGTCATGATGGCCGGGCTTGCCACATGTGAAGGCACCAGTGCTATTACTGAATCGGTGTTCGAAAATCGATTCATGCATGTTCCAGAACTACAGCGCATGGGTGCGCAGATACAACTTGAGGGCCGCACAGCTCTGATTGAAGGCGTACAGAAGCTCAGCGGGACTCAAGTCCGGGCGTCAGACCTTCGCGCTGGAGCTGCCCTTGTCATCGCCGGATTGATGGCTGAAGGAGAAACAGAGATTACGGGTCTCAATCACATCGACAGAGGCTATGACAACCTCGTTGGCAAATTTAAGCGGCTTGGGGCGAAAATTCGCCGCTTGGAAATCGACGAGGAAGAAGCGGAAGTCATATCTGAGCGCATGTCTTCGTAAAACATATCTTGCGGTCCTCCCGCATAGTTCTTAAACAGGGTTGTCTCAATGCAGCTTTTTTCAAGAATGGACAACCCCGGGAGGACGAGCATCGTGTCACCTAAATCTCCTCGCTTTAAAGCACGCGCAAGTAAGCGGCGTACACATCTTACCCTGGAAATTGGACATAAAAATAAATCTACTGCACAGGCAGATACCAGGTCCGGGCAGTATGCGCCCGGTCGGTCGCTGCGATATCGCAGTCCCGACGGCCGACGCCCTGTTGCTGAGCAACGCCCTGTTGCTGAACGGCGCCCTGTTGCTGAGCGACGCCCTGTTGCTGAGCGACGCCCTGTTCGCGGGCGGCGGTCTGTTAATGAACGACGCCCTGTTGCCGGCCGACGCATCTTCTCAGGACGGCGAGCTGCTGAACGGCGGCAGGCTGTGTACGACTGGCGTAGCGTGGATGCATGGCGCAGTGTGGAGAGCCGGGAGCAACTGGTGCGACGGCGGTCGCAGTCGCGCCAAACGGGGGGTCTGGGCTCTCCTGCGGGCAGACTTCTTGAGGTTGGGTCGCACATTGTTGCGGAGTTGAAGGCGCGCATGGGTGTGCGCGCCAGAATTGTGCTCACCATTGCTGTGAGTCTTGTGCTCGTGGTGCTTGCTCCGGCAACACTGGCGGCGTTGATTCACCGGGCGAGGACAGTCTCTGCTGCAAATGTATCCTCTAGCTTAGTGGCTGCCAACTCATGGAACAATACCACAGATGCGGCCAAAACCATCTCCGTCTACAATGCGAGTAATGGCCAAACGATGGCTGTATCCTTGAATCAGTACATCTTAAACGTGCTTGCAGCCCAGATGCCTCCGACGGCACCCATGGCAAGTCTGCAGGCTGCTGCAGTTGTGATTCGTACTTATGCAGAGAAGGCGATGACCCGGGCGACTCAGGCGACTCAAGGGGGTAAGGGGAAGGGCAAGCATCCGGCTGACGTCACAACCAGCGGTGTGAACGACTTGGAGTGGTTGACGGATTCGCAACAGGAGAACCTTTTCTCTTCCCAATATGCTGTGGATGAGACACGTCTTCGAGAAGCGGTCTCCTCAACGGATGGATTGATTGTGACTTATCACAATGCACCTATTGATGCTTTTCTAACACGGGTGAGCGCAGGGGAGACTAGAAATGGAAAGGTTGAGCTGGGGTCACATTTGCCTTATCTTGTTCCTGTTAAGTGTCCAGCTGATGTTCATTCCCCTAACTTTGAAAGTCACTTTACCTTTAGTGAGAGCCAGTTGGCCAAGATGCTAAACGTAAAGACAAACCAACTGGTGTTGAAGAATCTGAAAGTCAAAAGCAGAGATAAGCAGGGGTACAGCACATTGATAAGTGATGGAAGTTATTCGTGGACTGGAGCGGCTTTCGCTGCAAAGCTGGAGTTGCCGTCGGCGGATATGACCTTTCGGGTGACGGGATCGAAGATTGAAATTACCACAAAGGGCATTGGAAACGGATACGGAATGAGCTTGTATCAGGCTAGAGCTTGGGGGAAGGCAGGAAAGAGTTGGAAGGAAATCCTGAGCAAGTTCTACCCTGGCACAAAAATTCAACCTAGCAGCCTTTGAAAAAGAGATCAATGAAAGCTTGATGATACTAGGTGGGACTATGGGGGATTTCCAAGTGTGTCCGTGGTTTGGAAGATTGTATAAATTAAGCTTGAGAAAGGTATAGAACATTGATTTGATGGCGACACTGTCGTAATGAGGTGAGCGCCAAATGGATGAAAAGAAAAATTCCAATTCATCGCAAACTACCAAACAAAATGAGAAGGCTGCTCCTGAAAAGACAACAGGGAGCAAGCCGGTAGGTAAAACCCGTCGTGTTCTTTCTAAGCGCTGGATGTACCCGGCAATCTATCTGGGGGCTGCGGCACTAATTATCGGCCTCATGTATGCAAAAAGTCAGATGGGCGGAGGCGGTACACAGCCGACTGCGGGAAGCAATCCGGCACAAACGACTTCTGCTCAGGCTGTCTCTGTGACGTACAAGTGGCCTGTAATGGGATCGGCTCAGAGTTACAAGATACCTCTCGGCTACTTCCCAGTCAAAGGTTCAGAGCAGCAGCAGGCAAATGCCTTGGTGTTCTATGACAATGCCTACTATCCACACCAGGGGATAGACATTCAGTCAGCCACCAAGAAGCCGTTTCAGGTAACTGCCGCCGCCAGCGGTGTGGTGACGAAGGTAGACAACAACAAACTCTATGGCCAGACTGTTGAAGTGAAAAGTGCAGACGGGAACATAGAGTACTATGAATCTCTTGGCAATGTGACGGTGAAACAGGGCGATCACATTGACGCAGGCCAAACTATCGGCACCAGCGGTACCAATCAGTTTGAATCGAAAGCTGGCAACCACCTCTACTTCCAAGTAGACAAAAGCGGTCAGCCCATCGATCCTACCTCAGTATTGCCCAAGCGCTAATAAGGTAACTTTACAGTAACCACGCGGGTTTAGAAGACTAGGTCGGCTCATAGAAGCCACCTAGTCTCTTTTTATTTCCCGGGAAGTATATTAGAGAAAACAAACGCTATATTCACAAAATCAAGGATGACAAGCTCTTATGAACTGAAACAAGGCATACCGTGTACACCCCCTCATATACTGTATCAGACCATCTGAGCACAACTGGGGAGGCGAGGGGAGTGCATGACTACATCAAGGAGCGTACACTGAAAATCGGTGAGTACATTGTGGAAACCCGCAACACTGTCCGCACAATAGCCCGTGAATTTGGCGTATCCAAGAGTACCGTACACAAAGACTTGACGGAACGGTTGCCGGATATTAACCCGGACTTGGCAGAGCGAGTAAAAACTATTCTGGATTACCACAAGTCCATTCGTCACCTGCGAGGTGGAGAAGCCACGAAGCTGAAATACAACAAGGATCCAGAAGAATCTACAAAAAACTACGGGCTTGAGAAAGGAGTTTCGAGCGGACTGTAGAACTATTTCCTATTCGTATCCATTTCTACTTCAAGACGACACCGTACCAGGGGATACGCTCAGATGCACGCTCAGTTGGGGAGGACTCGCCGCAAATGTTTTCTAGAGAGATTGGCATTGATTTAGGTACAGCCAACGTACTTGTTCATGTTAAGGGACGGGGTATTGTACTTGATGAACCAGCAGTAGTCGCTATCGATCAAATTTCTAAACAGGTTGTCGCCGTTGGAGAAGAAGCACGTCGTATGCTAGGCCGGACGCCTGGGAATATTGTTGCAATTCGGCCGCTCCGCGAAGGTGTCATTGCGGATTTTGAAGTTACGGAGATTATGCTTCGTCACTTTATTCGCAAGACCATTGGACGTACCTTAATGGCACGTCCCCAGCTCATGATTTGTGTGCCTGCCGGTATCACATCGGTTGAGCAAAAGGCGGTACGGGAAGCGGCCGAAGCTTGCGGGGCAAGACATGTAGATTTAATTGAGGAACCAAAAGCTGCTGCCATTGGCGCCGGCTTGGATATCTTCGAGCCAAGTGGAAGTATGGTTGTGGATATCGGCGGAGGAACCACTGATATCGCCGTCTTGTCTCTCGGCGATGTTGTGACCTCCGATTCTCTTCGTGTTGCTGGGGACAAGCTGGACGAAGCTATCGTCAGCTACATCCGAAAGCAGTACAACTTATTGATTGGAGAACGAACCGCAGAAGAATTGAAGATGGAAATTGCGACTGTATTCCCAGACAGCCGAACAGGAAAGCAGGACGTACGCGGCCGTGATATGATGACTGGTCTGCCAAAGACCGTGCCCATCGAAGCTGACGAGATGCGCATTGCGTTGGAAGAACCAATTAGTTCAATCATTGCAGCTACGAAGTCCGTTCTTGAAAAGACGCCTCCAGAACTGGCGGCCGATATTTTTGACAAAGGCGTCATCCTCACTGGCGGCGGAGCACTCGTAGACGGTTTGGACAAGCTGATGATGCAGGAACTGCAGATTCCTGTCCATGTTGCAGAAGATCCCATGCACTGTGTCGTAGAAGGTACCGGGATGTACCTGGAGAGCCCGTATCGCAGGCGAGCTGCCAAAAACCAAAAGGCTGCCCGAGGCTACAGGTAGACGAAGATACAGGAACAGCGAAGGCCGCAGCCGACATACGCCACATCTAGACACAGATAAGCGGTCCTTTGCCCGGCGATCAGACACATGGGCAAACTGAAGGAAGAATGAGGTGAAGGTATGCTTCGCGGACTCACAAGTTCCGCGTCCGGCATGTTGGCGGACGAACGAATGCAGCAGCTTCTGACCAATAATCTGGCAAATGCTCAGACACCGGGGTTTAAGGCTTCCAACGGAGCCCTATTGTCTTTTCCTCAGGAACTCATTCGGATGATGGGTTACACTCACGAGAACTTCAATACAGGCACTCCGATTGGAAGTATCTCTTCTGGCGTTGATTTTCAGGAAGGCGTCCCGAATTTTGCGGAAGGTCCGGTACAAAGCACGGGCCGTGCTCTAGACGCAGCCATTGTGGACAAGGCCAGACCGGGAACCTTTGCTGATGTGACAGGGCCCAATAACCAGGTTCAAGCTGTAAACGGCACGATTTCAGCTGCACCTGGTGGTCGTCTTCAAATTGCAGGACAGCCATTGGCGGTACTGAACAGCAACGGGAAACCGGTACAAGGGATGTATGCTGTGAAGAACCCTGCGTACAAAGGGACAGCCCTGACTGCTGCTGACGGTAAGCCAGACTATGACAAGGCAGGTCATCCATCCTATCTGTTCGCAAATGCCGCCGGAAAGATTGTCGGGACACCCGCAAATGCTGCCTACAGTGGTTGGGCCGTCCGAGTTGGGACAAGCAATAACATGGGGGACCACAGCTTCTACGCAGTTGCGTATTCTTCAAATCAAGGGCCAAAAGGCATAGCGCTAACCAGGGACGGCCACTTCCAAGTAAACAGTCAGCATCAACTGACAGACACAGCGGGACATCCCATTCTTCCTGTAGGTCCTAATGGCAGGCCCATAGCGAACGGCAGAATTGTCATGAATCCCAACTACAGCGGAAAGACACTGTTTAATTCACAGGGCGGGCCAGTGACGGATGCGAATGGACAACCTTCATATCAGGTGCTCAACACGAACGGAACACCTGTACAGGGGCACCTGGGACTGGTGGATGCGAACGTCAACACTCTGAAGCCCTTGGGGGCTACAGAGTTTCAAGTGGGTAACTCGCTCAATGCAACGACTGTGCTGCCCCAGTTGGCCGCAGGGACTGGAAGCATCCAACCCGGAAGTCTTGAACAAAGCGGCGTCAACCCCACCCAAGTGATGACACAGATGATCCAACTGGTCAATCAGGACACGGCCAACCAGAAGATGATTCAGGCAGAAGACCAGATGTTAAATGAAGCTGTTTCGCAAATCGGCAAGGTCAAGCTGTAGCACAAAGGAGGATTTGCATGCAAGCCATATGGTCTAGTCTATCTGCACTCAACGCCAGCAATGAATGGATGAGTCGGATTGGGAATAATATTGCCAATCAGAGTACGCCTGGGTATGCGAGTCAAACGGGATCGTTCGCAGATACCTTGACATCAGCCGTATCCGGAAATGCGACGGCACCAAGCGTTGCAAGCCGGTACACGCCCCAAGGCTGGAACGGCGGGACGGGCGTGATGGCCACGTCAACAGGCAACAACTTTTCTCAAATGTCCCTGAAGCAAACCGGAAATCCAACAGACCTGGCGATTCAAGGTTCTGCATTCTTTCAGGTTGCGGGTCACAACGGTCAAACAGAATATACAAAGGCTGGAAACTTCATCTGGAGTCGCCAACCAAGCGGCCGCTATGCCTTAAGTACCACGGACGGGAAACCAGTCCTCGACACGCAGGGACAGGCGATTCTTCAGCCTGCGGCACCGGGATCAACGATGAACGTGTCTTCTGATGGGCAGGTTACATTTACGACGGGGAACGGTCAGACGGTTGGGGGACCCAAAATTGCATTAGTGCATATTGCAAACCCAGGACAGTCGCTCAGTTCAGCCGGCAACAACACCTATACTGCAAGCGCAGGAGCGTCGCCGCGGCTGGTGAATGGACAGGCTCTCGGGAACGGTGCGAACGGACAGCTTGCGGCGGGTCAATCTCGGATCAAGCAGGGATCACTGGCAATGAGCAACGTAAACCTGACAACAGCCATGGTGAATATGTTGCAGGCCCAGCACATGTTTGACCTAAACAGTAAAGCTGTAGGTTTTAGCAGCCAAATGATGCAGATAGCAGCCACAATTCGGTAATGTTGTAGTATTTCGGATGATTTTACCAGCTGTGGTTGACGGCGAGCAAGGGGTCGCGCATGATATACTTATACCACTCGTAGCCTGGGTGTGCCGGATGGTCCGGCCGGATCGCGAAAGGTACAAGAGGTTGCGCCTATTCTCGACTAGGCGGTATAATCTCCATGGCAGAGTGAGGGGGCTGGGGAGAGTGAATCTTCCAAATACGCTAACCCTGTTTCGCTTTATACTAATTCCGCTTTACTTGTGGGCATTCTACGGTGTGTCCAGCGAGCACAAGGTAGGCGCACTGCTTATCCTGTTGCTTGCAGGCCTAACAGATATTTTGGATGGATACATTGCGCGGCGCACGGGTACTGTCACACAAACGGGACAACTCTTTGATCCGCTCGTGGACAAACTCATGATGGTAGCCGTGCTATTTTCATTGATTCAGTCCAACCGTGTCTCTTGGATTATCGCCGGATTGCTTTTGCTGCGGGATGCGTCCATGATTGTAGGGGCCACATTTTTCTATTTTCAAGGCAAGAGGGCGGTACCTAAAGCGAATCGTTGGGGAAAAATTACAACGGTCTTATACTATATGAGCATATGTGCAGTCATTTTGGCGTGGCCTAGTGCCACCGTTGCTGTCTGGCTGCTGATTATCACCCTTATCTTCTCCTACTTCGCAATGTTTGTGTACTTGACGAACATGCAAATTATTGATGTGCGGAGAAGAGTTTTGTAGAGCACTGTGACTGCATTTTTACTGTTTGAACCAATCGGTGTTGTAGCTGCCTGCGATGACTTTCACCTGGTGACAGGAAACCCGAACCGCTCTCGCCGGGTGGTGAAAGATTCTGCCAGACAGCCCAACACCTATCCTAACCCCGTCTTACCGCCGGCGCGCGAGGAGTAGTCGTATTGTGCGACGGAACGCTTAGAGTTATGTCGGTATCATTTGCTAAGCGAATTGCCTATGCAAAGGAGTTTTTTTATGTCTGAAGGTAAATTCACGTCCGAAGACACAGCAGAAAGTACATATCAGGGCGCCGAGCAGGCAGTGGAACCCACGCCCGAACCACAAATTCAGTTGCCCCTTTACGCTGAAGACCTCCGGAAGATCTTGCCCCACCGGTACCCGTTTTTCCTGGTCGATCGCGTCACCGATCTGACCCCAGGCAAACACGCCGCCGGCTACAAACTTGTGACAGCCAATGAACCCCATTTCACCGGTCACTTTCCAGAATACAATTTGATGCCCGGAGTCCTCATAACGGAAGCAATGGCACAACTGGGCGGCATTGCCGTACTCACCCTGCCCAAGATGAAGAACAAGATGCCAATGTTGGCCGGTCTTGACAGCATTCGTTTTCGCGGGCAGGTCCGCCCAGGGGACAAGCTTGATATGGAAGTAACCATCGACAGGTTGCGCGGAACCATGGGCCGCGGTCACGGCATTGCAAAAGTGAACGATGAAGTGGTGTGCGAAGGAAGCATCGTCTTCGCGTTAGGCTGACTTGAGCGGATGCGGGCCAGGGTGGGCGCGGGGATGCGGCTGGCAGGCCGCGGGGATGCGGTTGGGGTGGCTGCAGGCTGGGGTGGATGAGGACCGGCGAATGCGGCTGGCAGGCCAGCCTGCGAATAGAGATCCCTGAAGCGCTTATTTGCGACTATGGCCTCAAATCAACGTGAATAAGCGCTTCCCAAGTGCTTAATGTGCAAATTTGGCTGCAAAAGAGCCGTTTTGACGCAAATAAGCTCATTTCGGGAGCTTATTTAATGCCGTGCCTCGTGCCCTGCAGAAATAAGCTCGTCTGGGATCCTTATTTCGTCCCCGTGTGCCGTGTGCCTTACCCCGCCGCGGCCAGCCCCTATTTGCGCACCCGAATCCCTTTAAATCGGCACCGTTCGAGGCCGTTAGGTCGCGGTCTCCGAGTAAGACAAATGAAGAACCATAGAAGGAAGCTAAACGGGGTGACCCGTTTATCCACTACCTAAAACGAAGTCGAAGGACCCGGAGGATGCAGGCCGGGGGTTTGGGCAGGCAGGCCTGCGAATAGAGATCCCTGAAGCGCTTATTTGCGACTATGGCCTCAAATCAACGCAAATAAGCGCTTCCCAAGTGCTTAATCTCCCAATTTGGCTGCAAAAGAGCCGTTTTGACGCAAATAAGCTCATTTCGGGAGCTTATTCAATGCCGCGCATCGTGCCCTGCAGAAATAAGCTCGTCTGGGATCCTTATTTCGCCCCCCGTGCGCCGTGTGCCTTACCCCGCCGCGGCCAGCCCCTATTTGCGCACCCGAATCCCTTTAAATCGGCACCGTTCGAGGCGGTTAGGTCGCGGTCTCCGAGTAAGACAAATGAAGAACCATAGAAGGAAGATAAACGGGGTGACCCGTTTATCCACTACCTAAACCGAAGTTGAAGGGCCCGGAGGATGCGGGCCCGGGGTTTGGGCAGGCAGGCTTGCGAATAGAGATCCCTGAAGCGCTTATTTGCGAGTATGGCCTCAAATCAACGCAAATAAGCGCTTCCCAAGTGCTTAATCTCCAAATTTCGCTGCAAACAGGCTGTTTTGGTGCAAATAAGCTCATTTCGGGAGCTTATTTAATGCCGCGCCTCGTGCCCTGTGGAAATAAGCTCGTCTGGGATCCTTATTTCGCCCCGGTGCCCCGCTGTGCCGCGCACCCGAATCCCCTTAAACCGGCACCGTTCGAGGCCGTTAGGTCGCGGTCTCCGAGTAAGACAAAATGAAGAACCATAGAAGGAAGATAAACGGGGTGACCCGTTTATCCACTACCTAAAACGAAGTCGAAGGACCCGGAGGATGCAGGCTGGGGGTTTCGGCAGGCAGGCTTGCGAATAGAGATCCCTGAAGCGCTTATTTGCAACTATGGCCTCAAATCAACGCAAATAAGCGCTTCCCAAGTGCTTAATCTGCAAATTTGGCTGCAAAAGAGCCGTTTTGACTCAAATAAGCTCATTTCGGGAGCTTATTTAATGCCGTGCCTCGTGCCCTGTGGAAATAAGCTCGTCTGGGATCCTTATTTCGCCCCCCGTGCCCCGTGTGCCCGCGCCCCGAATCCCCTTAAACCGGCACCATTCGAGGCGGTTAGGTCGCGGTCTTCGAGTAGACAAATGAAGAACCATAGAAGGAAGATAAACGGGGTGACCCGTTTATCCACTACCTAAAACGAAGTCGAAGGACCCGGAGGATGCGGGCTGGGGGTTTTGGGCAGGCAGGCCTGCGAATAGAGATCCCTGAAGCGCTTATTTGCAACTATGGCCTCAAATCGACGTGAATAAGCCCTTCCCAAGTGCTTAATCTCCCAATTTGGCTGCGAAAGAGCCATTTTGACGCAAATAAGCTCATTTCGGGAGCTTATTTAATGCCGCGCATCGTGCCCTGCAGAAATAAGCTCGTCTGGGATCCTTATTTCGCCCCCGTGCCCCGTTTGCCCGCGCCCCCCCTATTTCAGCCTTTCAGCCTTTGAGCCTTTGAGCCTTTGAGCCCTCCAGCCCTCTCCAGTCACATCCATAAAGTCACACACATGGTAAAAATACAAATGTGACAAAAAAGGGACTCTTGAAATATTTCGTGCAACTTATTATTATCATAAATGTAAACAGATCCTTGTGGTACCACATTAAGCACCTTTTTCCCACCTGCGGACGAAAGCCGGTTTCAACGTAAGCGAGTCTGGAAGGAGGCAAGCTTGTACCACCGAGTAGCGGACATCTGGTATCGGATAAGTCCGAATATTCGTTGGGGTACAGTCTATTTGTGTCCCTTCTTTTGCCCCTTGTTCCTTGTTCCTTGTTCCGGACGTCTCTGAGTTTGTGTCGCTACGTCTCGGTTTGTCACAGCTCAAACAGAGTCGTCTTGGGTAGTCCGGGCTATGGTGTGAATTTTCTTTAGTCCTTTCAGCTACCTGCTTATTTCTCAAAATCTGCAGAAAATAGCCGCGACCTACATCTTCCGAACAAGGGATCAATGTGTACTGCAAGTGTGCATTGTGCTCTACGCAGAACGTATGCAGAAGGGGGCCAATGCTGCACGGATGACCGGCAACAGGGCAGCCTTGCTCGTAACTACATTCAGAGAGGAGTCTTCATTTGAAACATCAGCTTGTACCTCCAATCCATGCAGGTCCTGCATGGCAGTATCACTTCCTTAACCTGTCTGTCGCAGACATGATTGTTGTTGGCCTTATGATTGTGGTCTTTGCCCTCGCTATACTTCTCCCGTTTCCTGGGCATAAGGAGCAAATAACAGAGGTGTCGGATGAACAGCCGGGTCATGGCGATAGGGCCTCCGTATCCAGCGATGATAAGCCCAACGGAGGTGGTCTTTCATGAGTTCCGACAAACAGAGCAAGAACTGGACTCGCGGGATGCGGGATTGGCTCATCCGGACCATTCCTATGGAAAATCTCCTGCCTGATACCCTTCCAACCTACGTTCACTCGTACGTATACTTGTTTGGGATTTTAACCTTGGCATCCTTTTTGTGGCTCATTATAACGGGCACCGTGCTGGCCATATTTGGACCGGATTGGTGGCATGTTTCGTCCGTTGGACACTTCTTTAACAGTATGCATTTTTGGTCTGTACAGGCCTTCTTTTTCTTTATGGTGCTGCATCTGTGGGCCCAGTTTTTGATGGCCTCTTGGCGCGGGGGAAGGCATTGGACCTGGATAGGCGGATGGGTTCTGTTTCTCGTCTCTATCGTGGCCGGGCTGACGGGATACCTTTCACAGAACAACTTTGACTCACAGTGGATTGGTCTGCAAGGGAAGGACGCCATTAACTCGACTGGTCTTGGCGGATTTTTTAACCTGCTTAACTTTGGCCAGATGTACAGTCTGCACATCTTTGTGATTCCGATGGTGCTTGTGGTTTTACTTATGGGGCACCTCTTCCTCGTACGGAAACATGGAGTGGTTGAGCCTTTTGAAGATGAGCACGATCCCGCTCTGCACGACGAAGCAAGCGTAAACCAGTCATCAGCGAACCCTGATGCAAGTGTTTCGCAGAGAGGGGGTGAGTAAAGGTGGCGACTTCTAATCAAGGCACCTCGGGTCAAGGCACCTCGGGTCAAGGCAGTTCGGCCCACAGCCTTGCAGCAAATGTGCGGGGATACAACAGAAATCATCGCTTTCCGCAACAGTCGTACGATCTCGTCAAAGAAATGTTCATCGCCCTCGGCATCATCGGCGCCTTGGTGTTGGTGCTGGCTGCTGTATTTTCTACGCCGGATGTACCGGCCTTGTCTGCCAAGCAGGTAGTGAAGCAGAATCCGAAGCTGTTGGTTCAGACTGCGTTGCAGGACCTGACGAAGACTGACGCTATCAGTACCTATGGGCCGCCTTACAGCCACACTAAAGGGGCTGCCCAAAAGCTTGGTTTCCTCTCACCTCAACGCTGGGTTGGAGTGACGCTGCCGGTGAATTCTGAGCAGACGAATGTAATTCAACCGCTTGAGAAAATCACCAATGTTGATCCGGCCCTCAAGGCTAGTCTGGCACAGTGGAACAGCGCAACACCCAGCCAGCAGGCTGCCTGGGTAAAGCATGTTCAATCTGGTTTGAAGCACGGGAGCGTGAACAGTAATAAGTTGGTGTTGCCAGCGGCATCGGCGGGGTATGGGCCGGTACCGAAACTGATGGACGCTTACCTTGGCCTTGGGAACAGTGGGCTACTGGAAGCGGCAATCGACGGCGAGAGCGGTCCCATGCCGTTGATTAACCGAATGGACTCCTTGCTGTTGTTGCAGGATGTTCCCGATGCGAATTACGCTGACAAATTGAACATGACCGGTGATGAATGGGGCGTCATTAAAGAAACAGGGAACTACCCGGGTGCAGTGTGGCTCTGGTACTACACACTTTTGTACCAAGTTCCTCCCTTTTCTTCATCAGATTCCGCCGACTTGTGGGTTGTTCTTGCTACGTTCCTTGTAACACTAATTTTGATGCTCATTCCGTTTATTCCGGGGCTGCGTTCCATACCGCGAGGACTGAAAATCTACCGTCTGATTTGGCGGGACTACTACCGTGACTTACGTCGCCGTAATGGTCACTCGGATCCGAATAACAGTGCTGGCAAGGGGACGAAAATATGAACCGGAACCGGGGGATTCCACCGCTCTGGTTCGCAGCACTTGTCAGTGTGGTTGGAATCATTGGGATGAGGCTTTTGTACGGAGCATTTACAAAAGGATGGGTGGTTATGGGGCTCATCGGAGCTGTCCTGCTCACTGCTGCAGTCATTGTGGTAGGAACACCTCTCGCTTATGCTCAGTACGTTCGCCGGGAAGCCAAAAACAAGCGGCGTAAATAGTTGCTGCTAAGAGACAGATGAAACACTGGGGAGTTGGTCAACAAGGCCAACTCCCTATACATATTCGCTGCCAGGTTGGAGACCCTCATAAACAACAAGGAGGGAGCCGAATTGGCGCGAAACCATCAAGTATGTAAAGAGATCAACCGCCCTTTATCAGGCGATGGCTCCAAGGGTTCGCAGACACTGTCCGGAATCAATGCACGGCGGCCTGTTCTGCGTACAATGCGTAAAAGTGGTGTCGTGGTTGCCGTTGTCCTGGCGGGTACTATGACACTGGCTGGGTGCGGTCAAACAGCTACCTATGTCCACAATACCACGCAGTCGCAAAGTGCTGCGGCCACACATGTTCAGCGCATTGTTTCCCACAGCTACAACCCAAGTACACAGACGGTGTACATCACTGTGCGCAGGGTTAAGGATATATCTGGGAGAAATGAAAATTCCAAAACCGGGACAGGCACAGTAGAAGACCTGATTGACACGAACAGTGACGCAGCCATTTCCAACTTCGCCACAGCAATGTATCCCACGGAGACAGTGCGGTTTGTACACATAACCTTTGCTGGCGGAGGCAAAGGCGGTTCCGTAGGGGCCCTCGCTAGCGAGGCAAAGGCGTCCGTCGGAGTTTTTGCAGGAGCTGTCGGAACTGCAGGAGTTGCCGGAACTGCAGGAGCTGTCGGAACTGCAGGAGTGGCAGCCGCCGCAACAGGCAGCCAAACGGGCAGCAATCAGTATGTGGAGACGAACCACGGCTGGGTCAGCTACCACTCTGCTCCACGTTTAAACAGTCCCGTTCTTGGCAAACTGCATCTGGGTGACAAGGCTCCATTGGTGCAAAAGGCTGATAAATGGTGGTATGAAATTCGGTGGCACAACCGCAATGTGTACATTACGACTGACTCCAAGTACACACATGTGGCTACCATTGGTGGAACCAAGGGGAGCGCGGCAACTGGAGGTACAGCAGCTACAGCGGCTACAAATTCGACACAGCAGTACGTCGAGGCAAACCATGGTTGGGTGAGCTATCACTCACAGGCAAAACTGAACAGTCCTGTGTTGGGACGGCTTCAATTGGGAGACAAGGCACCGCTGATTAAGAAGGTCAACAAATGGTGGTATGAGATACGCTGGCATGGACGCAATGTCTATATCACGACCGACTCTAAGTACACGCATGTGGTTACTTCAGGTACGGGCCAAGGAACACAAACGGGGACAACAGGGACATCCAAGACGGTTTCAGTCCCTAAGAGCATACAGCAGCCTGTTCCGGCGACGCCGCCTCAGACAACGGGATCGGCTAGAATTCAACTGCCGCCTCCGGGCGTTCAGTGGGACCCGTCGATTACTCCGAAAGCTGGACGGAATGCGAGCATCCAAGCGAAAACAAATGCTGTGCTGTCTGTGGCGCAAAGCAAACTGGGGACAAAATACATCTGGGGTCACAATGAAGACCGGGGCCAATACGGATTTGACTGCAGCAACTACACGGAATACGTGTATCACCATGCGCTTGGATACAAGTTCACAACGTCAAGCCGCGGGCAGTATCGGTATGTTGGGAAGACGGTGCCGCAATCAGCCATGAAACCAGGCGATTTGCTGATTTTTGAGAAAGGCAAACACGTCGGTATTTATGCTGGCAACAACCGCATGATTCAGGAAGGCGGAGGCCTTGGTAAGTGCGGTTACTTGGGTCTGGGTGCAAACAGTTACTGGGCGAAACACATGACTGCAGTGCGCCGGATGTACTAAAGACACCATCAAATTCAAATTGCCCAATTCAAGTCAAAAGCCTATTCCGGAACCCTTTCCCCTCCATATGGTGTAGTGAGAACAGATGGAGGGGATTGTTATGCCTAGAGCTCAATTAGATGTACAGCGACAAGGGTTAAACAAATGGGAAATGCACAAGGCTTTACTGAACGGCCTCTCCAACAAAACAGATTGCAGCAGTTTTCGCATCCCTGAAACGAAACTTGGTACACCCGGAAACCTCGCAGATATGCTGCGCAACCACCAGACTGTATTTATTAAACCCGTCAATGCCTGGGGAGGATCCGGTATTACCAGAGTCGACGTAGACACTTCCCATCCGGTACTCTACCGTTGGCACAAACAAGGCGACAAGCAGGTTTTGCACATCGATTCCGTCGGTAAGGTTATCGAAAGGTTTCTCTCCAGCTATACAGCCCAGCCTGTCATTGTTCAAGCTGGGGCACCCCTTGCAACCCTCGACGAGCGACCGTTTGACATTCGTGTATTGATGCAGCGAAACGATGAGGAGGACTGGGTTTACAGCGGTGCTGTCGGGCGTGTTGGAGGGGCGGGATCGGTCGTGTCCAACATCGCCCTCAGCCGCGGTCATGTAATGGACCTGAAGGAGCTTTGTCACGAACTAAATTGCAAACAGAAAGTGCAGCAAACACTGTCTGAAAACCTGCAGGAAACAGGCTACGCTATTGCAAAAATCGTTGAACAGTACAGAGATTTCTTCGATATCGGAATTGATGTCGGACTCAGTTCCAACAAGTCGCTGTGGCTGATTGAGGTCAACACAGACGACGCTTTAGGCGGTCCGAGTCATGAACTGTTTGCCCAGCTTCCGAATCGAGACTTATATGACGAGATTCAAAATCGCCATCGCGCAACACGGAACAGAAGGGGTCAGGCTTTGCTGAGGGAACTGTTTTAACGACAGTTCCCGAGAGTGATTCACAGTCGCTGGCGGTTCTTTGTCCTCTCGAAACAGGAAGTCTCTACTTGTCATGTGAAACCTCGGAGAACATGTTGCGGACTTTACGAACCGCTCTTTTTCGCCAGGTCTTAACAGTGTCCGGAGAAACACCAACCCTTCGAGCAATTTCCGTAGAGGACCAGCCCCGTGCAAGACTCTGGATACCCAGGCACTCGCGACTTGACAGATGGGCGCTGTGCAACAGGATTCTCCATTCAGCCCTATCAAAATCCGTCATCGTTTCAGTTGCTGACGCAGCAACAGCGGTGTCCAGATGATGCAGCGCATTGAGTTCGTTTCCCTCTCTATCCTCCTTAGAGAGGGCCACTCGACTGTCATACCGCCATATTTTCCTCATTGCAGACCGGACATCACCTCGCAGCTTTAAATTCACGTAGCCCGTAAACGGAATCCCTCTCGATGCATCAAACTGCGCGATGCACTCCATCAGGGACAAATACGCCTCTTGCGCTGCGTCCTCCCGAGACACACTGTAGTAGCGCTTTGACAACGACGAAATCAACGGTTGAAATTGACGTATAAGTTCTTGTGTCGCCTCCATATCTCCACTCTGAGCTGCTTTGACGAGTGTCGCGAGTCTCCTGTTACGGGTTTCAAACTCAGGTTGCTCTGCTGTTGTAGGCATAAGCGGAATTCTCCTTGACGGAGATCGATCTCGCTGGTTATTACGCGCAAATCCACCATACGTCCAGGGGGACGAGTCGGCGAAGGCAGAATCAACACTCAGACATCTGTCCAAGTCCTTCGCTATGACGAAAACTCCTTGACTTACGTTATGTTACATATACAGGAAATCAAGAGATTATGATAAGTCCTTGAACAAATTGTAAGTTTCAGAGCTTTGCTATTGCTTTGTCCACAAACGTGTAATATAGTATTCGCAGATTTCTCCAATGGAAACATTTGATATTTATGGGGAGGCGGTTTAGTGGAAGGTTCGGACGGGTATGGAAATCCTAATCAGAAGGGCCGTAGAAAGCCGGATGAAGTGAACTCGGATGAGATGAACTCGGATGAAGTGAACCCCGTACAAAGAGGCAATCGACTGCACCTGCGAGAGGCATCACGCATGACAGTCTACACCCCGCCGAGAGGTGTACCTCTCTTTTTGCATACACACGGTATGCCCCCGGCAGAAGATTGGGTGCCTCATATTATTGGGTGTGAGCCAGTCTATCTCGCGGGATATGGGAACGCGGCGCTGATTACGTTGGACAATGCAGCACAGAAGGTGTTCGGGCGCGGGGTCTCCTGGATTCAGAGAGAAATTCACCGCTATCACGGCATTGATGAAACAGAAATTCGCCGCAAGTTCCAGCGCTACGTCAATATGTATCAGTCGGTCCCCGTTATTGTTCCCCGTCGTGATTTGGTTCTATTCGCCGTAAAAACCCGAATTCCGCAGCACCACAATGACGGCGCCACAGGGTTTGTTGCCAACACAGCCGTTCAAACCATCGAATTTATCAGCCACAAGAAAAGCCGTATTCAACTGGAGACAGGTCAGCACATGGATGTCCTCATGTCCGCAGACGCAGTACGCAAGCGAAAGAGTACGGCGGAGTTGTTTGCCTTTATGCTCCATCGAGATGGAATTATGTAGTGACTGCAAAAGAGACCCGGGATGCCGGGTCTCTTTTGACGTTGGAGCACGCATGAAATTAGAGTTTTCAGAGCGGATGAACCAGTTATATAAGTGCGAACGGTTAGCTTAACCGTCGTTGCAAATTTTCCTTCTTCAGTTGTGCCATTAGTGATGCAGCCAGGTTTGGGCGCTCCATTGCGAAAGACATGTTGGCCCGCAGCCATCCTTCCAGATTGCCGATGTCATGGCGCACTCCTTCAAACTGAAGGGCAGTGGTTTGGCCGGTTTCGGCAAGGCGCGCGATGGCGTCGGTTAATTGGAGTTCGCCGCCGTGGCCGACGGGAATGTTCTCCAACTGATTGAAAATGGTGGCGGGAAGAATGTATCGCCCTAAGACCGCTAAGTTTGATGGTGCGTCCTGTGGGGCAGGCTTCTCAACAATGGTCTGCACTGGGATGTGCCGACTCTCTTCAGAGTGTGGCCCGGGGTTAATGATGCCGTATTTCGAAACGTTCTCGTTTGGCACTCGCTGTACACCTACCATGGCTGACTGTGTATTCACGTACTCATCCATCAGTTGCTTTGTGACAGGTACCTCAGACTGAATAATGTCATCTCCGAGGAGAACGGCAAAGGGCTCGTCCCCAATGAACGATCTCGCACACAAAATTGCATGACCCAGTCCCATGGCCGTCTTTTGGCGGACGTAGTGGATGTCAACGAGATCGGAAATAGCCTTTACTTCAGATAGCATAGAGGATTTCCTGCTCTGCTCTAGGTGGAGTTCAAGCTCCGGAGACCTGTCAAAGTGATCTTCAATCGCTTTTTTTGCACGTCCTGTGATAATGAGGATTTCCTCAATTCCGGCGTACACAGCCTCTTCAACAATGTATTGAATGCAGGGCTTGTTCAAAATGGGCAACATTTCTTTCGGAACAGCCTTGGTGGCCGGCAGCATTCGCGTTCCGAACCCTGCCGCCGGGATGACAGCTTTCCGCACTTTTTTCAACGTAGGTCACCTCTATGACGAAACTTATGTAACGTAATTGTAATCTATTCTATCAGCTGCAGCATAAGGAAATAAATAGTTGTGCAATTCCACACATCATAATATAGAAAGTTGTGAAACAAAAGACAAATTTATCCGATAGCATTGAGTTGGTTTTCTGCACAGTCTTAGGGTGCATTGAATACGATGCATTTACTATGGATAGATTCCAAAGACAAAGTCCCCGGTTTCCTTTACACCGACGTACTCTGGCTCTCCTACATCGACGTGAGCACGGCCGTTTGTCCAGTCGGCCAGTTGCTCCAGCCAGTGCTTTACATCATACGCAGGGATGTAGATAGCCAGACTGACGGCATCTGTGAACTGTTTGTCGAAAATTGCTACATTTGCCTGAGAAAGCTCATGTTCCAGTTTGCCAAACTGAGTGTAATCTGTAATAATATGCAATCGGGACATGAGAAAACATCTGACGAAACTATTATTTTCTATAGCCTTTGCAGTTGTATCGGTGTATGCTCGTACTAGGCCGCTTGCACCTAACAATGTGCCGCCAAAATAACGTGTTACAATAACTAACACGTTATTGAGTTTCTTTTGTCGAAGAACCTCGAGAATTGGCCGGCCGGCAGTACCTGACGGTTCTCCGTCATCGGATGATTTCTCAATGGGAACATTGAGCCCAATGCTATAGGCAAAACAGTTGTGGTTTGCTGTTTTATGTGTCGTCCTGACTTCATTCAGTATTGAATCAGCTTCATCTACCGTTGTAACGGGATAGGAGCCGCCGATGAACCGGGACTTTTTAATGATGACCTCAGTTTCTGAAGGGGAAACAAGGGTGAGAAATGAGTCTGTACCTGGCATGATATACTCCCTCCGTGTCAATCTGTGTGTCCTGCCACTATTGTAACAAGTTTTGTGTTACTCTCGTCTAATGCTTGTGGATTAATACATTCTTAACATTAGCCTGTTATTATAATGTTTGTTGCTCTGATAGATGTAAAAGATAGTTGATAGATGTTGAAAATAGTCACTGTAAGGCGTTTCAGCAAGTGTTATATTGTAGAATCTAGGGAATGGGCCGACGACATTATATTCCATCTGAAGTATATTTGATGTTCCGATGGCAAAAATATAGTAATGTACTTGGGCGCTAGGGAGTAGAGTTGAGGCCTTTGCGCAGTTTATTTGGAGGGGTGCGAGTTGGATCGTCTGGCTGACAACAGTCGCAGACTGGGATTTTTCCTTGATATCCTCGTCGTGATATTTTCGTTCTATACCGCCTACCATATTTTCGGCAGCCTTCGTGGAAATTATCCATTTAGTGTCGCAGAGCCGATCTATACTAAGACTTTGTTATTTTCGTCTTTGGCGTGGATGTCATCCCTGGTTCTGTTCAGCGAATATCCAGTACGCCGGCTGTTTGGATTCAAAACCGAACTGTGGGTGGTCTTGCGAGTGAACGCATTAGCACTGCTGTTCTTCTCGCTGTTAGCGTTTGTGTTAAAACTGGGTCACTTCAGTCGACTGTTTATAGGTCTCTTCTTTTTGACTTCTATTATCTATATGATGGGGACACGAGTCCTTGTCAGCTTGTACCTTGCAAGGATCCGAAGGGCCGGCTGGGATGCCAGAACCCGAATTGTCGTGGGTTCCGGTGAAGCCGCGCTGAGATATATCGAAAATGTTGAGAAGAATCCCCGGTTTGGATTGAGGGTATTAGGGATTGTCACGGACGAGGTCGATCTCGAAAATCTCGGCTCCCTCTTTTTAGGCAACACGTCCACTTTGGAGTCTGTATTGACAGCCAATGTTGTCGACGGAGTGGTGATTGCTCTTCCTGCAAACCACCCGTATTTAGAGCGGGTTATTAAAGTGTGCGAAATGCACGGCATCACAACGGAACTCATTCTAGATGGTTTATCTTCAAAGATTGCATCCAGCGAAATTGTTCACGGCATGGGAGTTTCGCGGCTAGTGCTTTCAGGAATTCCCCATTCAGCAAGCGGCTTGATTCTGAAGCGGGCAACAGATGTGGCTCTGGCTACTGTGGGCCTGGTTGTGGTGTCTCCGGTTCTGCTGGTTATCGCTTTGGCGATTAAACTGGACGACGGTGGGCCAGTGTTTTTTGCGCAGAACCGAGTCGGGTTGCATAAGCAGTCCTTTAAAATGTTTAAGTTCAGAAGCATGGTCGTAGACGCCGAGGAAAGGAAAAAGGCGTTGCAGGCATACAACGAGATGTCTGGTCCCGTCTTTAAGATGAAAAATGATCCGCGTATCACCCGCATGGGTCGCTTCTTAAGAAAAACAAGTCTTGATGAATTGCCCCAGCTCTTTAATGTGCTTAAAGGCGATATGAGTCTTGTAGGACCGAGGCCGCCTCTTCCTAGTGAAGTCGACGACTACGATTATGTGCATTTGCGCAGGCTGAGTGTCAAACCGGGAATTACCTGCACATGGCAGATTAGCGGTCGAAACGAAATTGATTTTGAGCAGTGGATGAGTTTGGATCTCGCATATATTGACAATTGGACGTTTTTTAGCGATGTGGTTATATTGTTTAAAACGATTCCCGCTATCTTCAAAAAGCATGGAGCCTTCTAGGTTTTGAAACGTGCAATTCTGGATGAATGTGGAGCAAAAATCTCGTGGGTTGTTGGATTTTTGTATCCCAATTGGGACTGCATAGTGCTCTCCTTTTGCTCTAATGCCTCGAACTCTTATTATTCTGCAGGGGGGCATGGTCTTGGGTCGCAATTTCGGCGTCGTTGCAACTGTGGTTGATTCGGACAAGGTTACTGGTATTGAAAAATATGTACTTGAATTTCTCAAAAATACTCCAGAAAGTGTACGTTCCTCTGTAACGGTATTGGCTCATCCGGGGGGGAGGGACCTTGTTCTTCCGGTGTGCGCTGGGATGAGAGTTCTGTTTAGTCCGTTTAAAAACAGAATCCTGACAGATCAATTGTGGACACCCCTGGTTTTGCTTCGGTTGGACATGGATTTCATCTATAACATGACGCTGTCCTATCCTGTGCTAGGCTACGGTTCTATTCCACATTCCATTATTGTTCATGACGCGACGCCATGGAGATTTCCTGAGACTGTGTCCCGAGGGATGAAATTATACTATCGGCCGCAGCTAAACAGGGCCTTGAGGTCTAGAACTTTGCGCTTTGTGGCGACTGTTTCCAAGAGTTCTAAACAGGATATTCAAAAATACAAGGGGATTACGGATTCCCGCATCCACGTTTTCCCTTTGGCTGTCGATCCAAGTCTCTTTTATCCCCGAGAGACGCGAACGCATCTTAATTCTCTGAGCGATGCGTACGAGAGTCGTTTTATACTAGCGGTAGGTACACTCGAACCGCGGAAGAATTTACAGAGGCTCATTGAGGCATTTTCGATCTTGATAGAGGAAAATATGGAATACAAACTTGTTATCGTCGGGAGAAAAGGGTGGATGGACAGTCTGTCTATACCAGAAAACTGCCGAGAGGCTATTGTTTTCACCGGATTCGTCTCAAATGAGGAACTGGTTGAGTTGTATTCGTTTGCGCATCTCTTCGTTATGCCGAGCCTGTATGAAGGATTCGGAATTCCCTTGTTGGAAGCGATGAGTTGCGGCGTACCGGTATTAGCAGCGGCTACATCGTCTCTGCCCGAGGTTGGGGGAGACGCGTGCCTCTACGCGGATCCATTGTCCGTTACAGACATGGCGCGGAAAATGTCTCAATTGCTGACTGACGAGACCTTGTGTCGTGCGTTCAGGGCGAAAGGTCTTAAGCGGGTGGAGGAATTTGACTGGAAACGGTCAGTTCAGAAGACGTGGGACAAAATTGTGCAGGAAGTCGTATGAGATGAACTTTGGTAGTGAGAGGTCGTACACTTATTCAGAGGTCAAGATGAAAACTACAAGAATCCAACACATCGCCTTCTCGCAGGTGACAAAGGCGGAGGTATTGCAACTTATTTCGGAGTGCGTGAACGGGGCGTGTGGTGGGGGACAGATCGTCACGGTCAACTCTGATATTTTGCTTAAATCCGAACGTGACAAAGAACTGGCTAGAATTATTCACAATGCGTGGTTGGTTACACCAGATGGGACTCCTATCATCTGGCTCTCAAGGCTGATTGGGAACCCCCTCCCGGAGCGTGTCACTGGAGCAGACTTGGTAGTGGATATCTGTAAAGAGAGTGAAAAAGCGGGGCTCGCCATATTTTTTCTTGGAGGTAATCCGGGTGTGGCGGAGTTGGCTAAGCATCGCGCAGAGGAGAAATGGCATGGGGCTAATATTGTGTCTACGTACTGTCCGTCTCCTGAGGAGTTGATGGACAGTGCTTTATCTGCGAGAATTGTCGATAAAATAAATGATTCTGGGGCTAACGTCCTATTGGTCGGGCTTGGGGCTCCCAAACAGGAAAAATGGATTGATAGACATCGCGAGGAGATACGACCTCCTGTTCTTATTGGAGTTGGGGCCTCCTTTGACTTTCTCGCCGGAACGCTTCCGCGTGCTCCCAAATGGATGCAGGTCGTTGGGTTGGAGTGGCTCTTCCGTCTGATTACAGAACCACGCAGGCTGTGGCGAAGGTATTTATCAGATTTCCGGATACTTAAGTACTTTTTTCTGGCGTTTATCAAGAGCGTAAAGGGGGATAAGACTTGACAGGGGGACATTCCAGCCGCCAACGGCTGGAATGTCTAAGCGGAATCTGTAAACATCTAACGAAATGAGCCAAACACTGTGTTTAGCTGATGATCCTACGTATGGTAAATGGCAAAGTGACAGATTTAGTCAAAACTATTAGAGACTCCTTAGAGAGTGAAAGGTGGTGTCCACAGTGAAAAGCACGTCTTCCCTGCTCACATCTTCGGTCCGAAACACCCGCTTTCTATTTGTAGCTGCCATTGCATGCGTGCTCTTTGTGGCCGCCGCAGTATACAATGCACACTATTTATCTGTACTCCCCTTTGTTCTGCTCGCATTCGTTATCATATATCTGGATTCTTACATTAGTCTCGTATTACTCCTATCGTGGATAGCTGTTCAAAATACTTTGATACCAGCCATGTATTCCGCATTTGGCGGTGGTAGCACGATGTGGCTGGTAATTCTGTCAATGTCCGAGTTAACAGCGATAATCCTGCTCGCTGTACGATTATTGCGCACTATAAATGTTTTTGACCTGAGATCGGCTATTCTCATTTCCACGTTTGTTCTAGTTGTAGCTACCTTGGTGGTTTTTACCCTACACAGAGGGTCTTCGCTTTTTTCGGCTGTCTACAACTTGAGAACTGTTTTTATACCCATGGTGTTTCTGTTTCTGGGATATCTCTATTTTTTCTCCCGGGACGAGATGAGAAGGGTTCTCGTGTCTGTTTCGGTATTGTCGACCATTGGTGCGGTATTTGGACTCATCGACGCGCTTTTCCTGGGCAGGCATTTCTGGGCCATTATGCATATGGGAAACTACTGGATAAACGTCAAGCATTTACCCAAGGGGTATCTATATCGCGGCTTACCTGGAAACTTTTATGAGAACTATGGGGGCCAATTACTGCGAAGAGTGGTGTCTATTTACGGTGACCCTCTGGCCGCAGGCTACAGTATGGCAATCGGATTTGGAGCCGCACTCTTCGCAAGAGATTTCTATCGCTCTAAGGCACTTTGGTTGGGTTCTGTTCTCATAATCCTGTTGGCAGTAGCTCTGACTTACACTCGTGCGGCTTACATTATGGTATTTGTCGAGTTTTTGTTCTACTACTTTTACAGGCGGAAAATTGGGAAACCAATTTCCAAGTGGTTATTTATAGCCCTTATCGGCATCCTGTTCGTTGCAGCCACAAAGGTGATTATAAGTACTATAACCCTCCAAAATGGTTCAACGTTGATCCACCTACATGCATTTTTGCAAATTCCAGCTATGTTCGGGATACCGTTTGGACACGGTGTTGGGGCGAGCGGAGGACCCGAGGGAGCCTATTTGGAAATATGGTGGCAATTCGGCTTACCGATTCTTGCAGCCTTTGTGTGGTGGCTCATTGAGGTATTTTTGACCATTGATAGAATCCCATATAATTTCTATATGGGAGCTGCAATTGTCGTCAGTCTAGTGATTACGGGAGTGATATCTCAGGAAATGCTAACGGATACTGCCGCAAGTATCGGTTGGATACTCATAGGGATGACCCTTAGTGGGACTGACAAGCTGAGAAAACTGAAGCGAGGTTATAAAGAACAAGAGGGGGTTGCTCGATGAAAGTGAGAGTGTTTACCCACCCAATCATGTATCTCGGGGGTGGGGAAATACAATTCTTGGAGACGGCGGATGCTCTGAGGAGAAAGGGAGTGGACGTGATTACAACCCCGGCTTATAAGGGTCCGCCACCGGATATCGTACACCTTTTTGGCCCTCACGGTTCACTATACAAGGGAATTGTAGACTATTGTATCGACGCTGGGATTCCGTATGTTGTATCTACCATATATGCATCGACTGGAACCTCGCCATTGCGCAGGACCCATAGAAAACTGATGGTCTCGCTCATGAGAAATGGACGGACTTCACGCCTGCTTCAGGGGAGATACAAGTGGCTTCCGGAACTAATGCGGGGAGCCAACCTTTTGTTGCCCAATACTATTGCTGAACAGGAACTGGTCCTAGATACATTTAGATTCCTGGACGCTGATAAATTTGAAATTATTCCCAACGCCGTTGAGCGCAAGTTCTTGCACTCGAAGGGGAACCTATTCAATGAACGCTATCTCCCAGAGGGTGATTTCGTTCTGAACGTTGCAAGACTGGAGCCTCGAAAGAATCAACTTACACTCATTCGTGCAGCTAAAAAGTTCGGTTTCAAGTTAATAATTATTGGAGACCTCAGTGTCGATCCAGCGTACGTAAAGATGTGTAGGGATGAAGCGGTCAATGCAGACGTTAGTTTTTTGGGGCCCGTTACCCATGACGACCCCTTGTTGGCTAGTGCATATGCAGCGAGTCATGTCTTCTGTCTGCCCTCGAGAGAAGAAACACCGGGGATTGCAGCCCTTGAAGCATTTTTGGCAGGAGCTAACATCGTGATTACAAAATACGGAGGAGCAGAGCAGTATTTAGGTTCAAACGCCTCCTACATTGATCCGTATGACGTGGACGACTTAGGCAAAGCAATCTTAAGCAAGCTAAATAGCAAACGTCCTGCGCAGTCCGACCGCGAGGCGCTGGCCAACAAGTACGATTGGGATGCGGTTGCGGAGAAAACCCTTCATGTCTACAAGACCTTATTGGGCGAGCGATAGTATGGGGAAATCACGAAACATTTTTGTTATAAATAACGTAGCGTATGTTGGTGGAGCAGAGACAGTTTTACTGGACCTAATAGAGGCAGATGATCAGAACCAATATATTGTCGCGGTTCCTCCCGGGGAATTTGAAAGGCAGCTAAAGGAAAGGGGTGTGGCGGTCGTATCCAAATCGCCTATTTCGGAGTTGCATAGGGACTCTGGACTCTTAAGGGCTATGATGCGACTACTGTTCTCACTTATAAGAACCTTATGGTGGATACCTATTACCTTAAGACGGACACAGTCGGACATTCTGTACGCCAATTCCTTGCGAGCAGGACTCTATTGTGTGTTGCCGTCACTTGTCTCCCAAACTCCGATGCTATGGCACATTCATGACATTCGAGACTCGCGGTTTTGGGTCTATGTCATTAAGTGGGGGATGCGTATTAATCAGAAGATAACTATTGTCCCCGTATCCGATGCAGTAAGTCACTGTCCAATGCTTGCGGAAGTACCGCTCAACAGAAAGAGAAGAATTTATAACGGTGTGAAACCTGCAGTAGGCTCGGACTTGAGAAATTCGGAAGACGTTAGTGTCTCGCAAGGGTATATCTTATTGATGTATGGCCGCATACTGAAATGGAAAGGATTCCATATACTTATTGAAGCACTGAGCAAACTGGATAAAGCGCACAGACAAAGACTGCGTTGCATGATTGCCGGGATTGCAGCGGACACTCGATACTATTCGTTTTTAGAGGAGAAGGTAACCGAGTATCAACTCACTGACATTATTGAATTCATTGGACCGTTGCAGCGGGACGAAATCCCGAATGTGTTGGCGAGGGTTGACGTTGTTGTTCATGCCTCGTTGGAACCTGATCCTCTGCCGACAGTGGTATTGGAAGCGATGGCGGCAGGTCGGATAGTTATAGCTTCTGATACTGGTGGAGTCCCGGAAATGATCACCCATAAAGTCAGTGGTCTCATCACTCCTCCTGGTGATTCAAACGCCCTGGCAGACGCCCTCACATTTGTAGTGGATGGTCGCGCGAGCAGATTTGGCACCAAGGCTCTAGAAAAAGTTAGGGAACAATTCGATACTGATAGGAAAGTGGCTGAAATGAACAACCTGTACGAGACACTGTTAAAATAATGCGTCTTTAGATGGGAGTTAATATATGACAGAGCAAGTAGCTGCGGTTATCGTGACATACAATAGAAAAAATTTGCTCTTGAGAACCTTGCAAGCAGTTATAGACCAGAGAAGCCCAGTTGCGAGAGTCTTCATTGTTGACAACGCTTCAACGGACGGTACTGAGGATACCATTCGTGACAGCGGGTATTTGCAGACCTCTGTCGTACAATACGTGAGACTCCCTTCAAACCTCGGGGGTTCGGGTGGTTTTCATGCAGGTGTAAAAATGGCTTATGAAAATGGGTATGAATGGATATGGATCATGGATGATGATGTCTCTCCAGACTGGGACTGTTTACATCAGCTATTGAAGTATAAGATGAGTGGGCCCGTGTTGGTCCCACTGAGAGTCTCAGAAACTGTGAATATAGATGAATTTCCAGCGCTACGATACGACCTGTCTAGTCCCTTTAAAAGACTCATTCGAGACGTTTCAATCTATACAGACTACGTCGAGACAGGTGAATATCCGGAGACTTTAGAGGTGGAAGACTTGTCATTCGAGGGTCCCTTATTTCACCGTTCTGTTATAGAAAAGGTTGGTTATCCTCGTAAGGACTTTTTTATAATTGGGGATGATACGGAGTATGCACTACGAATCAGAAAGCGCAGCGGCTCCAAAATTGTCCTCATCCCATCAGCAAGAATCAATCGAATGATTAATGCAAAGCCAAATGACACATACAACTGGAAGAAATACTATGAATTAAGGAATGCAGCTATTATTAAGCTGCAATACGGCGAAAATGCTCTCGTAAAAGCATCTCCAATTGTCTTACTCACCCTTAAGGCATTCAGACAGTTGGTGAGCGGGAAACACCGCCTTGGCAACGCTCAAATGGTGCTTTTTGCTCTCTTTGATTCATTCAGACATCACTTGCCAAATCGGTATATGCCATGACGTGCGGTTCAATATGTGACGTGAGGTCGTTGAACGGTGAAGGAACATAAACATCAGAGGAATTGTCCAACCATCATGTCGGATTGGGGAACACTATGTCAGTTCGAAGGAAACTTGTTACTAATGTTCTGTCACTCTCGAGCATCCAGTTACTTAACTACATACTGCCTTTAATTACATTGCCCTACCTTGTGAGAATCTTAGGCCCAAACAAATACGGTTTGGTAATGTTCATTCAGGCCATAGCCCAGTACTTCGTTCTTTTGACTGGGTATGGATTTAATATATCTGGGCCATCACAAATTGCCATCAAAAGACAAGACTCATATGAACTCTCAAGGGTCGTTACTTCAATTCTTTTCTCAAAGGTCCTATTGTTATTAGCATCTCTTATAGTCTTTTGCGGACTCGTTTTGGCCGTCCCCATTGTTCGCATCCATTGGTTGTTGAGTTTTGGAAGTTTTGGTTATGTTGTGGCGGATGTCGCATTCCCCATATGGCTGCTACAGGGGATTGAAGATATGAAGTTCATTACAATCGGCAATGTCATAGCCAAATCCTTGTCAACACTGGCGGTATTTCTCTTGATACGTCATCAGAGCGACTATTGGATGGTTCCCTTAATAATGTCCGTGTCAACTATTTTGGGCGGTGGTATCAGCTTTGGTGTAGCCTTCGCAAAGCATAATTTGAGGCTGGCGAAGATTGGTTTAAGAGACATTGTAGGCCAGTTAAAAGACGGTTGGCTGGTGTTTGTATCAACGATTTCGATTAGTCTTTATACAACCAGCAATCCCGTTATATTGGGGATGTTTGCAAACACGGCCATTGTAGGATACTATACTGCTGCTGAAAAACTTATTAACGCAGGACAAGGGCTTCTCAATGCGGTCCTTCAAGCCATCTATCCTCATGTTGCCCAATTGTTTCATTCCAGTCTGGAGAAAGGGTTATTGTTTATTAGAAGGGTGATTACGATCATTGCACCATCCACCTTTGCCGTAAGTCTTGGGATAATAGCGCTCGCTAAGCCCGTTATTGTGCTGATTTTGGGTGCCGAATATGGGCCATCCGTTGGGGTTCTTAGGATATTGGCTCTTCTACCGTTTTTGATTTCCTTAAGCAATATTTTCGGCATTCAAACCATGTTAAACAACGGTATGAAGAGACCGTTTACCGTGATAATTTCCATAGGAGCGGCCTGCAACTTAGTGATGTCATTTTCCTTGGTCCCGTTTTTTCATCAAATTGGTACGGCAATAAGTGTAACCTTCTCTGAATTTGTCATCACGTTAACTATGTTTTTAGTTCTTCAAATCAGGGGTATTAATACATTTACAGGAAAGGCGAGATAATATGCAATTTGACTACGTTGTGATAGGCGCGGGATTTGCGGGTGCGACAATAGCAGAGCGCATCGCCACAGTGTTGAAAAAAAAGGTCTTAGTGATAGAGCAAAGGAGCCACATTGGTGGTAATGCCTATGATACTGTGGATGAAAACGGTATTCTCATTCACAGGTATGGGCCTCATATCTTCCACACCAAGTTGCCGCACGTTTGGGAATATCTCTCTGAATTCACCGATTGGACAACGTACCACCATCGGGTTCTTGGAGTCATTGACGGAAAAACGGTTCCGATTCCATTCAATTATGAGTCCTTACATCAAACCTTCCCTCCAGCCCTTGCCAAACGAATAGAGGAGAAGCTAACCCACCAATTTCAGTATAATTCAAAAATACCAATCTTAAGGTTGTTGGAGGAATCGGACGCAGACCTTCAATTTTTGGCTGATTATATCTACAATAAGGTCTTCCTGAATTACACAGTTAAGCAATGGGGAGTTAGACCCGAGGAGATTGATCCCACTGTTACAAGTCGTGTGCCGATTTATCTCAGTCGGGACGACAGGTACTTTCAGGACAAATACCAAGCAATGCCTAAAAAAGGCTATACAAAGATGTTTGAATCGATGCTTTTCCGTGAAAATATCTCCTTATTGTTAAATACAGATTATAAGGAAGTTCTACGTGCAGATCTAGAGACTGGCGACTTGTTTGTCTTTGGCCAACCTTTTCAAGGCACTGTAATTTACACTGGTCCCATTGACAGCTTCTTTAACTATCAATTCGGTGAGCTGCCGTATCGCTCTCTAAACTTTGAATTTGAGCATTATGAGACCGAATTTTACCAAAGCACGGGAACAGTAAACTATCCGAACGACTACGATTTTACAAGGATCACAGAGTTCAAGCACCTCACCGCGCAAACTAGTTCTTCCACCACAATAGTGAGGGAATACCCGCAGAGTTACGTTCCAGGTGTGAACATCCCCTACTATCCTGTTAAAAATGACGAGAATCATGCTCTTTATAGGAAGTACATGCAACGTGCGAAGGATCTGCGCAAGGTAATATTTTTGGGACGGCTGGCTGAATATCAGTATTATGATATGGATGCAGTTGTTTCAAAGGCACTCAAGGTTTTTGCGGAGAAAATCAACTCTTAAGCACTTTGACCGGGTATGGCTGAGGGGGAATGGAGCATGTCAATCCTGTGCAGTATAGCATCGGCGTCTCCGTGCTTTGGCTCAAGACGATGTTTTGGATCATCACTGCAGTTGTCAGGTCCGCATGCCAACGGCTGTTGATCCGTTCCATGAGACTCCTGCTAAAATTGCTTCAAAACCTACCAATGACATGTCAAGCACAGTGGACCCAGGGTTTAACCCTGGGTCCACTCATACTACTGGTGCATTCTTACCGAAACTGGCACAACACGTCACCGTGTTTAAAGATCTTAGCTTGATGCAGGAACTGCAATTCCAGGAAGCCCAAGCATCTTAATCATGTTGCTCTTAACAACGCCTCTAATTACCGTTCCATCGTCTTTAACTACCGAAACACCGACGTATCCGGCCGAACTCGATGAAGTAACAACGTAGTCCCCAGCATGTACGGTCCCAATCTCATTTGACCCAGGCGCAGAATACACAGGGATTTGTACTGTAGACGGTGTAACAGAGAGAGAGCCGCTACTGTCAACATAGGAGGAAGGTTCTATCTTCTGTACGTTTGATAGGGACACGTACTGCGCGTCTATCCATCCCTTATTCGGGACGTGGTACCATTGAACAAATTGGGATCCAACCATTCCGAGAACAATACCATCAATAGACACGCTATCAGATGTATTGAGATAGTTTAATGGAATTCCCTGCCTCGAAGCGTAGACTTCGACAAGCTTTTGCCAAGTGCTTGCATCGCATTCAGTAGAAAGCGAAAGCGAGTTAGCAGCCTCGAAGCTGTGCAGTGCACTCAGGGTGTTGGGCCCAAAGTCGCCGTCAATTCCCTGCGGGCTGTATCCTGCTCCTAATAACAATGTCTGCATTTCTCGTACCGCTGCACTGATGTCTCCTTCTTTCACAGGCCCTTGATACATCAACGAAGCACCCAGTTGGTAACCAGGGCTGCCTTGATAGCTCGCAGGCATAATAGGTACGCTTGAGTAGTTGCTGCCTCCGGTGATTTTACCGACAGCGTCCTGCAAGTGATATATTGGGGCCCAATTAGATGTAGAAAGTGGTGCAGGCGGCTGGTTGCTCGCTAGATACTGCGGATAATCCACAAATCCAGAAGGACCGGCAGTGGACGTAACGTACTGGTTCATGATGCTAGCTATGGGATCAGCCCATCCAGAAACACCGGCGGTCGCATAATTTTGGGCCATTCCAAGCAAGGTGGGTCCTTTTGACGTTGAATAATAAGCACCATTCGAATCAAGATACTGGTGTTTCACAAACCAGCCTTCATAAGCAATAGCGTATCCCGCCGACGGGAAGCTGGCTGCCGCGTCGGGAGTGTTTGTATAGGCTGCAAAGCCGAACAGATTGTTCCTTCCAAGCGCAAAATTGCTATTTCCCCAACCGGTTTCGTCAATGGAATGTGAAAGGAGATACACGGCGTTTACGGAATACTGCGACTGCGTCCATAGATAGGCGCTGCCCAACCCCTGCAATGGACTCCCTCCGCTATTGGGGTTCTTGGTCAGCCAACTATTAATCTGGCCTGCCGTCACGGATTTTGGACTTGGAAATCTCAGGTCTACAGTGGCATAATAATTACCCAGCGGTTGCATGTATACCTGTTGCCATTGGGCGTTCTTAACGATTCCCCCTGGGATACTTCCAAGGGATGCCTTGGCATTTCTAAGACTCCAATATATTCCTAAAATAGTATTGCTCTTTTGTGAAGAGTAGGTAAAATATTTTTCGGGCTGACTGAAAATCGTCTGCCCTCCCGACGTTTTAACGACACCGCCATAAGTATTTGTTAAGGATGCGATGGCGGACTGTCTGGATGGGAAGGTTTGTAGGACCTTTGACGAATCTGGTGAAGCGTAGGTGTCGTAAGTTGTCTGTTGATATACAACTGCCCAGTTTTGATTTTTAATGATTGCCCCTGGTTGTGCGCTTACCGAAGTAATTGCTGAGCCCAAAGTAGGGTACATTCCGGTAATCTGGTTGCTTGAAGAACTATCATACGTAAGGTAGACACTGTGTGGTAGCACCGGCTGACGGTATACGACTTGCCAGCTGGAATTTTTAATAATTCCACCGGGAGTATTGGCCAGCACTGCAACTGCACTTTGTTCCGTGTTGTACATGCCGGTTATGTTTGAACTAGACGCAGAGTCATAGGTGAAATATGTTTGGTGATTTGGTTCAGTGTAGAGTTTGACCCAATTTTGGTTTTTGACGATACCGCCAGGCTTGTTTTGAAGTGATGCCACCGCGTCGCTTATTGAAGAGAAGGCTCCAATAATCTGGTTGCTGTTTGAGCTTGGATATGTGTAGTACTTTGGTGAAGCCGAAGGCGATGGCTCCTGAAACACGGGAACCCATGAACTGTTTTTAACGATCCCGCCTGGGTATCCGTTCAATGATAAGACAGCGCTGTTCAAAGAACTGTAAACGCCGACAATGGAACCGCTGGCCTTATGGTAGGTAAAATACTTATCCGTTTTCGGTTGAGTGTACACAACTTGCCATTTTTGATTCTTAACAATGTAACCAGTCTTACCCTGCAGGGAACTGACTGCCTGCTGAATATTGCGGAAAACACCTACTATTGTATTAGATTTGTCACTGGAGTAGGTGTAGTAATGGGGTCTCGTATCTGGTTGGTTAAATACAACGTTGCCTTGTTGGTCTCGAACGACTCCCCCCGGCGTTCCGCTTAACGTTGCTGCCGCTTTGGGTAGGGTTGGATAAGTGCCCATAACGTTGCTTGAGGATGTACTGGCATAAGTTCGATACAAGGGTTGCTGGTACAGAGTTGCCCAAGAAGAGTTCTTCACAATCCCCCCAGGGGTCTGAGCTAACGACGCAACAGCTTTCTGTATACTATTGTAAACGCCAACGATATTGCCTCCGGGTTTATGGTAGGTATAGTATACTGGTGCCGCGGGTGAGGACTGCGCATACGCTGTTTGCGGATGCAGACCTAAATACGCAGCGCTGGTGGGGAGTGCCAACGCTAAGATGGCAAGAGAGAGTTTTGCATTTTTCACGGAATTATCACCTGTTTGCTATAATATTTCGGGGAGATAGGTGCTCGACATCGGAAGACAAAAGCAATATATTCCTATAGAGTATTTTTCTTCTCTTATATGCCGATCTCCTGCTAGTAAGTTGAAAATATTGTGGCAGGTTTGTTGGGCATAGCTGGGCAAAACGGGACGAGGGGATGCTAGTGGGAGTAAACATATGCGGTCCGAGCATGGGGTTCAAAAACACTCCCATTGGTCATATAACAGCAGTTTCAATGCCCAATCCATGTCTGTGATTGGGCATTGGATAATTTTGTTTCGCTTAGTTCGTAAAATAGTTCTTGACTACGCTCTTCAACTGGCCCGGATTCATTACAATCTCATCGTCCTTGGCCTTCAGAATATCATTATACAGTACTTCGCTCTTGCCCTTGACCTGTCGATAGTGAATCTGCTGATGAGGGTGGAAGTCTCCCTTTACGCCAAGCGCAAGACTCATGATATCGCTCTTGGTCATGTTTGTTGCAATCAGGAACTTTGGTAAGGTGTTTGCCAGTTTCGGCAGTTTGGTCACGTTAGCCGGTTTCAGTATGGCCTTTGCGATACCAATCAGTGCCTCCTCCTGCAACCGTTGTCTTCCGTAGTCCGTTCCAGGCAGAGAATACCGTTCATGAACGACCTCTGTCACGTCGCGGCCCTTGAAGAAATGAGTCCCCTTCGTGAAGACTTTTCCCTGGTCTTGTGGATACCAAGCGTGAGTGAGCTTGACGTTGAACGGCAACGTCATGTTAATGCCGCCAATGGCGTTGACCATATCCTGGAGCCCCCAGTAGTTTGTTTCCGCATAGTAGTTGATGGGGACGCCGGTTAACCGTGAAATGGATTCAACGGCTCGTACAATACCGTGCTTTGTTCCGTGGTTGACCTGATCCATATACTGTACACTGGTCAGCTTGGTGTAGCCGTATCCCGGGTCATAGACACGTGTATCTCGGGGAATGCTAAGCATGTTGTATTGATGTGTGTTCAGGTTTACGTGAATCAGCACCATGGAATCCGAGTGACTTACCTTTTGGCCTGGTCGTGCATCAGAACCAATCAGCAACATGTTGAAAATGCCGGCCTTTTCCTTTGTTGCACCTGCAGTATTTCCGGTGGAATTAGCACCGCCAATGGTTTTTAGATTATTAAAATGTGTTGTTGGCTGCAACGCCTGATACTCGTACACGCCAAACCCAGCTCCGGCGCCAACCAAAACGCCAAGCACCGTTAATGTATACTTTAAGCCTCTATGCCGTTTTTTAAAGCCCTTTTCCATTGCAGTCTTCTTTGCCATTCACAATCTCCCTTTGCATATTCTACAAAGCCTTAGCTATTTTCTCATGATTACTCAAATAAATCTACCAAATTACCAATTTCGACAAAATAACATTTTGCAATACTTCAATAATATACCAGGGTTTCGTCAGTCTTAAAATAGGGTCACTTATCATTAGACGATGTGTGCAGTCTATGCGTTACAAAATCGGTGACAAAAACCTGATGGAATGAAACTGGAGTCTCTCGCATAGACTGTGACAGACGAGAGACTTGACAAGCCGACAGTCCCAGAAAATCGGATGTTTTCGACACAATCTGTGAGAGTATGTCAAAATGCACTCAAACTCACACCTAGATTCTATCGGCAAAGCTTGATAACATAGAGTGAAAAGGAAAAAGACGTAAGCTGTACATGTGAACGCAGATGCAAAAGAGGAAACGGGGATGAGGGTTCGTGGCGACGAGGACATACTACTACTTTTGTGATTCATGCGGCGGAGACACGGCGACCTATGAATTGGTTTCGGCATGCCCTTATTGTCATGCGAGGAAACCCTCATTTACGCTGGTAGATGAGTCTGCTGAGGGATGGAGTTCAAAGCAGATTGAGCAACAAGTTGAGATGCTGAGGTCCAGGTGGTTGAGTAAGAGCGGAAATCATACGTTAGGCGTACCAAAACGAAAAGGATTTTCACTGTTTCGCAGAAGAGGATAACAGCAACTGGGTGCGTGTGAATTTGACGAACTGTAACTTGTGACGTGAAAACTATACGCTTGAAACATAGATTGTCAAAGAAGAAAGCGCAGGACCGATTCCTGCGCTTTCTTCTTTCCTGTGTCATGCTTATCTTAGTACTGAATGCGGCAGACCAACGGGGGCCTAGACCTCATTCTCGTAATCCATAATAGTGCCGAGTACCGGCAACTTCAGGTATCTGTCTACATCTTCTTCCGATTTAATCCGGGTGTCCAAGTACTCCAAGAGGAACGCCAAACCAATACTGACCATGAGTCCAAGAACCAGTGCGATGGCAAGATTCAACTTTTTGTTTGGTTTAACGGGTGATGGATTGGCAGGCAGAGTCGCCTTATCGAGAATTTGAACATTGTTGGAATGCATAATCTTGGTTGTTTCATGCTGTGTTACAGCCGCTACGCTGTTGGCAATTCTGACGGCTTGTTTTACATTTGGCGATGTCACGCTGACCTGAATCACTTGTGATTGGTTTGGGGATGAAACGGCAATCATGCTCCCAAGCTGGGCTGCCGTCAGGTTTAGACCGAGATCGGCTTTGACTGCATTTTCAACCGTAGCGCTCTTAATAATCTGGGTATAGGTTTTTACTAAAGCTTGGCTTGCATCGATAGCACTGATTTGGATGTTGTTCGCCTGACTGGATCGCTCGTTAACCAAAAGTGTGGAACTGGCTTCGTATTTGGGTGTAATGACAAAATACGAAAAGACACCGCTGATAATGAGAGCAATAATCGGAATGGATACAACAAGCTTCATCCGTTTCCGAATGATATTCCAGTATTGACGGAGTTCTAGTTCTTCCATTCTGTACCTCCTGGACGGTCTACGCGTTGGCCTGGACACCATGGCTGTAATAATAGTAATAGGAACCTTCGGATTTTCGAGGAACCCGGTTCAAGGTGGTACCCAAAATACGGGCATTTACCTGCTTTAGCATGCTGACGGCCTTGATTGCGCTGTTTCGGTTCGTGTTCTGGGCATCTACAACCAAAATGGTACCATCTGTGATTCGAGTTAAAATCAGCGCATCGGTGACAGCCAGGATGGGGGGGCTGTCAATAAAGACCATGTCAAAGTCCTCACGGCATCGTTCTACCAAGGCTGCAAAGGACTTGCTGGCCAACATCTCTGATGGGTTCGGTGGAATCGGGCCGCTTGGCAACAGGTACAAATTAGGAGTCTCTGACGTACTGATGCAATCTTTGAGGGCTCGTTCCTTAATCAGTACGTTGCTTAGACCGTCCAGATTGGAGATTTGAAACCGCTGATGAACCTGGGGTTTACGCATGTCTGCATCCAAGAGCAACACACGGTTGCCTGCTTGTGCTGATACAATGGCCAAGTTTGAAACCGTAGAAGTCTTTCCTTCTCCAGGTTGGCTGCTGGTTACAAGGATAACTTTTGTCTCTTGGACCACACCGGCAAACTGAATGTTTGTCCGTATCGTGCGAAAAGCCTCTGCAACAGGTGATTTTGGACTGGACTGTGCAATCGGCTGAGGATATCGATTAGAAAGTGCCACTGGTATTTTCACCCTTTCAACCCGGTGCGGTTGTGAATGAGTATCTATTGAGTACATCTCATTATGATTCGACGTCAACAGACGAATTCCTTCACACTGTATCGACAGGATTCTAGAGGCTGATACTACTATTCTATTTCACAATATGTGATTTCTGGAGTAAGGTAAAGTATAAGATTTTTCCGACATATCCTTTGTCAGGAGGTTTTTCTGGATGGACCTGAATTCTGATGTCGGTGAGAGCTACGGCGCGTTTACCATTGGCCAAGATGAAGACATGGTTCCATTAGTCAGTTCCATCAACGTGGCTTGCGGTTTTCACGGCGGCGATCCCGCTGTCATCCACAACACCATTCACCTCGCGAAGCAACACGGTGTCGGCGTAGGTGCACATCCATCGTTCCCTGACTTGCAGGGCTTTGGGCGGCGACCCATGCAGATGAAGCCTGACGACCTCTATGCTTCTATCATCTACCAGATTGGCGCTGTGGAGGCATTCACACGTATACATAGCCTGTCGCTGCAGCATGTAAAACCCCATGGTGCGCTGAACAATCTGGCGTGTGTCGACAGGGGAGTGGCCGAGGTCGTCGTGAAAGCTGTCAAAGACTATGACAGCAATCTCATTTTGCTTGCACCCTTTGGAAGTCAACTGGACTTAGCGGGTGATGATGGAGGACTGACAGTGGCTAGTGAAGTGTATGCTGACAGGAACTACGAGCCTGACGGAACACTGCGCAGCCGCAACTATGATGACGCGTTACTCACCGGTTCGAGTGAAGTTGTTCAGCACGTACTGCATATGATAAAAAACCATGAAATCGTGGCTGTAGACGGCACGAGTATTCCGGTGGAGGCCGACTCCATCTGTTTGCACGGTGACGGACAAACCGCTGTTGAGTTGGCAAAAGCCGTGCGGACTGCCCTGGAAAGGGAAGGTATTGCAATACAGCCGCTGGCAGTCTTAAAGCAGCGTGATGAATTGTGACGCAAACAAATGTAATTTATAAAACGAGTGGTGACACAAATCTCTTGGTGCAGTTTCACCATCAAGTAGATATAGAGACCAGCCGCCGAGTTCAGACTTTGGTCCAGTGGTTGGGCGAAGCAAGAATCCCCGGAATCGTCGAGTGGTCCTTTGGGTACTCGACAGTACTCATTGAATACAATCCTGTCATTGTCACAGAGCCCGAACTTCGTGCTCGGCTGACATCTGCTTTTGAACAATTTTCGACAAACCGCGTTGAGAGGCTGGAAGGGAACTCAGAGACATCCTCCAGATGCGTCATGATACCTGTGTGCTATGGAACTCATGGGAAGGAATTTGGACCGGATTTGGGACAAGTGGCCCATCACAACGAGATCAGCCAAGAAGAGGTCGTTCGACTTCACAGCCAGCCAGACTATTATATCTACTTTACCGGATTTCTTCCCAGCTTCCCATTTCTCGGAGGTATGTCTCCCGCCATAGCGACACCGAGGCTGAGGCGGCCGAGGACCAGGGTGCCAGCGGGATCGGTCGGAATAGCGGGGGAGCAAACGGGCATTTATCCCGTGGAAAGTCCGGGCGGGTGGCAACTGATTGGACGAACCCCTGTCAGCCTGTTTGACTTGAGGCGGGAACATCCCTTCCTGTTACAGGCAGGAGACTGGCTCCGGTTTCAACCCATTGACGCTGAGACATATGCCCATATAGCGTTGGAAAATGAGAGAACGCCTGCAAAGGTCGCCACTTGTCAAAGATTTCTTTAGGGCAGTCACGGATGAGAACGGCGCTATTTCTTTCTGCATTGGCTTCAATCCGTGATACCATAGGGTGGAGGTGAAGCAGGGGTATGAATTTAAGAAGATTGGCACTCGTTGGCGGCATCCTATTAGTGGGAGCAGGCGGCGCGATGCTGCTGCGCATTCCTTACTTCTATTATCATTCCAATCACGTTGGACACCAATTGCTGAAGGAGTCTTCCCAGCTAAATCCAACACATACGGGCGCTGTGGCGACAGCTACAACGGAAGCGACAGACAAACAGGTAAACGCTAAGCCGCCGAAAGAACTGCTGGGACGCGTCTATATTCCTGCTTTGCAGCTGAAAGCCCCTCTGGTTGAAGGAACAGCGGATACACAGCTGGCTGTGGGGGTCGGTCACTTAAAGACCAGCGTAATGCCAGGCAAAGATGGGACCAGTGTGATAGCAGCTCATAATGCGACTTGGTTTCGTCATATCAACAAACTGAAAACAGGTGCAAAAATAGATGTCTTAACAAAAACCGGATTGCAGACGTTTGAGGTGACCAAGCACAAGGTCGTTCGTACTGGAAGCCCCGTCTATAACTCCAGCAATCCAACGATTGTACTCGAAACGTGTTATCCAACGAATGCACTGTATCTGACGCCGTATCGGTTGCTGGTGTACGGTAAATGGGTCAGTTCATCCCCAATTGGCACTGCGCCAACGAATCATTCGGGCTCGGGCTCAGGCTCCACAGGCGCATCGACCGCCAATAGCACAGGCGGCCTACCCAATGGAGCAAATCTGCCCAGTATCTCTGATTCGGTCACAACTCAGTACACCACAAACATCCCGCAGAGAATCGTCAAGCAGGGGATAACGCTGACAACAAATTCTCTGCCCATGGGAGAACTAGTCTACTCCGGTACGCCAAGCAGCAAGTTTACACAGAGTAATTCACCACTGTCAGCCTCAGCAGCAGCGGTGAGACTGTATTTGGCAATGGTCCATGCCTCTTCACACAAAGACACGCAGGCGCTAAACCAACTGCTGCCGGCCACACTTTCTACCAATCCCTTCTTGGGTGTAAATCTGAAGCAGATTCACTATCTTCATAACTTTACGGTTACGTTGGATGTTCAGGGCAAGGCACTGCAAAAAATGACAGCAGTGACGGCTGTTAAAGTCAACGGATTGTCCTATGACATCACCGTGCACTACCAGGTGCAGCAAAGCAGTGTTTCTATCTCTGGGTTTGTTGTGAAAAAGAGATAATTAGGTTCGTGTTGTAGACGGAGTGCTCCATCTGCGTGTATGACGATGGAAGGAGGGAAGTGATGGCGAACAAAGAATCCCAATCCCCGCCCCAATCGACGAACACCGTCAATACACCGTTTCTGTCTCGGAAGACTGATGGGAGCGCTGATAGGCATTCCGAGATGCATGCCGATATGCACCATTTTGGGTATACCGTAGAAAAACAGCCTGCGGAGAGCCCGATCTTCATGGTGAGAAAGCCCGGCCTTCTCACAACCATACAAGACGGCGGGCGCGTTGGTTACAAGTCTTTTGGGGTTCCCGCCTCCGGTGCTGCGGACAAGTTGGCTTGGCAGACAGGCAATGCACTTCTGGGAAACTCCGACGGGTGTGCAGCCCTCGAGATGACGCTCTTGGGACCAGAGCTTGAAGTCCTGAGGACAACCCGCATAGCGGTGACCGGAGCCGACTTAGGATTGAAGGTTGGCGGGAGAAGCATTCCACCTTGGTCTGCCTTCACGATTCACACGGGTGATGTCCTTCAATTGACGGGCACCGCTCCACCAAACCAACAGGCGCAACAGCATGTAGGCGGAGAAGAGCCCCAAACTGCAGCAACGGTCGGATGTCGTGCCTATTTGTGCGTTCAAGGTGGATTACATGGTGATGCGGTACTGGGAAGCAGTTCGACTGACGTCACTTTAGGAGTCGGAGGACTGGCAGGAAGGGCTCTGCGTGCAGGAGACTTGCTGTATGCCAACGCCGGTTCAAGCCTCAATCATCTCTATGAAACACCTCCTCATCCGCTGCGGCGGGTACAGACCCTTTGCAGGGATACCGTTTCCTACATGAATGCTCCTGTTACGGTACGTATTCTCGAAGGTCCTCAGCGTCATCATTTCACGGATACAGCCTGGGATACCTTACTTCACTCTGAATATCGAGCCACTTCAAACTCCAACCGCGTTGGTGTGCGTCTTGAAGGCCCGATGCTCAAACACAATGAATTGGGTGCCGACATTCTCTCCGAACCGATTCCTGAAGGCGCTATTCAGGTGCCTGCCTCTGGTGAACCCATTGTTCTCTTAGCCGATCACCGTACCGTCGGCGGCTATGCAAAGATTGCCACCGCTGTCTCGGTGGATATTCCTAAATTGGCCCAGTTGCGATCGGGGGATGCCGTGCGTTTCCAAGCAATATCTGTGCGGGAGGCACAGGCATTGTTGCTTGAACAACATCAATGGCTGCAGATGATCCGGATTCTCTGGCGCGGTTAAATAACAAAATGAAGCCCATTGCCCATTTAATCGTTGGCGCGTTGGTTAGTGATCCTTCTGCTCCTTATTATGATGCCCGCCACATGATAGTGATCGATTCGATCACTATCACCAACAGGCCGTCTAAAATAGGGATCCCTTTGCTCCCTATCATCCACGTTCCATTCTGCCTCTCCCCACATTAGTGTCCTTTGATGACACTAATGTACTGAGCTAGGTCGCATTAGGGATCTTTGCGATCACAATGGCATTGCCCCTCCGCCGATAGTGATCTTTCGAGGACATATTTAGTCATACTTGACTGGAGTTGGAGGCAGAATTCGACATAAGTTGACAAAAGTATACTCCTTGTAAGAGACTAAACCAAGATTAGTGATAGTGATGCTTGGAAAGAAAAACACGAAGCCTATGTTGCGAAACGGGCAGGGATAACAGGAGCTATTCCTGTAATGAATTAATTTCGGGTTTGAACAAAAAAGAGCGCCTCCTGTATGCTGGGTTCCGAATGCAGGACATTCATTCCCTAATTGAGGAGGACGCTCAACATGAAGTATAAGATGCAGCAGAAACAAAATCAACGAATTCAACAAATTACCGATTGTACCATCATTGTGGGTGCTGATATTGCAAAGCACACCCATGTTGCAAGAGCCATTGACTTTCGTGGAATTGAGCTTGGTAAAGAATGTGTGTTCAGTAACGATGATGAGGGCCTAACGAAACTTGTAACGTGGATGAAGGAGTTGCAACAACTGCACAGCAAAACCGATGTTGTGTTTGGCGTCGAGCCGACCGGACACTACTGGTTCCCGTTAGGTGCCTTCATACAAGACTTGAATGTTCGATTCGTGCTTGTGAACCCACATCACGTCAACAAGAGCAAAGATTTAGAGGATAACTCACCGACGAAAAACGACTACAAGGATGCTAAGGTCATTGCCAATCTCGTGAAAGACGGCAAGTACACCGAGCCCAAACTCCCGACTGGTGTTTATGCGGATTTAAGAATCCTCATGAACCTCAGAGAGAAGGTCATGGTGAATTTGGGGCAAGTGCAAATGCGGATTCAGAACTGGCTTGATCGCTTCTTTCCGGAATACACCCAGGTGTTTAAGGACTGGGAAGGCAAGGCGTCACTCATTACACTGCGTACGTCTCCGTTTCCGCAGGACATACTCTCGCTAGGCGCCAGTGAGGTTGTGAGGCAGTGGAAAAAGGATGGTGTGAAGCGGGCTGTCGGTATGAAGCGAGCCATACGGCTTGTCAGTACCGCTGAAAGGTCCATTGGTCTGAAAGAGGGGCTCACAGCTGCCAGGATAGAGATGAAAGCTTTGCTGGAACAGTACGACATGTTCACACGGCAGCGTGATGAAATCATGGCTCAGGTAGAGCAACTACTGAACCAAATTCCAGGCACAGAAGAAATGCTCAGTGTGCCAGGAATGGGTTTTACGACACTTGCTGGATTCTTGGCTGAAGTCGGTGAGCTACAGGGATATGAGCATGGACAACAGATCATTCGGCTTGCTGGACTGAATCTCAAAGAGAACAGTTCTGGGGTAAGAAAAGGAAAAACAGGCATTACCAAACGAGGTCGTTCTCGGCTGAGGGCATTACTATTTCGGGCAATATTACCGATGGTAGCTAAGAACGCTGAATTCAAGGCACTGCACGAGTATTACACGACACGGGCACATAATCCCTTGAAGAAGAAACAGTCGCTCATTGCACTATGTGGAAAACTCATTCGTGTTCTACACACATTGGGGACAAAGCAAGTTCAGTACAACGCTGAGGATTTACTGGGGCCACTTCGGAGGTCCCAACTACAGGTGGCAGCTTAACCGATTTGAATCAAACTCGTCAGTTCGATTTACTCGCTTGTACACGATGAATCGCCAAGACAAACAGAAGCACGGATAAGCCGTAGTATCCACACCATAAGGGCAACGACCCAGTAAAGGAGCAAGAAACGGCATCCACCCCTTGAGAGGTAGTACGAAGGAATGTGAGGGCATAGACCCAGTGTGACATGGGAGGGTAAACCGCAAGGGAACGTGTGGACATCCAAATGTGCGAACAGATTTATGTTCCATGTATTGGTAAAACAGCACCAATCTCTGTTCCTGCTACGGAGTACCCGTTTGAAAATTCGCTCATCTAGCATTCTGGTAATCTCTCTCAAATAGTCAAGGTGCGTAATCGTGAGAATAAGAGAGTAAATAGGAGAAAACATTAATTTATAGTGGGAGGTTCCAATACTTGAGTCGGATTGTACAATTAAATAAGAGTCTTATCGTAAAGATTTCAGTACTACTGGGTATCTTAATACTGGTGATACTCTCCCAAGTCGTTGTGAGCGGTTTTTTATCTCATTCTTTAATTTCAAACTTGAAGACATTGAAAAGCCAGGATGTGCTTTTCAGCCAGTACATACATAAAGCCAACGACGCATTTCTGACGATGGACGATCAATCGAACATGTGGGTAGGACTGTACCAGCAGAATAAGAATTCTACATTGGTGACACAGACCTTGGCGCAAGTTAGAACAGCTCAAAAGCAGATAACTGCATCTTTGGATTCGGCTGAAAAGTACGCCGCTACCAAAGAGGAGAAATCCACCATTCAAAAAGCTTTGAGAGATACGAAGGCATACACGGGCTATTTCAACCAGGTGTATCAGTACAATTACTCCAACCATGCGAAAGCTGCCCACATTATGTATGTATCAAACGCAAATGCTTCAAATAATCTTACAGCCGATCTCCTTACACTGAAAAAGTTTGGAGAGAAAAGTGTCCTTCAACATGCGACTGCAGCAAGCAGCAGCTCGAGGACCAGCTTTTTGATTTCGACAGTGATTGGCGCCATTGTGGTCGCCCTTAGCATTCTTACGCTGGTCTATATCAGAAATCTATTAAAACCAATTCCGAAGATTACAAAGGCGCTGACACAGGTGGCTGATGGGAACCTCACGATTGAAGCCGTACGTCACAATAGCAAAGATGAGATGGGTCAGCTTGCTTCCGCTTTGAACTACATGATGGATAGGCTGACACAACTGATATCTAAGGTGTCTCAATCATCGGAACAAGTTGCGGCTGCTTCACAGGAATTATCCGCGAGTGCTGAGGAAACAACGAGGGCAACGAATCAAGTCGCAGCATCCGCCCAGGAGGTAGCTGATGGGGCCGAAACACAGGTCCAAGGTGCAGAGGAAAGCGCACATGCAATGAATGAAGTGGCAGCAGGTGTCCAACGCATTGCGGAAACGTCCAGTTCGGTTGCACATTCTGCTGTGGGTGTGTCCAAGTCAGCCGAAACAGGAGAGCGTTCTCTGCAGCAAGCGGTTCAGCAAATGCAGTCCATACATGCGGCTGTTCAAACTTCTTCACAGCAGTTGGAACAATTAGCAGAGCAGTCAAGTCAGATTGGGAGTATGGTGGACGTCATCACTCAAATTTCCAGTCAAACCAATTTACTGGCACTGAATGCTGCTATTGAAGCTGCGCGGGCCGGAGAGCATGGCACTGGCTTTGCGGTGGTAGCAGACGAGGTGAGAAAGCTTGCTGAGCAATCTTCTCAATCGGCGAAGCAAATCGTTGATATTGTGGAGCAAATGGAAATCAACACTGCACAATCCGTGACTGCGATGCATCACGTTACAACAGAGACGGAAACAGGCACTCAAGTGGTACAGCAGACAGGACAAGCGTTCACGAAAATTCTTGAAAGCGTCAAGAATGTCTCAAGTCAAATCATGGAAGTGTCTGCAGCAGCTGAGGAAATGAGTGCATCGACGGAACAAGTGACTGCGTCCATTAATGAAATGGCAGGGATATCAAAGCAATCCAATGCTCAGATCCAGACAGTGGCTGCGTCCGCCGAAGAGCAGTTGGCTGCTGTCGAACAAATTTCGGCGTCATCGACGGAGTTAAGCACAATGGCTGAGCAAATGCAGCAATTGATAAGTACGTTCAAAGTAAAGTAACCAACCACCCGGTGTAATACAGACCGACTTATTCTTTCTTGAGACAGTAGACTCTTGACTCATAGGGACGCAGTTTGAAGTTGTTGATGTCTGCGGCATCGTCAACAGCATAGTTTGAAATCAACAACTCCGACTCGCCTTGGAAATGAGAAGAAATGCTTTCAGGCAGTTGGAACTCAGGTGAACCCTCGTAGAAATTGCAGACGACAAGCAGGGTTTCGCTTTCAAGTGTTCGCAAGTAAGCGTAAATCTCCTCATGGCTCTCGAGAATGAGTTCATACCTTCCGTCAGTAATCACGTCGTATTGTTTACGTAATTGTATGAGTCTTTGATAGTAATAAAAGATTGAATCCGGATTTGCAGTGGCTTTTTCAACGTTAATTTCGGTGTAGTTAGAGTTCACTGCAATCCAGGGTTCTCCTGTGGTAAATCCTCCATGAGGTGAGTCATCCCATTGCATGGGTGTACGTGCGTTATCTCTGCCTTTTGCATATACAGCCTGCAAAACCTGGTTGGCATCAGCGTTGCCTTGTACCACTTGTTCATTCCACATATTCAAGGTTTCTAGGTCTTTGTATGCTTCAATTGATTCGAAGGCAACGTTTGTCATCCCAATTTCCTCACCCTGGTAGATGTAGGGGGTTCCCTGCAACATATGGAGGAATGTGGCCAGCATCTTTGCTGATTCAACGCGGTAGTTGGTGTCGTCGCCAAATCGCGAAACCATTCTGGGTTGATCATGGTTGTTTAAGTACAAACTGTTCCATCCACGGTTGTAGAGACCATCCTGCCACATCGTCATAACCTGCTTTAAATCGGACAGGGACCATGGGACCAAGTCCCATTTTCCGTGGGGTCCGGAGTCGAGCTCAACGTGATCGAATTGAAAAATCATGTTTAGCTCACGTCGGTCTGTACCTGTATACAGCAGTGCTTCCGCCGGATTCACGCCCGGGGTTTCACCGACTGTCATGATGTCATAGTGAGCGAGTACTTCATGGTTCATTTCCCGCAGAAATTCGTGAATTCGCGGGCCATTGACGTAGTATTCTTCTGAGACTCCAGAGCCTTTGAAGGAGCCTGCGGCGTTGTCAGACTTCAAGGCTTTTGAGATGAGGTTGATGACATCCATTCGAAACCCGTCAATGCCCTTATCCAGCCAAAAACGCATGAGATTGTAGACTTCTCGCCGGACATCGGGGTTTTCCCAATTCAAATCAGGCTGCTTCTTTGAGAATAGGTGCAGAAAGTATTGAGCTGTTTGCTCTTCGAATTCCCAGGCCGATCCGGTGAAAACAGATGTCCAATCATTTGGCCTGTCACGCCAAATGTAATAGTCTCGGTAAGCGTTCGTTCTCGAACTGCGAGCATTCTGAAACCAGGGGTGTTCGTCAGATGTGTGGTTTACCACAAGATCCATCATGATTTTGAGCCCGAGTGCATGAGCATCATGCAGCAGTGCATCAAATTCCTCCATGGTCCCAAACTCACGCAGAATCGCCTGGTAATCGCTAATGTCGTAGCCGTTGTCGTCGTTTGGAGATTCGTAAATGGGGCAGAGCCAGAGAACATCGACCCCCAGTTGATGGAGGTAGTGCAACTTGGCGCGGATGCCACCGAGATCGCCGATACCGTCCTGATTTGAGTCCATAAAGCTGCGGGGGTAGATTTGATATACGACTGCTTGTTTCCACCAGGCTTTGCTCATGTTTGTCTCTCCCTATGCCGATGTTCATCTTACATGTCTCGAAGGATGTCTCAAGGGCAGGTGTATGGTTCTTGTTGAACTGTGTGCTTCCGCTTTTGTCAGCGATACTAAATACTGAATTACTTGATGCTGCCCTGTACGACACCGTTGATAATGCGTTTCTGCAGGAAGATGTACACCAGAATCATCGGCAGCAATGCCAGTAAATAGGACGCGAATGATAGATTGAAGTTCGTGTGAAACTTGGACTGAAACGCGTATTGAACCAAGGGAAGTGTCATCTGTGACGGTTTGGACAAGAGTACCAAAGGAAGCATGAAGTCATTCCAAACAGTCAGCGCGTTCAGAATACCAATTGTAGCATTAATCGGCTTCATCAGCGGGAAGATGACACGCCAGAAAACACTCCATCGACTGGCGCCGTCAATCAAAGCTGCTTCTTCGAGCTCAATCGGAATCGACTTGAGATAACCCACATATACAAAAGTATTGAACGAGAGTCGGTAGACTACGTACAGAATAATTAAGCCAATCCGATTTGCCAGGTGTAATTGGCTCATTTCCTTTACCACGGGCAGCATGATAATTGGAAATGGAATAAACATTGCGCTGATAAAGTAGTAGTACAGGAACTTGAAGAACCGTTTATGCATGTTTCTCGCAATCGCGTAACCCACCATGGAATTCGTCAGGATGATGAGAACCACGGATGAAATGGTAATCAACGCACTGTTGCCAAAACTGCGAAAGTAGTGAGTCACTTGAATGGCTTCCTTAAAATTGTTCCAATGTGCGTGCACAGGGAAAGAGAGCACGGATTTGGCAAGTTCCTGCGGATTCTTCAGCGCAATAGCAATAGTCATATATAAAGGGAACAAAATCAGCAACGACCCTAAAATTAGCAAAACTGTTACGGTCCAGTTCGTCTTTGTTCGATTCATTACATTTGCACCTCACGTTTCTGTAAGAATCGAACTTGGATGATGGCAATCATCACAAGTACAATCATGAACACAACCGCGTTTGAAGACTGGTATGCGAACTGTCCGCCGTTGAATCCGTTGTTGTAAATCAGCCATGTGATAGATTCTGTTGCGTCTCCGGGGCCGCCGCCTGTCAGGGCAACGATTTGATCGAAGACTTGCAGGAACTGAGTAGAAGCCAGAACCATATTAATTGTAAAAAACGGTGCGATGAGAGGGAATGTGATGCGCCAAAATTGTCTCCAGGTGCTGGCACCGTCAATACTCGATGCTTCATAAATATCGGACGGAATGGTCTGAAGCCCGGCAAGATATAAGATGGTATTAAAGGCGACTGCCTGCCATACAGCCACAATGGCAATTCCAACCCACGCATATTGAGGGCTTCCCAATATGTTCTGCGCGAGCGCTGTAAACCCAAGGTGCTTGGCTGTGGAAGGTGCCAGGTAAGCAAAAATGTAGTTAAAGATGTACGAGACAACAATCACGCTTAAGATGTTTGGCAGAAAGTAGACAGCCCGAAGTGTCTGCCGTACTTTCACATTCGCATTCAGTCCTAATGCAATCACCAGACTGATAATATTCGTGAAAATAACGGTCACAACTGCAAATTTGATGGTGAACAGATAGGAATGCAGCACCTGCGGGTCCTGAAACAGGTTGATGTAATTTTTTAAGCCGACAAAATGCATAATGCCAAAACCGTGCCAGTTGGTAAAACTGTAGTAAATGCCCTTTAGAGCCGCGTACGTATGAAACAAAAAGAACAGCAGAGCTGCCGGCAGGGCCATTAAGTAAAATGGAAGAGAGCGTCTCATGGTGCTGTTCCCTCCTAAAATGAACCGGGGGCAAGGCCCCCGGGCTGATATTGGAGATTATTGCTGCTTTATCGCCTTTTGATAGGCGCTGTCGAGTGATTTGAGGAACGTAGCCGGGGCTGTCTTTTTAACTAAGAAACCTTGAATCATGTTGCTGACATTCGCATCCATTGCACTTGGATAATAGTGATCCGGGTAGTCAGAGATACGCCCAGCCTTCATGTACTGTTGCAGAGGTGCAACGATGCTGCTGGAATCCTTGACTCCAGTTACTGCAGAGAACAGCTTCTGACTGTCGGAATAAGACTGTGCCACACTCTTTTGAATAAGGAAATCGATAAACTTCTGTGCGTCTGCTGCGTGTTTTGTCTTTGTCGTCATAGTTAAGACGGAGTCGATACCTGAGACTAACTTGGTTTGGCTCGCGTTGTTTGTAGCCGGGAACAGGACAGCACCGAGTTTCAACTTGGGATTCGCCTGCATGATGGAGGAGATGGCCCAATCCCCCTGGATATAAAACACGGACTTTCCGTTTGCAAATGCCTTGTTGGCGTCGTTGTAGCCCTTGCCAAATTCACCGGGTTCACCATAGGAAGCTAGCTGCTGCATACGTTTTGCTACGGTCTGATAGGAGTTGCTAAAGGTGGCTTTGCCAGACTTCAGGTCTTTAAAGAAATTCGGACCTTGAAGGTTGGCGGCCAACGCGTTCCACGGTACCATTGTGGTCCAGGAGTCCTTGAATCCAAAATAGAACGGTGTTCCTCCTGCTGCCTTAATTTTTTGCGCATCAGACATCATTTCACTCCACGTGGTTGGCGGTGTGAGCTTATATTTTTTCAGCAATGTCTTGTTGTAGAGCAGGGGTTCTGCATTGACAGTGAAGGGCAGACCGTACGGATCACTTTTACCTACTTCTTTCTCCAACATTTTTACATATGTTGGGTTGATGTTATTCAATTCAGACGACCCAGCAAAGCTCTTGAGCACACCAGTCTGCGCCATCTCAATGAATGTGGAATCAGCACCCATGGAAATGATGTCAGGCAGTTGGTTTTTAGTTAGGTCTGTTTTTAAAACGGTATCCGCATTTGGCGGATTAATTTGCGTGATTTTGATGTTCGGATTCTTTTGCTCAAACTGCTTAATGAGTTTGTCAAACTCTCCTGCCGCTTCCGTTTTGTTCTGAAGGAACTGCAAGGTTACTTTTCCACCTGAACTCCCTGTTGAACTGTTTCCAGAAGAATTCGATGTCGAGGAACCGCAGCCGGTAACGGCTGTAGCTAAGGCTAGAAAGCCTGAAACGGTAATGATGACTCTTTTCATGAAAAATGACCCCCTCTGAGTTTTCAATCTAAAGCTTCATCCGAAATGACAGTCACTGATTCTCTTCCAATAACCTGGTAAGGAATGTAGTGGCTCCCGCCGTTGGCTGGCCTGCTCTTACCTTCCAAGAGATCAATGATGTAGTGCACTGCTTCACTTCCGATTTGTTCGAAAGACTGCCTGACTGTAGTTAATTTAGGTGTAACCATGTCCGCCATAGCGATATCATCAAAGCCAACAACTGAAATGTCCTCGGGGACGCGGAGGTTGTTGTCATAGAGGCAACGCATGGCTCCAACGGCCATTTCATCACTGGCAGCAAATACTGCCGTAAATTTCACTTCAGCACGGTTTGCCAACAAATCTGTCATGGCCGCATAGCCGTGTTGATAGCGCCAATCTCCATATGCCACGAGGCGCTCGTCATAGTTGATGTTGAAGTGTTTTAAAGCCATTTGGTATCCGTTGAATCGAGATTTACCAGAAACTTCATCCTTCAGGTGACCGGAAATCATGGCAATTTTCGTGTGCCCCCGTGAGACAAGGTATTTGACTGTGTCAAAGGCGGCACCTACGTCATCTGTCTTGAACGACGGCAACTCGGCAGAAGGGCTTTCTGTTAACGTGAGCACCACAGGAATCTTGAGCCGTTTTAACATGTTGTCATGAGCCGAAGGGATGTAGTCGCTGGAGACAATAATGCCGTCGACTCGATGCTCCTTCATGAATTCCACACCGAGCACGACACGGCTTTGGTTACTGTCTGAATCATACAGAATGACTTTCATTCCTCGGCTGGTTGCGGCCCTGTTGACACCCTTGTACAGTTCACTCACGAAAAAATCACTTACGTTTGGGACAATCAGCCCCAGAGTGCGAGTTCTTTTCGAACTGAGGCTCCTTGCAACTGCGTTTGGCCTGTAGTCCAACTTCTCCATCGCGTCTAGGACACGTCTTTTGGTTTCGTCCCGCACGCCCTCAGGCGCATTCACGACTCGGGAGACTGTGGAGATGGATACGCCAGCTTCTTTTGCGACAGATTTAATGGTAACCTCCATTTTGCCCTCCCCTCTGAACGTTTTCATAAAAACGTTTTCAAAATAAATTTTAGTTGTTCTTGCCGTTAAATATAAACAGTAAGCGGTATCATGTCAATAGTTCATACTAACTCTATGAAAACGTTTCTATGAAAATATCATTTGGAAAAGTTGGTGACATTTATGCTGTAGAATCTTGTCGATTCAGAGATAACAGACCCCTTTTGTGAACAAGAATTTGAAGTGACTTTGAATTTAATTCACTAGAGTAAGGCCCACATTACCTGAATTTATTGACTGGAGGTTGGCTATGGTTTCGGCCATCATTCATCTGTTTCCCGCCACGATTCACCCAATGGTTGTTCACTTTACCATTGCTATCATTTACTTAGCTGGTTTAGCTGGATTGGCGGGACTGATTTTTAGAAGAGATAACATGTATCCGAGGGTGTTCTTAATTTTATTGGCGTTCTCAATTCTGGCAACACTGGCTGCCGGAGTTGCCGGTGTGATTAGTGAGTCATACGCGCACATCACGCCAACGGTCGCAAAAATTCTCGCGACTCATAAGAAGTACGGCGAATTCACAGGTGTTTTGGTTGTTATCGGCTTTGTGCTTCAGGCGTGGAAGTGGTGGAACAAAGGCGAGGACGCTAAAGTGTCGCTGCCAGCCTTCTTCTTCACAGTTGTAGCAGTCATCATGGTAAGTTTAACGGGTCACCTAGGCGGAATGATGGTCTATCACCATGCGTTGGGTGTAACAGGTTAACAGTAAAGATGCAACGTTCCGGGCCCATCAGCAATTTCTGGACGAATGAACGCGGCCCTCACTATAGACCTTGGTTCTAATAAAAAAGAAATCTAGCAAAAGGTGCACTGCGGCGATGACAACAGGACCTGTTTCGACAAGTCTCGAGTCTATCGCCGTTTTTGCTTTTAGGAAAAACTCCTTCAAGTTTGTTAAAACACTGCCTTTTAACGTAAACTGTAGAAATCTATTGTTGTCACTACCGCAAGCTCGCACACGTCTTTATTCAGGGGCTCAAATCTATTTCGCCAGGAGAATGACAGATGGAAACAACTTTGAAGCAGATTTTGGAAGAGCGGGACATTCAGCCGGCTTGGGTGGCACACGAGGCAGGCATATCTCGCGGCGAGATGCGTCGCCTGATGAACGGCAGGGCTGAACCCACGTTGGACACAGCGCGGCAGATTTCGCGCGTGCTTGGGCTGGGTTTTTATGAGTTATGGCCCGCGGAAGAAGCGGCTAATCGCAAAGCATCTACAGGCAGAATGTTTCTCAAAATCCTGTATACCCTGTACAATTACGCCCAGTATCCCGTGATTCTCGTCATTACCTTTCTTATGATTCGATATTCCACCGGTTACAGTACGCATCCCGGTGTCCACGTCGCTATGTCTACAGCCCTCATCGATGTCCTCACCCTGCGCAATCTGCGTCGGTGGAACATTTTCAATCTCGGCTCCGTCTTAATATTGAATGTGTTTGGCGCTTATATTATTTTAAGAGGCGGCGATCCGTTAGAATTAAAGGTAGCAGGATGGTATGTTCTGAGCGGCCTGCTCATCGCTTTGACGAATGTCATGTACAGAAAAAAGGCAGTGTAACAGGGCAGACCGGGAAGCCACTGGGAAGCCTGGTCGAAAGAGAACCCATGTGCAGTCCATCAAGTTTTGAACAGCCCATCGGCTGTCGCACTGGAAGTAAGGGTGAAAACTTACTTAAAAGGCGTGTTCTCTGTATGACGATTGATGTTGCTGTGCTCGGAAGTTGTGTTTCAAGAGATCTCTTCAATTCAAAGTTTGTTTCAAACTATAAGAATTTCTACCAGTGTGTCTTGACACAGAATCAGTCTTCTATCATCAGCCTCATGTCCGAATCCACGCCATATGTCCCGGACGCTGCGGACAATTTATCTGCTTATCAAGAATGGAATGTTCGGACCGATTTCTCCAAGGAGTTCCTCCAACAGCTTAAGGACAAACAGCCTTCGTATTTGATTCTCGATTTCTTTGCGGACATTCACTTCGGTTGCCTTCAACTTGGGCCAAATCAATTTATCACGGACAACCGCTGGATGGTTCAAAAGACAAGCTCTTACAAAGCCATGGTACAGGACATGAATTCCGGTGATATGAACGTCAGGCGGTTGAACCTTCGTGACAACCATGACGAGTATCTAGCACTGTGGAAACAATCCATTGACAAACTGTTTGCGTTTCTCCAAGCAGAGGTACCGCATTGTCAGATTGTATTGCACCAGGCCAGAAACGTTGGAGAGTATATGAACAAAGACGGTGGGCGTCAGCAATTTGAGACCAGCGGAAGGGTGTTGAAGATAGATGTCCCGCACTACAATCACTTGTGGGATACTTTGGACAGGTATGTCATCGAAACCCATCCGGTGCATTGCATCAGTGTTTTTCACAAGGATTTGGTGTCCTTTGAAGACCATCCCTGGGGGCCGTTTTATGTCCACTATACCCTTGACTATTACCGCGACTCCATGAACGAATTACACCGCATTGTTTTGGATGACCGGCTTTCATCGGAACGCGACACGTTCTACTTGTCTTTAGTCTCGGATTTAGGTCAGGCTGATAAGAGAAAGACACAAATTATTAAGGATAAAGAGAAGAAGATTGAAGCGTGCCAAAAGAACGGAAGTGAGTCTTCCAGCGAAACATCGGCAGAGTCGGATCTACCGTCGGTTCCTCGGCGAGTGAAACGTATTGTTCGGCACAAAATTATCAAACCCTTACGCAGAGTGTACGAACATATCTAGAGTTTGAAGAGAGACATCGGTGGCAGGGAGATGCCATACGTCAAAACAGTTAAAACAGCATCATTTGTTTCTTGCGGGTTTCTGAAAAAATGTGCGTGACGTTGTCCTGGCTTTGAACAGCTCTATGGGATAGGAGAACTGAAGCGGCGGCAAGGAGTCAACGGGAAAATACTTATAGTCTCCAATTTCACCGTCAACCGGCTGAAGGGTACCACTTTCTACACTGCATTCGAAGACGAAGTTTAGGTACTCAACCTGATTGCCGTCAGGATACACCCAACGAAACTCATCCCCGCCGAATACTCCCAACAGGCCTGTCGGTACGACGCTCAGTCCAGTCTCTTCGTAGACTTCCCGAACGACAGCTTCTGAGGGTGTCTCTCCAATTTCAATGGCGCCTGCAGGAAACCCCCACGTTGTATCAACAGCCTGCTGTACGAACAGAATTTCGTCCTTCTCGTTTCGAATAATCCCTATAACACTTGGGCTGAAAATTAACTGGGTTCCGATTTTCTGGCGTAGTTTTTTGTAGTACTCGGACATTGGCAATTGTCGTTCCCTCCTTTGGTTTCTTTGCACAGACGGCGCTAATTATGCGGAATAAACCGCGACGGCGTTTCTATTAGCCCCATCTGTTTGCAAGGCTGCAAATTGCTTTACTCTCAATTTCTTCAAAATCCGCGGGGGAGAAGTGTCCTAACCCCTCTTTAGCAATCAGTTCCGTGGGAATGCCGACACTCGTTAAGACGGATGACGTTTCACGCGAGATCTCGTAGAAATGGTCTTCCAGTCCCGTCACGATAAATCCAGACTTATTCATCCCCTGCTTCGTCTCAGCTTTTTGTCGTAATTCTGCAATGTCCTTAATTGCCGGTACGACTGCTACAAAGCCAGGCGACTCATCGCGTTCCAGAGCTTCTTCTATGGCAAGTACGGCACCTTGGGAAGCGCCGGCAGAGATTGCTTTCCGATTTGACAGGTCCATATTAGCCAGGCAAGTCGCAATATCTTTCTTTGCGATGTTACGGTCATCCCAACCGTATGAGTGGGGTCCAATCAGCTGTGAAGACTGAATAAATACAAACCGGTACTCCTCTAAAGCTTTCTTATGCAGCCAGTAGCCAGAGAAGGATTTAATGTTTGAAGCTCGCCAGTGCAATGCAACCACAACGACATCAGATGTTGGGTTCCCGAACTCTTTGACAACCGCTTTGGCATGTTTTTTTTCTTCCTGCAACTGAGTTTCACAAAATTGAATGAGTTGCTTGAAACGGCGATCGTCATGCAATGGAACTAAATCAGTCTCGTTTCGAAGACTATCCGGGTTCCACCAATAACCGTTCTCAACTGTCTCCTCCAGTTCGCGGACAGCTGATTCGTAGTCTGTTGCAAGCGCATAGAGACAAGCCTGCCACAGTCGTATTGAAGCTGTTTTCTCGGGGAACTGCCGCTTCATGCCAGAAATGAGCTTTTGCGCTTGTGAGTAGTCCTTCGCACTTGCCAAGACAATCAGTTGTTGAGCTTGTTTCATGAACTCATTTTCGTTCACTTGATTATCTCCTCACCCAAATACTTGTGCAGCAATAGAGAATAAATGGGAATTGCGGCGATTCGGCAAACTAGCCTGATTTAAAGCCATAATCGGCGGCTGGGCCTCAAGTCTGAACCCTGATTGTTGCAGCGCAGCTGCGAACTTGGTTTGCTCGGCAGGGATGTCAATACGAAGTCTCTTGTTGGATGCGTGTGCAAGATAAGCTGTGAGGTGAAGGGCCGTGTCTGAGTCAGGGGCTACAATTGGACCGACTATCAGATTCACACTTCCTTCTATCGATAAAGCATAGCCGACTATTTTCCTCGCGCTGTTCTTGGCGACAACCGCTGCTTTCGCCTGACGCAGACGCACTGACAGAAAAGTATCTCGTCGTGCTCCAAAAGCAGCTTCATCAAGATTGGTAACATAAGCAAAATCGCTGGGGACGTAAGGTTCAATGATGTAGTGAGTGCTGGCTGAACTGAAAGTTTGTTGGTATTTAACGTGATCGCATAAAAATTTCTGAACCCTGCCAACATGTCCGAACCCCAGCCGTTGATACAGCCGTTCGCCCTCAGGCGTCGCAATCAGCATGATGGGTACAGTCTTCGGGAGACCTTGCATACACTCTAGCGTGACCTTTGTGCCCAATCCCAGGCCTCTGTACGCTGGGTGAACAATGACCAGGCCCAGTGACGCTAACTTCACGTCCGAGAGACCATTCGTATACGGGACGATGGCCGCCGAGGAAACGATTTCACCCGAGGAATTTCTATGACCGTATACCTTGCCCGATACCATGACGGTTCTCACTTCTGCTTCGTCATAGTCCCAGCCAACTCTTTCAGACAACCTGACAATCTGCGGGATGTCTCGTGCGTCCAATTCATTCAAGGACAAATCAAGCTGATTCACAGGCAGTGTCCTTTCCCCGTCTCTGAGTTGGGTCACTCATACGATGACCTTGTCAATGACCTTGTCATATGCGTCGTTGCACGCCCGAACGCGCCTTGACAGACTAACAGGTTTTTTCAAAGTGGTACTCCATATCACCCGACATTGCTGCCGGCGTGTCACCGGTCTCATGAAAGTTATGCACATATATCAATTCAAATTCTCCGAAATCTACTTGCTTGTAAAACTCGTAACACGGAAAACCATCGTGGGAACCTGAAACCTGAATCGTTCCATTCTCTTGGACCGTTGCATTTACCTCGTAGTCTACAGTTGGGGCATCAAGACGAAGCGGATTGCGGGCACTGGCCCTCATCACAAATGAGACCTCATGGATGCTCCACGACTCCTCTTTCACGACAATTCCGTCTGTAGCTGCTTTGCCCTCCTTCAAGTATTGACTACCGTCCGCCTCGGTCACCCTAAGTGTTGTGACTCCCGTATTTGCGAATGTGAACAATTTTCGCTTCATAAAATCCACTGTTACTTCCTGCTCAACGCGGGATCGACCCGTATTTACAGCATTTGCCGTAAACCACCGTCCGTCTGCCGCATATTCATGAATCTCTCTCGTTTCGGGAGTTTCTCTCGGCGGAAGCCAGTTCATTCCGCCAATAAACACGCTGGCCCTTATTTTCACAATTTCAGCCATTAAACTTGTCTCCTTTGTCACTTCGAGTGGTGATCCAACTCCGGCCAATGACTGCCACTCCTGAAAAGAGTCCTTCGAGGAGACTCTTGTTAGTTCCTGCAAAATCCCATCCAGCAGCGGGATCGGCAATAGAGATAAGCGGAAAAGTTCCCATTGTCCATTGCAACGGGCGTTGAGTGGGCAATTGGCAGCAAATGTACAGATGCGGGCGGCCGGGCCGTCGGATGTGTTCGTTGTCACGGTGGTTAGTGATCCTTTTGCTCCCTATTACGACACCCGCCAGAGGATAGTGATCGATGGGATCACTATCCCCAACAGGCCCTCTACAATAGGGATCCCGTTGCACCCTAACGCCCAGGCTCCCGCCCGACGCTCCCCAACTTAGTGTCCATTTATGACACTAATGCCTCGGGCCCGGTGGCAATAGGGATCTTTGCGCTCCCTATTCCATCGCCCCTCCGCGAATAGGGATCTTTCCGGACACTAATCGCCTCCCGACTCCCCGCGCACGCCCCCGTCCCGCCTGCCAGTAGCGGGATCGGCAATAGAGATAAGCGGAAAAGTTCCCATTGTCCATTGCAGCTGGCGTTGAGTGGGCAATTGGCAGCAAATGTACAGATGCGGGGCGGCCGGGCCGTCGGATGTGTTCGTTGTCACGGTGGTTAGTGATCCTTTTGCTCCCTATTACGACACCCGCCAGAGGATAGTGATCGATGGGATCACTATCCCCAACAGGCCCTCTACAATAGGGATCCCGTTGCACCCTAACGCCCAGGCTCCCGCCCGACGCTCCCCAACTTAGTGTCCATTTATGACACTAATGCCTCGGGCCCGGTGGCAATAGGGATCTTTGCGCTCCCTATTCCATCGCCCCTCCGCGAATAAGGATCTTTTCAGGCACTAATCGCCCCCGGCGCACGTCCCCGGCGCACGCCCCAGCCTCGCCTGCCAGCAGCGGGATCGGCAATAGAGATAAGCGGAAAAGTTCCCATTGTCCATTGCAGCTGGCGTTGAGTGGGCAATTGGCAGAAAATGTACAGATGCGGGGCGGCCGGGCCGTCGGATGTGTTCGTTGTCACGGTGGTTAGTGATCCTTTTGCTCCCTATTACGACACCCGCCAGAGGATAGTGATCGATGGGATCACTATCCCCAACAGGCCCTCTACAATAGGGATCCCGTTGCACCCTAACGCCCAGGCTCCCGCCCGACGCTCCCCAACTTAGTGTCCATTTATGACACTAATGCCTCGGGCCCGGTGGCATTAGGGATCTTTGCGATCCCTATTCCATCGCCCCTCCGCGAATAGGGATCTTTTCAGGCACTAATCGCCCCCGGCGCACGTCCCCGGCGCAAGCCCCCAGCCCGCCCAGCCCGCCCTGATCGGCCCCCTGGCCCTCCGAGGACCTTGACACCTGACCTAGTGTAGGTTAATATTCAGTTGCACTTAGTAATTAGTAATTAATACGTGCTGCTTAGTAAGTGGCGGTGCGGGTGCTGTAGCACGTGGAAGTGCAAACACAAGACGGTAGGTGAAGAGAATGAAATCGGGTGAATTGGGTCGCTTTGCAGATACATCGTTTTTAATTCTGTCTAGTTTGGCAAGCGGTCCGAAGCATGGATATGCCATGATGGAAGACATTCTAAAATTCAGCGGTACGCAATTGGAACCGGGGACACTGTACGGTGCTATCACCCGGCTGGAAAAGCGGGGATGGATCAGAGCGCTTGACTCTGAGGAACGGAGGAAACCTTACGAAATCACGAGCGATGGCGCAACGGCCTTGAAAAAACAGGTGGAGACTTTGGAACAGGTTTCATCGGTGGGCCGATCCCGCTTGCAAATCCTGGAGGGCTTTTAATGATGTGGATGCTAAAACTCTATCCACGCCAGTGGCGCAATCGGTATGAGGATGAAGTGACAGAAGTTCTGATGCAACACGATGTTACTGTTCGCACTGCCATCAGTCTGTTGTTCGGAGCGCTGGACGCGCATTTGAATTACGAGTATGAGAGTATACGAAACGGAGTGAACATGATGGTGGAGAAGCTGAAGCGCAGTACTGTCTTGGCATTCTGTGCGTTTATGATTTATGGTGTTGGTTTTAGTTTGTTGCAGCGGCTGCCTGATCCAACGAATACGTACCAAGCTGCCGCACAACAGTATCCGGCTTTCAATGTGCTGTACGACAGCAATTTCATTGTTGGCTGCATCGGGTTTTTCGTGTTTCTCGGGGTTGGCCTTCCGCTCACTTACGCGGCAGTAAAAAGGGCTTTCGTAAACCGCCAAAAAGAGGTGCTGCGGCCGTTCTCTGTTGCTGTCCTGTTTTTGCTGCTATTTGCAGCGGCAACGGGTACAGTTGCGCTTTGGCACCCACAAGTTCATGTGTACAGCTACTTGATTGGCTACTTGGTACTAACCGCAATGCTGCTCATCGGCGGGACCGTGGCGCAGGCCCTTGTGGTAAAGAGATCGGAATATAAAATGAAAGAATTGCAACTGCTCTTCATTCCCAAGGTTGTCATTCTCGCGGGTATGACGGCTTCTGTACTGCTGTCTGTTGGACTCATCGCGGCAGTGAAGCTGAATGCAGGACAACTGTTTCAGTCACAGGACGTGGGCTGGCCGATGGCCGTCATCGCCATAGTGCTCATGGCCATCGGAACGGGTCTGGGTTGGATTGCCATAAAAAGTGGTCGACTGACAGATCAAAGCCGGGGATCCATGGGTTCACTTTCATAAGCCATCGCCGCTAAGACACACTCGTGAATTCTGTCCACTCTGTCCAGTTTTAAAAAACGCTCGACACTCTCTATAGACAGCATAAATTCGTTCAAGGCGTTCCGCATTTTCTTCTTGGTGGAGCGCTTTTTTAATTTTTCGAGGTTTTCCGGCTCCAAATAATCCATGCCATAGATAATACGCAAATACTCACGTCCGCGAACTTTGATGGCAGGTTGAATCAATTCATCAGCCTTATTGCCATCGCGATGTGCAGAGGTTGCGATAAAATTGAGCGGCTTGAACACAAAGCCTTCGTGTCCTTCAGACGTGGTTTCCGCCCACCAGTCAATTATGTCAGCTTTCGCTTTTTCATCCGACATTTCGACCACACGGTATGGCGTGTCAATGACGAGATCACTCAGAGCTGCCAACCGCTGTGCTTGCTGCATATGCCATTCGTGGGTCTTGTCGAAGTGTGACGTCGAGTCGAAACCCAGTATGTGAAACGGGGCAATCTGAATGGCGTCAGGCTTGTCCAGGTTCCAACAGAAGTAGGTGAAGGCCCGTTGAAACCGGCGGGCGTTGTCCAGTTTTTGCTCAGCGGCAGCAATCTCCACATCAATTTGCCTGCCTTGCGGACCCTGCGGTCCTTTCGGCACTCCGAGCGATCCCTGCACGCCCTGTGGCCCATCCTGCAGATCCTGCTGTCTCTGCACTCCGTCCCTTCCACTGTCATCCAGACCAGCCCCTGCGTTCGGCGCCCTGTCTGACTGGTGTTTTTCCTTAAACTCCGAGAGCGACTGCAGGTGCTTCTCACGTGTATACAGTGCTGCGTCTGCAACAAGGCCGTACTGGTTTTCAATGAGATGAGCTGCTTTCAAGTTCCACGGCAGTATTTCCGCATCAAGCAGCAGTACATCCGTGTTCATTTCAGCGAAGTACGGTGCAAAATCCGCAACCAGTTTATGAACAATCCGCTGCTCATCTTCGTCATTGAAAAACTTAGCGTTCGTGCGAGTGAGAATAGTCCCCAGTGTAGCTCGGTTGATGTAGCGTTTCCCAATTTGTTCTGTGCGGAACAATGCGAGAACTGCCCGGCTTCCCATGTGTTTCTTCTCTACAATAAGGCGTTTCACGCCCAAGGATTCGAAGTAATCGAAGGCTTCCTGCGGATGTTCCAGATAGTCCTCCAACGTAGACGTCTTTGGCGGGGGAGACATGGTTGGCGGTATATAGAACATTTCTTCGATCCTTGCGCTGTGTGTGCTCACGGTCTCAATAGCAGACTTTACGTAATCCGGGTGAGCACGGAGTTTCTTCCACCTGGTAGCAACCTCGAAGCCTTCATTGTATTTCTGGATCAAAGGTACATCAAATCGGTTTTGGTAATACTGCAAAATTGGATTATCTTCATCCGGGACAAAACTCTGTGCAACCTTTTCCTGGACGATGTCCATCTCCGGGTAGCGGAGCATCGTCAGGTAATGGCCGCAGTAGCCGCCTTGGTCAATGTTGATGGTGTTGCCAACGACCTGTGCTTCAGGATGAGGGACATGTCCCCAAATAACCAGCACACCGTTGTGGTGGTTTTGGGTCCAATCGAGACGGTTGGGCTTCCCGTTCTCCAACAATCCATCTGTCGGTCCAAACCGGCAAAAATCGCGAACGGTCTCATCCTCTTTGCCCATCATGTCGTCGTGAATGCCCGCGTGGACAACCACAGCACGAACATGACCGTCATCCTCAATGACCAGGTGAGACGGCAAGGACTTTAAGAACTGAGCCCACTCCTTCTTTACTACGGCAGTCTTATCTGCTCCGTACTCCTGTTCGAACGCCTCCATCTCTTTCACAAACACTTCGTCACCATGTTTCATGGACACTTTTCTGCCTTCAAGCCAGCGCCATATTTTGTAGTTATGGTTGGAGTCGACAGCATACGCCAAGCCTGATTCGACGTGTTTCTTCATCATGTTTATCATCGCAATGGATGGATACTGCCCGTATTCGACGTTTTTTGCATCGACAGGTTCCGACCCGCGGCTGGTCTCATCGTTCAGATAAACCAGTTTCCGTCCGTCTGGGTGACGGTACAGTCCGTCTTCTCCCTGCACGTATCCAGCCTGTTTGATTAGGGCAATTCGTGATGCCAGCAAGCCGTGGCCGTCGCCCATCACGTCGAGGCCTGATGCCAGGTTTACATAGAGGCGGTTTGGCTGGATATGCAGGCTGGTGTGAGCAGCATCTGTCACGACGTAAATGTTCCGCACACCCAGTTGATTCATGTCTCGCTTTCGTTTTAGAAGCTGCTTCATTGCGCGAAACTGTTGTTTGAGCTTTTTTTCGCCCCGTGGGAACTGTCGCGTTGCGTCATACTTCAGGGCAGTTTCCAGCGGTGTGTTAAACACGACGACAGAGACAGGTATATGCTGTGTTTGAGCTATCTTCACATAGGATTCGATGTCCTCAAGGTACAGGCTGGTCGCGTCGATAACCGTGAGTTGCCCGTGCTTGGCACGAATGGCCACAGTTTGGTGCAGCAGCCAAAAGGCATCTTGTGACATGGCTTGAAACCTTTTGGCGGAGGTGGTTCGGGCGCGGTTGGGGTCGCCGTCATTTTCCCTAGTGCTTCTCGGGGCTTGAGCCTGAAAGGGTTCGTCGGATATAGCCAGCCTGAACTCGTCGCTGCTGCAGATTTGCGAAGGCGTAAAGTGTGACTTGGCAAAGTAGCTTTTGCCCGTGCTGGACGGCCCTGACAAGATGATGATTTCGTTATATTGAAAGTCCAATTCCATGTCAATTCACCTCCCTGATGAGAACGGCCATTTGTGTGGGCTGACCACAGTCACGGTCCATATCTCCAATTCCCTTAATTTCATAGGCGTATCCGGATTGTTCGCTGTGCATCCTTATCCAATCGTGAAATTCCTGTCGGCTCATTTCAAACCGGTGATCCCGATGCCTCAACTCACTCCCCATCCCATACACCTCGTTGTACTCCCGGTTGGGCGTCGAGAGCAGCAGAACGCGCGGGTGGTAAAAGGTCAGTAACAGATTCATCGTCTCATCTATCCGGCTGCGGTCAATGTGTTCGATGACTTCACACAAGAGAATGCACTCCTTGTCAACGAGCCGCTCGTCTCGGTAGAAGAGGGAGCTTTGCAGGATTTTCGGTTCCACCAGCACAGTGCCAGATCCATCCTTGTGCCATTCAGCCAGGCGGTAGTGTATGCTGGTGAGGGCTTGTTCGGCGGGATCGGTCGCGATGATTTCGGTTAAGTTCTGATTTTGCACAAGCAGGCGAAGCAGTTTGCCTTCGCCGGCCCCCATATCTACCACCTGCTGGACACCAAGCTTTTGAATTTCCCGCAAAAACGTTTCATAGCGAAGGTCGTTTAAGGCTGATTTGAGCGCCGAATCTGTCCCTTGCTGTGCGGCAGGCACCCCAAGTTGCTGAACTGTGCTTTCAATGAGATTGGCCTTATAACGCAGATATCGTTTCAGGATAAAGTCAAGCAAAGGGTGGCTTTCAAGCCATCCGCTGCCATACCGGACGAGTTTTTCTACTTCATTCGTTGCAATGCGGTGGTGCTTGTAGTTGTCCATGACAGGAATTAAGACATACAGGTGCCTGAAGACAGAGACAATGTCCGTTTCCTTGGTAAGGGTCATGGCCATGACTTGACCGCTGTCTGACACAAATCCGTAATGTGATTGAATGTGCTCAATAGAAACTTCATATCCAAGGGGGGTCAGAAGTTCCTGCACCGTTTCGTCCGACAACTTGGTGGATACGGGGCCAAATTCGAGAGTGACGTTATAGAGCCTGTCGATGTTATCGTAGTCCGGACTCAGCACATGGCCAATACTGTTGCGAATGCTGGTGAGAAAAATGGTGGACAGAGAAAACTCCCTGTCGGTAATGTATTGCTCCAGCCCTCTATAGCCGCTGTCTTGTGTCATCGCCAGTCCATTGGCATGAAAAGCAACAAAGCCTTTTACAAACGCATCGGTATATTCAATGAATTTAAATTCAACGATTCCAAATTCTGTATCCCGATGATAAGGATGGTCAGGATGTTTCCCAAAAAAGTAGGATACGAGGTCGGCTTTCTCACCTTGAATGCTAAAAGTGATTTGCATGAGATGTCCCTTTCATACAACGTATTATCACCACTATAGTCTATTTTGGGATTCACTCAAACTTTCTATGGTATGCCAGACGTGTCGTCTATGATATATTAATTGTGACTGAACATTATTGAATATGGAGCCACTAGGGGAGCAGTAGCTGAGACAAGGAGGTATCCTTGAACCCTCGTACCTGACCTGGATAATACCAGCGGAGGAAAGTGGCGGCGTACACCAAAGAGATCGTCATGGGTTTCTTTGATGTTCGACCTCCCCGAAGCGGCCTCCACCACAAAAGGAGGCTATTCTTATGTCGTATTCTAACTATCTTCGCCAAGAAGAACAGTCCATTTTTCGCGAAATCTATCAACACCCCTTTGTGCAGGGGATTGCTGACGGAAAACTCCCGCAAAATTCAATAATTCATTACGTACAACAGGACACGCAGTATTTAGATACGTATTGTAGAGTCTATGGCCTGGCTTTAGCCAAATCACGCACTCCACACCAACTGCGTCTGTTTTTCAACCGCATTGGAGTTCTCCTGGAAGGTGAGACCATCCCTCATCAAAACCTCTGTACAGCAGCTGGTGTTGTCCATTCGGAAATTACCCGCCGTCCTGTTGAATTAGCCCCAACCGCATATCATTACTCGAATCACCTGCTGTCTATTGCACAGACAGGTACTCTTGGGGAGATCGTTGCCGCGGTTCTTCCATGCCACCAAGTCTATGTGGATATTGCTCAACGGATGATGCGGGATATTCGTCCAACCGAAGACCATCCTTTCTACCAGTGGCTCACGTTCTATTCCAGTGAATCTATGGTATCCGGATTGTCGGTATTAACTTCCTTAGTTGATGAACTTGCCGAGTCAGCAGATGAGACGTATCTCTGTGCGATGCAATCTGCCTATAGGAAGAGTTGTTGGCTTGAATATGCATTCTTTGATATGGCATTTCAAGTTGAAGATTGGGCGCTTCGAAGGACAAGTCAGTAAACGCCGCAAGAAATGACTCACTCTTTATTTATCTGAGTGCGTATCTGTTTGTTTATCGCATCGGCAGTTGTGGTGTTAGTTGGATAGATATCTTGCTGGCGCCTTTTTAAAACTAGTATTTTGGGAGGAAGTTAAACATGGCAGCCGTCAATAAGGACAATATCAAAAGCCAGATAATTCAAGCCGTTGAGACTGTACGCCGGACAAATCCCATGACGGGGTCCATAACAAACACTGTCACAATTAATTTTGTAGCCAATGCACAACTTGCCGTCGGAGGGTCCGCCGCTATGGTTTATTTGCCTGATGAAGGTGAACTTCTGGCAAATGCTGGAGGGGCTACTTACATTAACGTAGGGACTCTGTTTCCCATTTATGAAGAGACTCTGCCTCGTACAGCCAAAGCTTTGTACAATTCTGAGAAACCATGGGTGCTCGATCCGGTTGCCATAGGCATCGGCTCACTCAGAACAAAGCTGCTGCAACAGTTTCAATCTTACAAGCCAAGTGTCATCAGAGGCAATGCGTCAGAAATCATTGCGCTTGCTGGTCTATGGGGATTAGACGGGGGGAAAGAGTCTAATGTTCGCGGCGTCGATTCCACAGATTCAGTGAGTACAGCGAAAACAGCGGCTGTGGCACTAGCAAAATGGACAGGTGGGGCTGTGGCTGTATCCGGAGAAACAGACTTAGTCACAGATGGTTCCATAGTGGCGTTCTCTCTGGGAGGCTCTCACTTTATGGAGAAGATTACTGGTGCGGGCTGTTCATTGGGCGGAGTCGTCGCTGTCTATGCAACTGTTGCCTCGCCTTTTATTGCGGCACTTACAGGTACTGCGGTGTATAACCTTGCAGCGAGCCGAGCTGAATGTAAGGCGAACGCTCCGGCGAGTTTTCAAATAGCATTCCTTGATGAACTATATAAAGCCGCTGCAGAGGAGATTGCCGAGAATCCTTTGGAAATTGAAGAAGTCTAGGGAGTTTCGAAAATTAAGGGAGTTTAGGAGGGTCAAATCAAGATGAGGAAGCGCCTTGATATTTCTGCCTACTTTGTCGTGGGGCCCGAGAATACAAAGGGGCGTCCAGTTGCACCGATTGTCAGCGATGCCATTGAGGCCGGGTTTACATGTGTGCAAATCCGATCAAAAACAGCCTCAGCACGGGAACTGATAGAGCTAACCCGTGAGGTTGCCGACGTCATTGCGCAAACTGGCAAGTCGGACGAAGTCACGCTGCTTGTGGATGACAGACTTGATGTGGTTCTTGCCGCCAGAAGTAGCGGAATAAAAGTGGACGGCATTCATGTCGGGCAAACAGACATTCCGGTCGAAGTGTGTCGGGAGTACTTAGGAGCAGATGCTATCGTCGGGTTGTCAGCCAGAACCCATGAATTGCTTGAGTATATCAAAACGGCGGATGTAACTCACGTGGATTACTTTGGGGCGGGGCCGTTGCATGAAACAAAAACCAAACCGGACTGTGGACTTGATATAGACGGGAAAGTGGTTACCAGGAGCTTTGACGAAATTGCCGAGCTGGCTAGAATCAGTCCAATTCCTGTTGTCATCGGCGGCGGTGTTAAACTCGCTGATATCTCAGAGCTTGCCAAGACCGGCGTCAATGGTTTTTTCGTGGTGACTGCAGTGTCAGAGGCTGATGATCCAAAGTTGGAAGCCCGTAAACTGGTTGATGAATGGAAATCGCATCAGCACGAGGTGGAGACGCAAAAGTCTCAATTGTAAATTTGTCTAAAGGGGATCTCGTAATGACTGCGGGATCCCGTCGCGGATCAAGTCCTTGAGTGGAACATGCTGTCGTTTCGGATGAGTGGATTCGAGAACCTTTAGACGACGGTACGAAGAAGGGCGAAGGCATATTCCCGCTCAGAGCGTTCTATTTCATTGGATACACAGCGCCAAGACTGAAGTCTACACGCCAAAGTGATGGGCAGGTTTCCAGTAAACGCCTGTTTGTTCACCAACAGCCTCCAAGGATAATGTGTTACGATTATTCTTGAGTATTCCATTGGCTATGCCTGAATAAAATATGTTCCGTAAACGAAACTAAAAAGCGGTACGCGATATCGGTTGGTAGACATGCTGCTAACTGAGTGTCGGCGTATCTTCATGCTGTTTCCTCACGACATTCCGTCTGGTTGTCGTTATCAATACGTACAGTACGGCATCGAGAAGTGTCGCCAGTTGCTCTAAGTTTGTGAGTTTGCCTGAGGTCTAGTGCACAGTGGATTTTGTCATTCTTTATTGGAGGGTTTAAAACATGCACCAAAAGCTTTATATTCCAGCCCTGCTATTGGGGACGGTGTTCTTTTACGGTTGTGGTACATCCCATCAACATCAGAGCCAAAATCAGACTCAAGCTTCTGTAAAAAGGACAAGTATAGCCAGTCAAGTCAATCCTGGTTTTGGGCTGAACAGTCTCGTCATCCCGCACAAGTGGACCATTTCATATATGCGAGAAAATACCCTGTAGCCTCTGCCGCCAAAGGGACGGTGAAGCGGCTAAGTCAACATCCGGTGTCTGTGTATATAAAATTTACGCCCAATAAGGATGCGAATGGAGCTCAATCCTTATCTACAGACTCAAACAAGAAGATGTATCAGGTGCTGAAAAACCTTAACGTAAAGACATCTTCTCTCACATCCACACTACGAATTTGCAATGGCGGAGGGTACAAGAAAACCGCGCAACAAGGCCTGCAAGAGAGCATTAATAATGAAAAGGCCTCCTCTAAAGACTGGACCCAATCAGGGCATACAAACACCAAAAAGCAAGCTGTGAAGAAAATGACGGTAGACGGTGCGACAGTCAACGCACTCTTTGACACAGCAAAGCAAAGTTACAGCACGTTTGAATGGATTTCCAACAAACATCTATTTAAACTCACTTACTTGAACTCAGTCAACCTACCTTCAGCTCAGTCTGATATTGCTGTCTTGAATCAAAGCCAGCTAAGCTAACGAATGTGAAGCGAGCAGCATAGGAATTGGGCAGCAGGGACAAGAATTGGAAAGTGTGGGAACTGGGAAGTGTGGGAACTGAGGAGCGTTGAAACGAGGAAGCACTGGAACGAGAAGTGCCTGATGCGGGAGTGATTTTGTGAAGATTGACGTTTTATTGTCAGAGCGGGATGTTAAGGACTACGTATCATTAAAGATGAAGAGTAATCAAAAGTCGCGGGCAAAACGAGTCACTTTACTGGTTCTGTTCTTCATTATCGTATCCCTGATTTTTTGGCTGGAAAGCAGAAGTATCTTTCTAGTCGTTGTATTTGATGTCATCGTGGGTCTTTTCATTAGGTTTGCATGGAACCGATTTCTTAAAAAGGCGTACGGTCGCAGCAATCTTAAAGAGCCCCGAACAATAGAAATCCAATCAGAATTCATCTTGGTGACCACGAACAATGTAAAAACCTCAATAGAACTAAGCAAAGTGCGAGACGTTAATGAAACTGACAAATTTCTCATCATCGTTGTAGGGAATTCCCAGGAGTTGGTCATTCCGAAACGGGCTTTTAGTACCCAAGATGAGTATACAGAGTTTGTCAATGCGCTTCCAAAACCACATGACTAAGTCGAAACACTACTGAGCCCAACCGCTCTATCACAGGCATTCGCAACGACTTCATCATGTGTGACCACGATTATCGTTCGTCCATCCTGATGGAGTTGTTTCAAAATACGGATGACACCAGCACGGTTGTCAGCGTCAAGCGAACCTGTGGGCTCGTCTGCTAGAATTAAATCGCAAGGCTTTAGCAACAGGCGTGCCAGTGCTACCCTCTGTTGTTCCTCTCCAGATAACGTATAGATCTTTCTCGAAACATCAATATCCGGCAGTTCTACTTGCGCCAGTGCAGATTGTTTTAGGGCGAGTTTGTCGCGTTTGGCCGCCCGGTTATACATAAGAGAAATGTCCAGATTGTCATCCACTGTGGCGTCGTCAATCAGAGCATAGTTTTGAAAAACGTACCCAATGTGGTTGCGAAGTAAGGACATGGCCGCGCGATTTAAAAGACTATAACATATTTACAGATAATAATTTCCAGTCAATCAGCTTGTAAAGGTGAAAAAACTGGGTTCAGCAGGAGAGCCCATTCAGGCTAGCAGCAGTCCGCAGCAACTTGGATATTTTCGCGAAGCAACCCCTTAAATAGGTCCTGCTGAACCACTCTACTCATTGTCCATTAAGCTCCGGCAGCTGACAAAATTCCGCTGAGTACGTCCAGGGCCCCGACAACTTCCCCTCCGTACTCAATCACTAGTGCAACCATGACACCAATTGCTAACAAGGTTAGTACCTCCTGTGGCACTGCGCTGAGGTTATCCGTGCTTGAGTCTAGTGTCTCGGTGACCTGCATCTCCTCGAAGTTATACCAACCTAAAGCAGGGGTCGCTTGTCCGCTCCACCCAGTTAGGTTTGCACTGATGGAGACAGAAAAATCAATGCCATTAGAATTGAAACTCATGTTCCATGACTCGTTGACCTTGGCCCCAAAAATGACATACTCACTGCCAAAGACGGCGTTTTAGATTTGTGACCCTGTTCGCAATGGACGCAGAAATTCCATATTCAGACAGTGGGCTTTCTGATTCAAAGGTACTGCCTTGAAAATGGTAGATATACGTGTCATCCCACTCAATACCTGCGCCTGTATCGATATCGTGGGTGACCTGTGCATACCTTAGTGGTCAGCCCACCTCCTAAATCCTGCTTTGAGCACACAACATCAAATCGATTACTCATAACAACCATCCTTTGCATCTTATTGTTCAACGCTCTATGGCCGGGTTTGGCTGTCTTGCCTATCAACGCACAGAGGATTGAACAATAACAAGAAACACACAGAACAGCTTGTTTCACTCATAGGTGCTCATATTCGCTGCATGAGTCCAAGTAATTCTTCTATTGAAATCGCAGTGACATGCGTCGTGCAAGTCGGAAAGGAAATGCCATACGATACAAACTATCAATATAAAGCCGGCTGGGTAAAGCCCGCTGGCCGTGAGGGCGGGGCCGTGGTGTATCTGCGTGATCGGCATGGTGTTATTGATGAGTAAGACAGTTGATGAACGCTTGACGAAAATATGATGTCTGCGCTAGCGGATGTGCAGTGGAAATTTGAATCTACGTAATTGAAGGAAGAAAGGAAGTAGGAGAGGTCACTATGACACGGCAAAGGTATACGACTGGACAGGCGATTAATTGGTGTCTCAAAGTGATACATCGCGAAGCAATCAATGCCAAGCGTCGATACATTCGCTGGAGTCGTGACGCATTAGTCATAAATCGAACACTTGATGACGGTAGTGAATGGGGGGACTTATTAGCATGTCCAAAGTCTCAAAAGGACGAACGCAACAAGGACGTCATGTTGCTAATTGAGAATTTGCCTCCCAAGGAAAAAAGGGTAATCTACGGATTGTTTGTAAGAGGTCTAACACAGTCAGAGTTGTCGAAGAACCTGGATTTAAGCCAGCAAAGTGTGAGTCGCCTTAAAACAAGGGGCATAAAGAGACTTCGCGAAGCAATGAGTGAAAAAGCAATGAGTGAAAAAGCAATGAGTGGATAAATGGAGCCAGAATCGTTAAGTAATGACGAACTGTTGGCTAGAATTTATGACGGGGACAATCGAGCTATAGGAGAGCTAGTGAAGAGACTAGAAAAAGTCATCCGTTCAGAAGCATATTTAGGCGACAGTATCAATGAAGACGTAGCCCAGGACATCAGAGAGAAACTGATTATAGCCATCAGAGAGAATTTTACGGAAGACTAGAACGAAGGGCCTCAAGTTCTAGTCTTCCGTGTCATCTTTTACTTTTCACTGTGAATGCTGCGTCGCACCATTGACTCGTCCTTCGTAAGCCATACCTGCAATCCAATGCCTTGCTTGGCAATCTCATAATTGGAAAACTCCGTCTGCGCGATGAGGGCCTCAAAGCCTTCTCTTGTATACGCTCCACTCTTAAGAAAGGTCTTAAATGAAAACTTGACAAAGAGGCGATCAAAGCCTCTCATGCCTGACTGTTCCATCTCGTTGTTAATGTCCTCGTTTGTCGCATCGTGGTTCATGTCCAAAATCAATGCCCTACCATTTGGCTTGAGCACGCGGTACATTTCATTGAGCGAGGTGAGGGGATCTTTAAAATTCTTAAACGCGGTGGAACACACGACAAAGTCAAATGTACCGTCCTGTTGGGGGAGAGCGGACGCATTGCCTTGTTCGAAATTGACAGCGACATTCGCTTCTTGTGCATTTCGTTTTTCAATTTCAACAAAATCTGCACTGATTTCTATGCCACTGACAAGATAGCCGCGACGTGCCAGTTCAATGGAGAGATAACCGGGACCAGGAGCCACTTCCAGAACGGCAGAACCAGCATCCGTATGTGTCTCCACAAGGTCTGCATAGCGGTGCATTTCTTGAAGTCTCGACTTGCGGCTGTTCTTGTCATACCATTTCGCCATCGGGCCATAAATCCCCACATCTTTCTTCTTCCGTGCATTTTTCATGAGGGCCATAGGTCGTACCTCGACTTTCAATCGGAATTGTTGATCCAAATTGGTTGTGCTACAGTGGACTAAGACAGGAAACTAACAACGTTAGATAGAAGCTATCACCTAACGGTGTTTGAGTCAATTGCTATTATCGGACTTTCTCAAGAATGCGAGGAGAATACATGGCTATCTCGAAACAGGCAATCGTTCAAGCATCGATAAAAATACTGAATCGCGATGGGATTGACAATTTAACCATGCGCACGATTGCTAACGAACTTCAGATAAAGGCGGCCTCTCTTTACTGGCACGTGCGGGGGAAGTCGGAGTTGTATAGTGAAATTGCTGAGTACCTGTGTTCGCAGTACCAGATGCCGAAGAGAGAAGTCGATGAGAAGTCCTTTCTCGAAGACATGTATAGGTCATACCGAACTATGCTGCTTTCGACGCGGGATGCCGTTCCTGTCTTTGAAGATTCTATCCCCAACACACCTAGGAGGATGGAACTCATCACGGCTACGATTGACGCTCTTTCGGTCATGGGCATACCAGACAAAAACCTTATTACAATCGGGAATTTGCTGAATAACTATGTGCTGTCCTTTGTGGCTGATGAGGTGCGGTTTAAAAACACATCTCCGGAAGCATTCGCTGACTTTGCCGAAACCCTGGGGCCATTCGACAGGCGGATGTTTGCTAATATTGATTATGATGGTCAGTTTTTATACGGTTTGCGAGTTCTATTTGCCGGGTTGGAATCACCAGAAGCACAAAAGTAGAGCTTTGACACGAGAGTTTATTGGTTCACCATAAGATGCATCGTCGTAACATGGGTCGCTATAAGATGGGAGGTAAGTCATGCTGTATATCTTTGGAGGGCTGCCAGGCACAGGAAAATCAACACTATCATCGTCCTTGGCGCAAGAGCTGCGGGCGACTTACATCCGAGTCGATGTTGTCGAACAGGCGATGCGAACTGCGGGTCTCTGGGTTGACGGACCGGCCGGGTACATGGTTTGTTATGAACTTGCGGCACAGAACCTCAAATTGGGACTTGATGTGGTTGCTGACACAGTCAATCCGATTGGACAGTCGCGTCAGGATTGGCGCCAGGTCGCTGAGTCGCTTAACGCGCCGTTTGTAGAAATTGAAGTTATTTGTTCTGATGTAGAAGAACACAAGTCTCGAATTCGTTCCAGAGTCTCCGATATTCCCGGACTGAACCTCCCCTCCTGGGATGAGGTCGAGAGCAGGCACTATGACAGCTGGGATACAAACCACATTGTCATCGATACGGCCCATCACTCTGCATCAGAGAGCTTAACGACGTTGCGCGAAGAGTTGGCTCAAAGGGCGGCTGGAGGGCAAGTGGGGAAATGAGCTTGAGGTCCAACTTTCGATTTTGGGAGTGAAATGATGAGACTCAGCAAAATAGGTCCTAATAAAAGGGAGTCTCATATAGTAGAAACTCAGTAGAATCACCATCCAGCTTCTCGTTTGAACGCCAAAAAAATCCTTTACTGTCATGTGAGTTGCTTTGTATATAACGAACCCCACTAAGACCAAGACAAAAACAATATTGACGGCCACACGCACGCCATAAAAGTGTCGGAAGAAGGCAAGGGCTATCGCATAAAGAAGAATGATAACTGCAAAACCACCGACCCACTTTCGTGATCCACTCATAAACAAGTTCCTCCTTTAGGGGGAGTGAAGCGTTGAAACGACACCTTTATCGCTCAACTCATCTTGAACACAGAGGACATCTTGACGAACGAGATCGACAAGCTCAACTCTACCCACCCATCACTGAAGATGAGGGCATTTTTGAACCAATAATTTCTGAAGTTGCTCAGGGTTCGGAACCTCAAATACAATCTTTTCATAGGCCTGATTATCAATGTGGAAAGTTCCATCAAGTGTGATGGTCCTATCCGGGTGTTCGAATGACAAAAAGAATTGCGAGGTGCCGTGTACAAAACTCCCTTCCATAATCCCCGTTCCCGGTACCGCGGTTCCTGCAAATCTTACGGCTCCGGCGGGATGATGATAGGGAAGGGTGGATACTTCACGAATTTCTCTAAAAGGGATATGAATGCTCCCATGCAACGCTGCGAGGGACGTTAGTCCTGACAATTTGAGAACCAATTCAACTGCAGTCAACTCAACATTCCTTGACACATATATCGCTCCTCTATACTGCTAAAATTCGCAAGTTTGATGCGCGCTTTGATGGAGAGGCTAAACTAGTCATTCAATCCCTTTCCATTAAGAATGTACTGGGTGTATTTCTCAATCCTGGATATGCGCGTTTTCGATTGTTTGGGCTTGGAAAAGTGGAGGATGTATGCTCGTTGCCGTCCTGGTGTTAAGGCTTCAAAAGCTGTCTTCAAGGCAGGAAATTCACTAAATTTACTTTCAAGTTCTTCAGGAACCATGAATTCTCGCGTCTTCTTAAGGCTCACTTCCAGACCGGCTTTCTCTACTTCAATGGCTTCATAGATATAGGCTTTCACGGTCGACTCTATCTCTACAATTTCCTCAAGATTGGTGAACCGAAGTTGGCGCGCCGCCTGTACATTCTCCGTTTGTTGGACCAGTATCCCCTGGGGATCCTTTAACAAAGCACCTTTGTGAAACAGCAGTGCACAGTATTCTTTAAATCCGTGTATCAAAACGATGTTCTTCTTCTCAAACGTATAACAAGGATGCATCCACTTAAACTCTTCAATCAGTTCACAGTCCAGTACAATCTCTCTGAGCTTTTCATATTCTTCCTTCCATTTTTGGGATTTGGCCAAAAAGTCATCAACCTTGGGATTCGTTTTACTACTTCTCATCAAGGACACCCCGCTTCGGTTTTTTGGTTGAGACAGTCTTGAAAGATTATCGGGAGTTTGCAGTACGCTTATCCTGCCCCCAAGTCCGAGATTAACATGACAAACGGTGATACATATTTATGTATAATGACTAGCCCCTTGCAGTCATATTCAACGACGACCATTGGATTTCATTCTCTCTGGTTTCGTACCACCGTGGTGACATACCTCTGTAATGATTCGTCATCCATGTTGCAGTTTCCCGCACCCATTCTTTCATCGGAGTTGGTTTAACTCCCAATTCCTGTTCAGTTTTTGAGACATCAAATGCTACTGGGTACGGTAGTGAAATCCGATAAAATCCACCCGCCCACGTATTCAAGGTTTCTGCGGGAGCGTAATAGACTTCTGTGTGTCGCCCAGCCTCGGCTGCCAGCATGCCAATATATTCTTCATAGGTCCACAATTCTGGTTGTCCAGTGTTATACACAGCATAATCTTTCGCAGCATGATTCATTGCACCATGAATTGCTTTGGCGACATCGCCTGAAAAGGAGAGTTGACACGGACCAGCCTTGTGTCTGGCAGTACCA